>WOYJ01000061.1:19043-24043 GCA_011620845.1 Methanobacteriaceae archaeon
TACTATTCCTTTTTTATAAATCAGGAGTTATATTTACTATTCCTTTTTTATAAATTTTCAATGAATCGTAATAGAAATTTTCAGGAATTCCATCATAAACTTCCTGGAAGTAGGGAGGCCGCCAGTACCTCTGTGGCCAGTTTCTGTAAAGGAAATACAATATGATTATAATAGAAACGGTTAAGAGAAAAATAGCCACTTCTAAGCTGTGACTGGCCACTGTACTCCCTGGGCTGAAGCTTGTCAAAATCTCGAAACCATAGGCCAGCAGGTTATTGGTAATATGGGCTAATATGGGCATCAGGATGCTGGCGGTTTTAATGTACAGGATGCACATCACAACTGCGAAGATGAATGCTCCTATTATATCCGCGTGGAATAATGCGAAGATAATGGAGGAAGTCAGTATGGCCCATTTGATACCCCACTTGATGGTGAAACGGTGCAGCATAACTCCTCTAAATAGGATTTCTTCAACGATGGGGGCGATGATAACCGCTACAATGAATTCGATGTAATTGAGGATGGGAGCAAGTGGTGTTTCACTTTGATTGTAGAAAAAACTGGTTGATGGAAGTTCATTTAATATATTAGGGTCTATAGTAGATAGGATATAACGACTGAGTTCACCAAGGCCCAATGACAATATTATCACACCAAAGATTATGATGAACAGGTAAAACCAGTTGTAATTATGGGGTAAATGTCCGAAGAATTTTTCACTGTTTACCTTTACCCGGTGAAAATTCCTGATGATCCAGAGGGATATGATACCATAAAATAGAAAACTGACGACCACATTAACCTCTGCCTCGGTAACTAGATTAGTGGTTCCAGCATATAGAAAAACCGCAAGAATAAAAAATAAGATCAACCACAAAAAGAGATAACGTACTTTTATGTGTTCAAATACAGCTTCATTGACCATGAAATCTTCCATTATTGAATGATACGGTCCTCTTTAATGAAATCTTTATTTATAGAATAATTGGATATCTCTCATAAATAGTATACAAATTATCTCAGTAGTAAGTATCAAACTTCTTCTTATATTTCTCCCTTTTCTTCTTCTTTTTAACCTTCTTACCAGGTTTACTGCTTTTACTTGGCCTTTTAGGGAATGGATGTGCCTTTTTAATATCTTCAACCTTGGCTTCGAAGCTGGTTTTAATGGATGGGTCGAATTCTCCGGAGAAGACATCCTTACGTACAGCCAGGGATATTTTGGATGCCAGGGCCCGGGCTATCTTCCCTCTTAACCAGTACTTCGCCCCTCTGACCTCGGGGTGCTGGTAGATCAGGCCGTGTTTAGGTGGTCTTTCACCAGTCTTGATGTGCCTGAAGAGGGCTTTCTCTGCCCCTAAAACCTGGATAGTACTGGATGAAAGCAGGGCCAATCTTTTTAACCCGCCTACATGGGCGATTATCTTCGCCCCCAGGGAGGCCCCTACCAGGTCCTTTAGGTTAGGTGCCAGTTCATCCATCTTCTCTTCTATATATGAATTCAACGACTTTTTCGTGGCTTGCAGTGATTTAGTGGAAGAAGCAAATTCTTTTAGCATGATGATGTCATATTCATCCAGCTCAGCTCCTATACTAATCTTTATTTCCATGTCTGAATCCTTTAACCCGGAACTTATAATGGAGTCCCTATCTCCATAATCTGCTACCAGTTTAACGTAGTATTCGTGGCTTTTTATTTTATCCAGTTCCGGGAGGTGGATGGAGTACCATTCCCTCAGGCGTTCTGCTAACTTGCTGGTGGTCTCGTCCAGTTCATCCAAGGCGTTTATGGCCTGTATCAAAACCAGATCTTCTGCTTCACTTGCCTCCTGCAGGCGGTCCCTGGTGATATTCAGGGAAGTATCATGTATTAATTCCTTTAATTCTTCCTCTGTCTCGATAAAATCAGTTTCGATTAAAATATCAGCCAGGTAATTTCTAACATATTCCCCAGCTTTATTCGGTGTTTGGAATTTAAATTTAGAGGAGTCTTTAAGGCTTTCATATTTAGAAGGGGAAATTTCCGTCTCTACAACAACTTCATCATGGTTTTTAACCAGTCTCTTGAGCAGAGATTTTTCTTCTCTTACCAAATTACCTTCCAGTAGTTCGGTAAGCCTTAGGGTTATCTTGCTCTTTGGGAAAAGTTCATAATCTAAGAGGGCACAATTTTCATCAAGGGCAATAAAACCCGCGAAACACCAGGTAATATAACACTTCATACCAATAAGTCTATACTGATGTCAATTTAATATTTTCTGGGTCTGATCCATATGCTTGAAACTGAGATATGCAAAATTAAAATGAAAAACCCCACCATGCTGGCGGCAGGGATCATGGGCAGCACCGCAGCATCACTTAACTGGGCCGCTAGGAGCGGTGCAGGAGCAGTGGTAACCAAATCCTTTAGCATGGAACCTAATCCTGGATACGCCAATCCAACTACCGTGGAAGTCACCGGCGGATTTATAAATGCCATAGGACTCTCCAACCCAGGAGTAGAACTATTTAAAACCGAACTGGAGAAACTGGAAGGCCTGGTACCTGCAGTGGCATCTATCTACGGGGCGAGTCCAGATGAATTCCAGAGCGTCGCCACCAGGATAGAGGGAATGGTGGATATGATAGAGCTCAACGTATCATGCCCCCATGCATCAGGCGGCTGCGGAGCATCCATAGGCCAGGACCCCGACGCAACGGCACAGATAGTTAAAGAGGTTAAAAATGCGGTTAAAACTCCACTAATAGTTAAACTAACCCCTAATGTAACCGATATAGTTGAAATAGCAGAAGCCACCCAGAAAGCTGGCTGTGATGCCATAACCCTCATAAACTCGGTAGGCCCGGGCATGCGTATAGACCTGGAGACAGCCCAGCCCATACTACACAATAAATTCGGCGGCTTATCAGGACCAGCCATAAAACCAATAGCACTTAGATGTGTCTACGATGTATATGAAGCCGTTGAAGTGCCTATAATAGGTGTGGGTGGGATCAGGGATTATAAAGATGCAGTTGAATTCTTATACGCCGGTGCAAACTCTGTACAAATCGGAACAGCCGTTTACTATGAGGGAATGGAAGTATTTGAGAAGATTTGCACTGGACTTGAAAATTTCATGAACAGAAAGGGCTATGATAGTGTATCAGAGATGGTTGGTAAGGCCCATGAAATCTAATTAAATTATTGATGGGAATTACATTTATAATAGGAAATAAAACATGAACATTCCAAAAATCGTAGGGATAAAGGACATAATAGAGGAAACACCCACAGTTAAAACCTTCATTTTTGACTGGGAGGTTACAGAAGAGACACCGGGTCAGTTCATGATGGTATGGAACTTCCATGATGAAAAACCCATGTCCCTATCCCTGATTGACCCAATCAAGGGTGAAATCGGGTTCACAATCAGAAAGGTGGGTAAATTCACCGAGGCACTCCACGAGCTCGAGGTAGGAGCTCAGCTCGGACTGAGAGGACCCTATGGCCAGGGATTTGAAATTGCAGGCTCACACGTCCTGGCAGTTGGTGGGGGAGTTGGAATGGCCCCTCTGGCAGCGTTTGCAGAGGAAGCATCCCGGAAGGGTGTGGAAGTGGATCTTATAAGTGCAGCAGCCACACAGGATGAACTACTTTTTATGGATCGCCTTAACAAAACGGATACCAACTTAAGGGTCTGCACCGATGATGGAACCTACGGTTTCTGCGGATTCGGAACAGATCTCGCCCATGAAATGCTTAAAAGCAACAGTTACCATATGATAGTCACCTGCGGCCCGGAGATCATGATGAAAAAAGTAGCAGACCTGGCAGAGGAATATAAAATCCCGGCCCAGTTTTCATTGGAACGCTATATGAAATGTGGGGTGGGCATCTGCGGCCAGTGTTGCGTGGACGATGTGGGATGGAGGATATGTAAAGAAGGCCCGGTGTTCTGGAGTGATGAGGTAAAGTTAATCACAGAATTCGGGAAATACCGCCGTGATGCAGCTGGTAGGAAGGAACCATTATAATGAAATAAAAAAAATCGCTTATTTAACCCTCTATTTAACTAAAACTTAACCTGTTTACTTTTACCGAGTAATTCGTCCAGTTCAATACCCTTCTTAAAGGCTAATTCCTTGTCTAAGCGATAATTTTTCTGTTTTGTTTTGTGGAGGTGTTCAATTTTCACAAAACGCCATTTTTCGCGTATGAACTTGGCACCGACGTAGGGCTGGGCTCCAAATATATTTGAAAATTCCAGGAGGGCGTCTATTTTACCTGAATCGATGTATATCCTTTCCTGGGACGTGGATTTCACTTCAATCGCCAGGTATATCTTACCGTTACCGGCTATTACATCGGGCAGTGGTTTTTTGGTGGCACCACCCGAGGCAGGCGCTCTCATTGCCGCGCAGTCTGCGTCCCACAGCATCTTCACCAGTTCGCGCTCTTCACGGGTACCTTTTTTACTCATATAATGGCCCTTAAAATAAAATTAGTTGAACGTTATGTTATCTAATAAAATAAACGGATGTTTAACCAGGGCTATATCGGTCCTTCATAGCTTTCTATTCGTTTAGCGTTGAAGGTACCGTTGTTTAAGGGGCTTTTCATCCATTCAATACAGGCGTCTTTGATGATCAGATGTTTTTCCGGTATTATTATGTCTATTTTGATTCCGGAGTGGCTGTCATCTGGATCTTCTGTTATAAAACGGGAAAATGTGCCAGTGTATTTGTACTTATTTTTCAGGAACCACTGGATTACATTCATCCCATACATATGGCCGATCCTTTTACCATCCTTCATCACTTCGACTTTGGGTGATCCACAGGTTTTTTCCATCTTTATCATTGGTCCCACCTTTATAATCATTTTAATATCTTTCCTTTATTTTATTAATAACTTTCTAAAATTGGTGATGTATGTCACTTCAAAAACAATAAATCACAATAGTTCTATTGGGATAAAGAGAAGAAACCTGGTTCATTAAATTAGAAGATAAATA
>WOYJ01000061.1:26543-43141 GCA_011620845.1 Methanobacteriaceae archaeon
AGTCCAAAATCTTCTGTTCAGTTTCATCAGTCATATTATCACTTACGAAAAATATCCAAATGAATTTTTAACCATTTAAAAATCCAAAAACATCGTTAAAACCCATGTTCCTATTATTTACTTTGATCTTTATTTATGATTTCTTTTTGGATTAATCTTAAAAAATTAAAAACAAGGGGATTATTTTTTTTGAGGTCACTAAACCACCTAACAACATTAAAACTGCTAGAATTAATCCTGCTATTGGAATAGCAATGTAATAGCTTATATGGGGGTTGTCTGATGAGTCTAGAGCAAGATAAGGCGAATATATGGATAATCCTGGACTATCTACTATTTCTATAATTATGTGTGGATTTCCAGATGAATCCAGTGTGAGTGCACTACTATAATAATCGCCTATACCACTCAATACTGTATCAATATGCTTTGAACCATCATCATATGCATATTTTATGGTTTTTTATCCAGTTTCAATAGATGTATAGGTAATTTGGGGTCTATCAGAGCTGTCCAGGGCTATTGAAGTTGTATCAGCGTACACATCAGTGTCTACATTTATTTTATGCCATTGTGAACCGTTTTTGTAAGTATATTTCACATCACCATCCTCATAGTAACTTATATGGGGATTACCAGATGAATCCAGCTCCAATGAATTGCCACTGATACTGCTGGAGTTAGCTACTGTTTCATTAACCCAGGAACCATTTGCTGCGGAGGTTGCTCGATCAGAATTGATTATGTCAGTACTAACACCCGATCAATTCACATATTCTTGTCTGTACTAACACCCATATAAAGTTTATGAAAATAGAAAATTTCAAAAAATTATTATGGGATAGATCAAGAAAAAAGGGATTAAATAACACCGAAGATACAACTATGTTAATCTATATATGTTATTTTATCTGACATTATTATAGGAAGATAAATTTTTATTTTATCAATTTGCACGATAAACAAGATTATAAATAAATAGATTCTTAAGATATCATATTTTCAGGAGGAATAAACATTAACATGAAATGCGGGTTGGAGATACACGTCCAGCTGGATACTGATTCTAAACTATTCTGTGACTGCCGCACCAACTACCAGGAAGCACCACCAAACCACAATATCTGCTTCGTATGCTTGAACCAACCGGGTGCAAAACCATACCCACCAAACAAGGAAGCACTGGATGGGGTGATAAAGATAGCCCTGATGCTGGCCTGTAAGATAAGCCCAGATGTGACCTTTTTCCAGAGGAAACACTACGATTACCCAGACCTACCATCCGGATACCAGAGGACCTCCATACCCATAGGGTTCGAGGGAGACCTGAACGGGGTGCGTATTAGAGAAGTGCACCTGGAAGAGGACCCCGGCCAGTACAAACCAGACCTGGGACTTGTGGATTTCAACCGGTCCGGAATACCCCTGATTGAAATAGTAACCGAACCAGACATGACATCCCCTGAAGAAGCCCGGACATTCCTACGGGAACTTATCCGTGTACTGGAATACAGTGGAAGCGCCCGGGGAGAGGGTACCATGAGGGCTGATGTTAATATCTCCATTGAAGGAGGTAAAAGAGCTGAAATCAAGAACATCAACTCCATAAAGGGTGCATATAAAGCCCTCCAGTTTGAGATGGTCCGCCAGAAAAACCTCCTGAAGAGGGGTATAGAGATTAAACAGGAGACCAGGGCATTCCTGGAATCACAGATGATCACCGTGCCCATGAGACTTAAAGAAGAAGCAGAAGATTACCGGTACATCCCCGACCCAGACTTGCCGCCTATGCTTGCTGAAGAGGAGAGAGTGGAACGTATAAGGGAAGAAATGCCAGAACCTGCCCACATAAAGACGGACAGATTTGTAAAACAGTACGGCATAAAAAAGGATCATGCGCAGGTGCTCACGTCTGAGTTAGAACTGGCGAACGCCTTTGAAGAAGTGGTTGAGGAGGTAGATCCTGGATTTGCAGCTTTATGGATGAGGGATGAACTCAAGAGAATCCTATCCTACAACAAGATCACCTTCCGAGAAAGTGAAATAACCACCCAGCAACTGGTGGAGTTCCTCCAGTTGTTGCAGGATAAGAAGATCACCACCAAAGCTGGACAGAGGATCATAGAAAACATGCCCCACAACCCGAAGACACCTACCCAAATCGCTGAAGAACTGGGACTGATCGGTGTGGTGGAAGAAGACGTGGTTCAAAAGGCCGTAAAACAGAGTATAGATGAAAATCCAGAGGCAGTTTCCGACTACTACGAGGGTAAAAGGAAGGCCTTGAACTTCTTGATGGGTCAGGTTATGAGGATAACTCGGGGAAAAGCAGATCCAGGTGAAATCGTTAAATTACTCCAGGAAGAACTGGATAAGTAGTCTCTGAAGATACATATTATCCATCTCTGAGGATACATATTTTTTGTTGAAGGTGTACCTTCAACAAAAAAATTTTTTAACCCTAAAGATAAATAACTGATTGTTGAATTAAACAAATTTCAGGAGTTTAAAACTTTTTTCTTGCGAACTGAATTTTATAAATTTGGGTTCTAAAGATGGCGAAAAACGTCTTGAACATGGTTCTCTGGCATCCTGATATGGAAGTAAACAGGACTACAATAAGTTACATCCATAGAGGGGCACGTGGAAATATTAAAACAATCCAGGGGAGCCAGATAGACAGAATCGAGAACGGATTTCTCATCTTAAATGATGAAACCCAGATTCCCTTCCACCGGATAATAAAGGTGGAATATGACGATAAAATACTATGGAAAAAGAGTCTTTGAATAAAAAGGAGTATTATAATGACCAGTACAGCCCTAGTAAAAGATTACATGACAAAAAAAGTTATCACAGTCACCCCAGACACCCCAGCTGGTGAAGTTATAGAATTGATGAAGCTAACAGGCCATGACGGATTCCCAGTTAAGACCAATGGAGAGGTCATTGGAATGGTAACTGCCTTTGATTTACTCCTGAAACCATGGTCGGATTTAGTGGAAGGACTGATGACTACTGATGTCGTTGTAGCGGATAAGGAAATGTCCATCAACGACGCCGCCCGGGTTATGTTCCGGATGGGCATATCCAGAATGCCCGTGATGAATAAAGAAGGCAAACTAGTGGGCATAATTACCAACACCGATATTGTAAGGTCACATATTGAACGATCAACACCCACCAAGGTCAATTATTTCAAGAAGACCCTGGAACAGTTATACGGTATAAAAACCAAGCTGGTAAGGATGAAAGTGCCCATAAATAAGTTGAGACCCACCCAGAATAAAATCTATGCCGATGAACTGCAGGGCAGAACCTACGAGATCCAAAGAGGCCTGGCCGAGCCCACCATAGTGGTTAAAGTGGATAACAGATACGTGCTGGTGGACGGCCATCACCGCACAGTTGCCGCCCTGAAACTGGGCCATGAAGAGATCGACTCCTATGTAATTGAAATTGATGAGGATTTAAAGCTGGGAATAGAGAAAACTGCAGATAAAGAGGGAATTTTTACATATGAAGATATTGACGTCATCGATGATGCACAACATCCTTTAATCGCCCTAACCGAAACATTAAGAAAGGAAGAATCGAGAAAATGAAGGAAAAAATTATAAGAGAAGTTTACCAGGTACTGGAAGACAGGCGGGATAATTCCATAGATTCTTACACATCCAATTTAATGAAGGACGATGAAAAATTGGCCGAGGATAAAATACTGGAAAAAATAGGGGAAGAAGCAGCTGAGGTTATAATCGCCGCCAAAAACGATGAAAAGCTGGTCCCAGAAGCTGCCGATCTGATTTTCCACGTGTTACTAATACTTGTATATAAAAACATCGAGATAGATGAGCTCTTTGATGAGTTTGAAAGGAGAAGAGGGCGTTAATTGATTTTTTTATTTGATTAAAAAAAAGTTACTACTTATTTTAAATTTTCCATGAACCGTTCTTTAATCTTTTCCGGCTCCATATTTATCACCGGGACATCGGCATTACCCGGTTCGACTTTGACATGGACGAATATAGGTCCTTCAGCCTTTAAAACTTCCGTTAAATCTAAATCTACCTTGAATGAGAAGATATTCTTAAATCCCACCGCTTCCGCTATCTGGGATAGGTCTACAGTACTGGCGTAGGTGCACTGGGAGCCTGTTGAACCGTAACACTCGTTATCCAGCAATATCAGTATAAAATTCTTAGGGTCCTGGTTGTAAATGGTGACCAGGCTACCAAGGTTCATTAAAAGTGATCCATCCCCATCCAGGGCCACCACTTTCCTTTCCTGGGCGAGGGCTAGGCCTAAACCTATGGAAGAGGCCATTCCCATGGATCCCAGCATGTAAAAGTGGGTGAGTGAATCCTTGACCGCGTATAACTCCCGGGAGGGAAAGCCTATGTTACAGATTACCAGCTCATCCTCCAGTTGCTCGGAGATCCTTTTAATTGCATCGACTCTTTTCATTTTCTTATTTTTCCCTGTAAGCTTTATTTCCCTGTAAAAGTTTGATTAAATGATTAAATTTCACCAGAATCCAATTTCAAGCAACATAGCCACGGGGGAGCCTCCCATCTTAGATAGGAGCCAGGCTTCAGACAATGCTTTGTAAGCATCTTCCGGAGTCTTGGGGAGGAAATACGCGATTTCCAGGGTATCCAGTACACCAGGGGTGGCTTTTCCCATGGGTATCTGGGCGCTCATAAATTCCCCTTCAGTGCCACGGTGACTCATCACCATGAGAATTGGTAATTGGTAGAGTTTATAGAGGGAAGCTAAAACATTCACAGAATTACCTAACCCGGAGTTCTGCATTAAAATAGCTGTTTTTTTACCTCCCAGGTAGGCGCCGGCGCAGATACCGAATCCCTCTTCTTCCCTGGTCACCGGGACGTGGGTGATCTCCTCGTCACAGTCCACCATCTCTATGATCTTCCCCAGATTTACACAGGGCAGGCTGACCACGAAGTCTATACCTGCTTTTTTCAGCCCCTGAAAAACCGCTTCGCTACTGTCCATTTTAAACACTTGTTTAATTAGTTACATACTATCTTTAGTAGTCTATTCTAATAAACTTGAGTATTCCTAGGGGATAATCTACTTAAATATTTGCTAGTTAACTTTATATCAAACGGAATAGAAAAATTATTACTGTATTCTAATTATACAGGGGGATTTGATGTGGTCATGCCACAAAGGAAGAGTAAATTTGAAAGATTAAAGGTACTTATTAGGCCTACAGGTAAACCATTATGGGCAACCGCGGTAAAATCCTTTTTTTTGATGGTTTTAGCGGTTCTAATAGCTAGATTTTTAGGCTGGGACAATGGTCTCTCTGTGGTTGCACTCGTCACCATCGTGATCACCAGGATAATAGACATCGATCTGCCAGTTAGGAAGGTAGCTCCTCTAACGTTTGTTGGATTTATCATGGCTGTGTTGGCTTTTACCAGTGTCTCTTTAGGATCAAGTAGTGATCTTGTTTTTATATTAATCACAGTTATCTGGGCATTTTTCTGTATTTCTCTGTATATCTTCGGGAAATCAATTGGATTTTTTGGTTACATAATATTCGTCATGTACTTCATTGCGGTGATAGTGGTTAATGCTAAATCTACCCCCATGGACTATATTTATTACTGTTTACTGGCATTTTTAGTTGCTTCAATCCTGTTTATACCACGTTTATGGAAAATGAAACAGGATCTGCGTAATAGGGTGGCAGCGGGATTTGATCCTCAAAATTCTTTACAGATGGTTTTAAAAAACCTACATGCACTTTCAGGCGTCCCGCTGGATCCCACTGACTATGAACTTTTTAGATTAGGAATCTATCTATCTGGTTTTCGTGAGTACAGTAAGTTACTCTACTCCCGGATATCTAAAGGATATCAGGATAAATTCAAAGAATACCAGGAGAACATAAACAAAACCAGCTTAAAGATAGGCGAATCAATAATACAAGGTAAAGATCAAGTTAATATTGATAAGTTAAATGAGGATGTTTCAACTGTAAAGAAAGCGACTATAGATTCTGGTGAAAAAGATATCAATGCTTTCCTGGGCATCGGTTATCAGATGGTGGAGCTTCTTAAAAGATCTGCCGAACTTTTATCAGATAAGATATCCGGAGAAAAGTTAAAAATATCCACAACTAAAACATCCCTTAAGGATGTTCTTAAGGCTAATTTTAACCTTAAAAATATTTACATGCGGCATGCGGTGCGTTTCGCACTGGCCATGACTGTAGGTCTTTTATTAGTTCATCTTACTCATGGCCGAGATGTTATCTGGGTGACCATGGGTATTTTAATCGTCATAAGACCAGATGTAACTAGCACAATCAACAGTATGGTGGTGAGGGTTTTGTATAATTTACTTGCTATCATCATAGCCATTATCCTGGCGTTTTTCTTCCCACATGAGATACTGTTGATATTTGCCCTTATCATGATTTTCTTAGCTCTAGCATGGTTACCCAACTACGTTGGACCTTCAGTAATGGCCCTTACCGTGTTCACGGTATTGATATGGCCCACTGGAACAGTAATTGAAAATTCCATGGCCAGGATAATCGATATAACTTTAGGGGCCGTAATAGCCATCATCTGTGCTTACGTTATTTTGCCAAGCAGGGTTACCATAGATCTACCGGGTCTAATTGCCGGTGCCATCAAAGCGAATAAGGAGTACATGAAAACGGTAATAGTACCTCCGGAAGAGTACAACCACCAGAAAGCGGTTCAACAATTTAACAACTATTTATTACAGGAAAATAATCTAGAAGCGGCTATTGCAAAGATTCAGGATTTCTTCACGGACATAAGTGACGATATGATCATTTATGATGGTTTGATAGCTGTTAATCATAAGTTATTTGCTGATATATCAGTATTAGGTGCATTACAGGAGAAAAAACTGGTAAAAGATGTTCACGTTGATAATCAACCATTGATATCCATTATGGATGATCTTATAGGGGCAGTAGAAAAGGATGTTAAACCCAGTAAAGCTTATTTAGATTCTTCTCATTATTCGTATGAATCATATGTACGGAAGAATTTAGATCAGTACGTGGATTGGGTGATATCTGATGTAGGTTTGCTTCAGGAATTAGTATATTCTGGTTCAGTTAAGGATATTTTCGCAAGATATCGAGATATAATCTAATTTAATAAAGTATGAATAAAATTTTTTGGACATTTAAGTGGGGCTAAAAAAGAATAAAAATTTGAATAGATTGATATAATACAAAATTAATAAAAAAAGGAATGGTTTAAGTAATTATTTCATCTAAACGATCTTCTTTTATACCATTCTTGATCTCTAAGGCCATTCTACGGCCCATGCTTAATGGTTCTCCGTGGTACAAGTAACTGTATTGTGATCCGTTCATGAATGTGTTTGTTCCACCATCTGATCGGGCGCTCATCTCAAATACAACCACTTCAAGATTATCGGTTACCAGAGTTTGCATACAGAATGGACCGTTAAATCCTGGCGGTACTAATTTTTTAGCACCTTCTGTGATTTTGTCTCCTATGTCAAATACCTGTGGAAGTAGTGATTCTCTTATAACTACCGGATGGTTTCCAGTTACGACGTATGATGGATCTGCGTTAAGATCCAGCTGGTCTTTAGCTGGAACTCTAACTAAACCATCTATGGTTGATTCATATCTGCTGTCCATTCCTAAGACTTCTGCATCTTGTTTTAATCCTGAGAAGAAATAATGAATACAGAAGTTACATCCTAACACATATTCTTCAATATGTGCTTCCTTTATATCCTCTTCTTCGATCCAGCCTCGTTTCTTCATGGCTTCAATTTTTTCATCATATTCTTCAGTTGATGAAGCAACGAAGTATCCTCTTCCACCTCTGGCTCCGGGGAACTTTACCATGACGGTGCCTTCAATTTTCGCAGGATCGGTTATCTTTTTCGGAATTCTGACCCCGGATTCAGTCATCATCTTCCTTTCCAGGTCCCTTTCTGCTTCCCACCTTAAGATGTCCCTGTTTCCGAACATGGGGACGTTGAAGATGGTTTCAATATTGTCTAGTCCAGCATAGGCCACGAATGATCCATGTGGGAATATTATGCTGTTTAAGTCCTTTAATTGTTCCTGGACTTCGTCGTTAACTATATCACTGAATTTATCTACCGTGATTATTTCATCTACAACCCCAAATCTTTGATAAGGAACTTCTCGTCCTTTTGCGCAGACTGCTGCAGTCCTAAACCCTTCTGTTTTTGCCCCCTGAAACATATGCAAAGAAGAGTGGCTTCCTAGAGTGGCAATTGTTATATCTTCTTTGTCATATCCATCTAAAATGTCAAGAATCTCCTGCCTGTTTATCTTACTCATTTGTTAATCCCTCCATATCTAACTAGACATGTACTTAAATTAACATGGCCCACACTAATAGTTATCTTTTTCGTATTGTTATTTAGTATGACCAATGATTTAACAATACATACCAAGTTAAATAGAGCCCGCTAAATATTTTTTTAAGGCTAAAATTGGATGTTATTTGTCGAAAAAATTTTTAATAGTCTTTAGGGAATAAACATCAAATAAAAATGGATTAAAATAAATTTTATAGAATCAAACTGAAATTAGAGGTTGATAGGATCATTTATCCTCAACTAAAACCTTCAATTTACCATCGTATAGATCTATTATAAGGCCGTGTACAGGAACATCATCCGGGATAAATGGAGATTCCTTTATTTCTTGAACTGCGTTTAACACATTCTCCTCTTCACCTTCAATTGCCCCTATCCATTCTTTGAGATCAACCCCTGAAATGATTTCCTCAGGGATACCTCTGGCTTTCATGGCACTTATGAGTTTTTCAGGGTCTACGTTGGCCATTCCGCATTCGTAGTGTCCTACCACCATAACTTCTTCCGCACCAAGTGCGTATATTGCCGCTGCAACGGATCGTATAACATCCCTGTCGACTATGGTGTTACCTGCATTTTTGATTATCTTTGCGTCTCCCCTGTCTATTCCCATGGCTGGTTCTAAAAAACCGGTGAGCCGTGTATCCATACAGGTTACAATGGCCAGTTTCTTTTGTGGGGAGTGGCTTAGTTTTTTTGGTTCAAATTCTTTGACAAATTTTTGGTTGGCTTTGAGTACTTCGTCGAGTATCATTATTTATCACCTTAAATTGTATCATCCTCTAAATACCTTAAATTGTATCCTCTAAGATAAAGTAAACCGCATTTACTATGGGTGATCTATTATTCTCATTTAAAGAGGTGATTACTAGAATTTGAGCGAATTTTTCTAGTGAATATGATATAATACTATCACCCTGGAAATGTGGTTACTCTACCTATGGGCTGAGGTTTTTTATTCCTCACTTGGTTCTTTATCAGTTACAGAAAGTGGCGGTTTTTGTTCCAGGTCGTATCCTGGCTTGTAATCAAATTCTTCCTGTAATTTGACATTTATTTCATGAAATATTCTGGCTAGTGGTATTTCACTGGGGCAGACTTCTTCGCATTGTCCACAGTTGGTGCAGGAGTCCACCATATGGAGCATTCTTACAAAGTGGAACATGGGTGACGGGGGTATTATTCCCTTTTCCACCCAGTTGTTGGATTCTGACTGGATGGAGCAGTCCCTGCAAAAACAGAGTGGGCATGCTTCTCGGCAACCATAACATTTTATGCACTTGGAGAATTCGTCCATGTACTGGTCGATGGTTATTAACGTGCCCTCGTCTTCGAAGTTCCTGGTCTGCCATTTATTTGCCAGTTTTACCATTGTTTTGTTGATGTTTGCACGTATTTCAACACCTTCAGGTACAGGATCCTGTACCCTTAGTGTTCCTGCTTTTATGGCTTTTTCCAGGACTTCTGCACCTTTTCCTGAAAACACCTCAATGAAGGTTGCTTTTCCAGCTAAAGGCCCTATCACTCCCCAGTTACCCATGGCTATGTCTGACATCCTTGGTATGTTATTTTCACATCTCTGGCAGTTGGTCCTGCGGCCGTATCCTTCATCTTCCAGATCATCTATGCTTATCTCCTTCTCTTCGTTGTCTGCTGTTTCTATTATCAGCTTTCCCTTGGCAATCTCTTCCTTGACCACCATGTCTGGATCAATTTCATAGAACTTTTCTACCATTTCACGGGCCTTCACCGGGGGTAAAGTACCGCCGCAGTTAACTCCAATCATGACCACGTTGTCTCTTTCTATCTGTTTTCTTTTCATGAGTTCTACTATGGTCATTGCGTCGCATGGTTTAGTGGTGACTGCTAATTTCAGATCCTTTGCACCATCAAGGTACCGGACAATGGTTTTGGCAATGTTCAACGTACCGCAGTGCAGTGACCCTGCTGATTCTATGACCTTATCAGGGTCGGTTATAAGGGTAGGTACTGCATCGTACAGGTCTAAACCTTTCTTAACAGTCAATACTGCATCGACAATACCTTCTTCCAGGAGGAATTTCAGTACGGAGGTGATTGCTCCCCCGCATTCTCCGCTTTCTGCTATATCTGCGTCTTGAGATAATCCGAAGTACATGTCGTTTACTTCAACCATTCAAATCACCCTACCTTCCCTTTTTCTTCCAGTCTCCATGAGAAGGGACCTAGTTCTTTTACCTGGTTTATCATCATCTTCATGGTGTTTGCAAATTTTTCTCCTTCTGAAGCTGAGATCCAGTCCAGGTGGAATCTTCCTTCCTCAATTCCAAGGGTTTTTATAACTGTTTTTAGGGCGGTTATTCTGCGATCACAGGCAAAGTTACCCCTATCGTAGTGGCAATCTCCAAAGTGGCAACCTGCAACCATTACTCCATCTGCTCCTTCACTGAAGGCCTTCATTATGAAGAGTGGATTTATTCTACCGGAGCACATCACCCGGATTATACGTACGTTTGGGGGGTATTGCATCCTCGCTGTACCTGCAGTGTCTGCTCCTCCATAGGAACACCAATTACAGCAGAAGACTAATATTTTAGGTTCCCATTCCATAATCTATCCTCTTAATCGTTAAAATCAAGTTATTAAAGCGTTCAATATTTAATTATACATTGTTTGAGCATCATTTTTAGCACTAGGAATGGTAACCAGATTCTGCACATTTTGTTAATAGAGGCATTTTGAGCGGATACAGAACCTGGTTTTCTTATTATGTGGCGTAAGAATCAATTTATTTGTTTTATTTTTTTCTAAAAAATTAAAAAATGAGGATAAGTCAGTTATATCCTCATTTACGTGCTGGTTGTGGGAAGGGGAAGTAAGCAATTGGTGGCTTTCCTTCTTCAACCCCTTTGGTGTATCCAAACTGGTCTTTGATTTTGGCGTTAACTTCGTGCCAGATTTTGGCAAGAGGTATTTCACCCGGGCAGACTTCTTCGCACTGACCACAGTTGGTACAGGATTCCACCATGTGTAACATCCGTTCCAGGTGGAACATTGGTGATGGGGGAATTTCTCCTTTACTCAACCAGTCTGGGCCGTTGTTGGCTTCCAGACAGCAGTCATCACAGTAGCAGATGGGGCATGCTTCTCTGCAACCGTAGCATTTTAGGCACCGGGAGAAGTCTTCCATGTATTCTGAGAGTACGGAGAAAATTTCTCTTCCAGCTTTGTCTTCCCAATCTTTGTCCTGCCATTTGTCTGCGAGTCTGACCATTGCACTGTCGGTTTTTTCTCTTATTTCAATTCCTTTAGGAATTGGGTCTTCTAAGTCTATAACTCCGGCTTCTTTTGCTTTTTCCAGGACTTCAGCACCCTTTGGAGAGCATACTTCAATGAAAGTTGCTTTTCCAGCGAGAGGCCCTATAACACCCCAGTTTCCACATGCCAGGTCGGCCATTTTTGGTATGTTAACTTCACATCTTCTGCAGTTGGTTCTTCTACCAAATCCTTCCTCTTCTAAGTCGTCGATTTTAATTTCTTTTTCAGTACCGTCTTCGGTTTCAACTATGAGTTTACTTTTGGCAATTTCTTCCTTTACCACACTGTCAGGGTCGACTTCGTAGAACTTTTCCATCATCTGCCGACCTTTTACTGGTGGCATGGTACCTCCACAGTTTAAACCAATCATTATCACGTTATCTGCGTTGACTCTCTCTCTTTTCATGAGTTCAACCATGGTCATTGCATCGCAACCCTTGACTGTGACTGCCAGTTTCATGTCCTGGGCACCATCAAGATATCGTTCCACTACTTTGGCCAGGTTGAGTGTTCCGAAGTGGAGTGATCTAGAGGCTTTGATAACATCCTCAGGATCTTCTATGAGTATAGGAACTGCGTCGTAGAGATCTGCGCCACGTTCAACGGCTAGAACTGCGTCGACTATCCCTGCTTTCAGTAAATATTTAAGAAGAGCGGTGACTGCGCCACCATATTCTCCGGCTTCGGCTATTGCTGCGTCAGATGATTTTGCATAGAACATGTCGTTGGTGTTGATCATTTGGATCCCTCCATTTTAGCTATAGAAACTGCACATGCCTTGTATTCTGGCATTCCAGATCTGGGGTCTATTGCGGAAGCATTTGTTAGTACGTTTGCAGAGCACTCTCTGAAGTGCATAGGAATATTTACTATTCCTTTCAGAATGTCAGGAGTTACTCTGGCAGGTATTTCGATTTCTCCTCTTCTTGATTTAACTTTAACCTTTTCGTTGTTGATTATTCCAAGCTCTTTAGCGTCTTCGGTGTTTATTTCTACGTATCCTGTTGGTACTTCACGGTCCAGTGTATCGGCTCTTCTGGTCATTGCAGCGTGGTAGTGGAATAATATTCGGGTGGTGGTTAACAACAGTGGGTATTCTTCGTCTGGTACTTCTTTTGGTCCCTGTTCTTCAAGTGGTGAGAATATTCCCAGCCCGTCGGGGTGTGCGAATTTTTCTACGTGCATCATGGCGGTTCCAGGGTGTTCTTCAGTTGGGCATGGCCAGTGCAGTGCTTCTGGTCTTTCTAATCTTTCCCTGTTCATACCTGCATATTGAGGAGTTACGGTTCTAACTTCTTCAAATATGTCCTGTGCGGAGCTGTAATTGAATGCTTCAGGATTTGCACCCAGTCTCTTAGCTAATTCGCCGTATATTTCCCAGTCAACTTTAGCTTCACCTGGTGGGTCTACAGCTTTTCTTATAAGTTGTACTCTTCTCTCACCGTTGGTGAATGTTCCTTCCTGTTCAGCCCAGCATGCGGCAGGTAACACAACATCTGCAAATTTAGCTGTGTCTGTCATGAAGATGTCCTGTACCACAAAGAAGTCCAGGTTGTTCAGGGCTTCTTCAACATGGTTGGTGTCCGGGTCAGAAATTACTGGGTCTTCACCGGTGATGTATAGAACTTTCAGGTCGCCTTTGGCAGC
Source organism: Methanobacteriaceae archaeon (assembly GCA_011620845.1). Taxonomy (GTDB): domain Archaea; phylum Methanobacteriota; class Methanobacteria; order Methanobacteriales; family Methanobacteriaceae; genus Methanobacterium_A. The sequence continues at coordinate 39,897 of WOYJ01000061.1, forward strand.
TGAATCTATCATTTCAGGTATTTTAAGTCCGGGTGTACAGACCAGGTCTTTACATTCCCAGGTTACTGTAAATCGTTCACTTATATCTTCATCAATTACCTTCTGATATCCAGGGTAATCTGAAGGCAGTGCTCCCATATCACAGGCACCTTGGACGTTGTTTTGACCTCTCAGTGGGTTTACTCCGGTTCCTAACCTTCCGATGTTTCCGGTGAGCATGGCCAGGTTCGCGGTTTGCTGAACGTTGTCCACACCGTGGGAGTGTTCGGTTATACCTAATGAGTAAACTATGGCTGCTTTATCAGCTTTAGCGTATTTTATAGCTATATCTCTGATTACATCTGCTGGTACTTGAGTTATTTCTGCTGCCATTTCAGGAGTGTATTTTGATACCAGTTCTTTTAGTTCTTCGTAGTTTTTGGTCCTTTTTTCTATGAATTCTTTGTCTTCAAGGCCTTCACTGATTATCACGTTCATCATAGCGTTCATCAGTGCTACATCAGTTCCTGTTTTAAATGGAACGTATTGGTCGGACTGTTTAGCGGTTGGAGTGTATCTTGGGTCGGCTACTATGAAGTAGGCCCCATTGGCTTTTGCTCTCATTAACCGTCTTCCCACCAGGGGGTGGGCTTCAAGACTGTTTGCTCCAATGGAGAATATCAGATCTGCGTGTTCAAAACTCTCGTAAGAGTTGGTCATAGCTCCGGATCCAAAGGATGCTGCCAGTCCGGCTACGGTAGGGCCGTGGCAGAGTCTTGCGCAGTGGTCTATGTTTTGTGTTCCCACTACAACTCTTGCGAATTTCTGGTTAACGTAGATGTTTTCATTTGGTGATCTGGCGCATGCAAAGAATCCTATTTCATTAGGGTCGTATGCTTTAAGCTTGGATGCTACCAGATCCAGTGCTTCGTCCCATGAAGCTTCTCTGAATTCACCATTCTCTTTTATGAGTGGTGTGGTTAATCTATCATCTCGGTGGATGATTTCATAACAGAAATTTCCTTTAGGACACAATTTTCCTTCATTTACCGGGTGTCTCTTCCATGGTTCTACCCCGACTACTTTTTCATCCTTAACTACGAGGTTCATACCACATCCAACACCACAGTATGGGCATATTGTCGGTACGTATTTAATTTCCATTTTTCTTATCCCCTCATTTGTTTTAAAGTTCTGGTCCATGTATTTCTTTATGATCTATTGCACTTTTTTTAATATCCAGTATGACTGGACATTGCGGAAATCATGGTTCATTTTTTTAGAAATTGATACCTTCCATGATCCAAAAAAATAAAATAAAAATGGAAGGATTTTTTATCTTTGCACTGTCACTTAGCTTCTTCTTTTGTTCCTCTGAGATAGGTCCACCAGTAAATAACTGCTACAAATATTGCTCCACCGATGATGTTACCTATGGTGGCAGGAATCATGTTATTTACAAAGAACTGTGTCCATGATACTCCACCAAGGAATATTCCCACTGGTATAAAGAACATATTTGCAACTACGTGCTCGAATCCTATTGCAACGAAAGCAAAGATCGGGAACCAAATTCCGACTATTTTACCAATAATATCATCTGAGGCAATAGCTACATATACAGCAAGACATACAAGCCAGTTACAACCTATGGCTCTCCAGAACACCTGCATCCATGTTAAAGATGCAGTAGCTTTTCCTGCTGCAACGAAGCTTGCTCCTCCAAGTGCTTTCGTTTTAGCAATGGTAAGCGCACCGGCTGCCCATGGGTCTACAGCTAGAATACCACTGGCTACTGCAAGGAAATATGCTACAAATAGAGCACCTACCAGGTTGAAAATCCAGCTTCCGATCCAGTTCCTGGCAAGTCCAAACCAGCTTGATTTTCCTTTGAGTAATCCAAAGGGCATGTACATACAGTTACCTGTGAACAGTTCAGAACCGGCTATAACGACCAGTATCAGCCCAACTGGGAACACGGCACCAAAGAGCAATTTATTTATTCCCACTGGAGCGCCAGCTGCCACTAGACCTCCAGTTACAACTTCAGCTAAAAGTCCTCCAAAAGCAATATATGCACCTGCTAAAAAGCTCAAAAGAATTAAATTACTCAAAGGAGCCTTTTCTTTCAATGCAGCTATACCAACACATGCTTTTGCTGTGTCAGCAGGTGACTTAAAAGATGATGCCATACCATTCGACCTCCTATTTTTTTTATCTGCCATGAATACTCATGAGACCTTCTTGAAGATCCATAAATTTTCATAGAGTTGTGTCTCCACCCGTTTTAAATCTTTTATGAAAGATGATGATAGATTTAAAACGACAAAAAAAAAACGTGGATTGTGGTGTTCCTGTCACGAAACTACATGAATATTCATAATTAAAGTGAATTAGTACAGTAATATAAAGATATGGAAAAAAATTAAACCGAAAGCTATTTATTCGTTATATTAAGCTTTTATTCGATACGTAATCCTTTTATTCGATACGTATGCACCTGCTTGTCGGAGGGAGATCGCCAAAAAAGTATAAAAAATTACTTCTAATACAACAGTTTTTTAATGGATATAAACCTGTAAAAATAATTACAGGATAAAAGAAGGATGTTTTATTACTTGTTCCCTTTAAGTTGCTCTTCTATTTGCTTTTGGATTTCAAGATCAATTTATCCCTTAGTTATTCCTTTTTTCTTTTTTTTTCAATGGGTAAAAAATTCTATGAAAGCCGTTAAAATCAAGCACATTGGGTATAAGAATAATTAAAGAGAAAATTTAAGAATAATAAAAAGAATGGATATAATTAAAAGTTCAACTATTCTTTCCCGTATATCTGTTCTTTTATTATCTTTTTAATCTCTTCTTCATCTTTTCCTACTATATGGTCGTGTATTTCTTTTTGCAATACCTCATCCACTTGTCCATATATCTGTTCTTTTATTTCTTCATCAATTTCTTCTTCCTTTTTACCATAAATGTTATCTTTTATCTCTTCATCCAATTTTGCATCGCACATTCCAATTATATGATCGAATAACTCCTTTTGCAACTCATCTTCTAATTCACAGTTCATATGCCTTTTTAGTTGCTCATCATAATCGCTTTCTAACTTAACTTTAACATCTTTGCGTATTTCCTTTTCAGTTTTTTCAGACATTGTAAAACCCTCTTGCTATGATATTTAGAAAAACCCTCTTGCTATGATATTTAGAATCTATTTACATGTTAATAAATCTTTTTGTTTATTTTTATGATCGATCATTAACT
>WOYJ01000013.1 GCA_011620845.1 Methanobacteriaceae archaeon
GTAAACTAAATTATATATGGGATTTATTAAGGAGGATACCAATGGCTAAACCTGACCTGGAGAAAATCTGTCAAGAAGATTTAGAGAAATTGATTGATAAAAAAATCGTTGATGTGAGTTTTAAATCTTATGATGATGATTGCTGGAGGATGCATATAGATACAGATAAGGGAAGGATAGTCATGACCTTCTGCAGGGACTGGAGATGCCCCGTAGTTGAATACAGGAAACCAAAATAGAATTTAGGTTTTTTTTTTAGTTATTCACTTTTGATACGAATTCTATTTATTATTCACTTTTCTATACGAACTCTAATTCTAAAACCTTCTTTTTTCTCAACCACTTGGGCCTTTAGGGGTATGAAATGGGAATCAATTAAAAGTCTTAAATAGGTGGCTTGTTTAGCAGGTAACTTAAGTGGACTCTTTATTTTACGGTCTGGAGCCCGTATTTGGCAGGCAATCACACCCCTCTTATCCACGAATAACTCCGCTTCCATACCGGTTTTCAGTGAGTCCACCTCGAAGGTTCTAAGGTGCAGGCCAGCATCTAAAGAGTAGAGTGGGGGTTCTTTGATCTTTTCACCCTTCCGGAACATCTTATGAGCCTCTGAAGATGGAACCCCCTGATCTGCCTTTGAAGCGACAAACCAGGCCCTTTCTGTGACCTTGGCAGTGGTCATGTCTGGAGGGATGATCCCTTTATCTTCGTAATCCCTGATTAACTGGAAGACTTCCTGTTTGGTCACATCCTCTTCCACGGCACTTATGGCCAGTCTACTCAGGACGGGACCGTAACCTGCCTTCCTCAGGGAAGCCCAGATCTGGTTTTCCAGCCTGTACTTGCGGCCTTTAACCAGTTCATCCGCTGCATCGGCATTGATATGGGCTATGTTAAGAAGTTTAGGCCTTGAATAATTATTTAACCTCTGTGTAATGGTATTTATATCTCTTTTAGCAGGTAGGCGATGGTTTTCAAATTCTTCCTCCAAAATTTCTACAGTAGAAGAAGGCAAGAGTTTCTTAATACTACCCGGTATCTCCAGCTGATTTTTAAGTATCTCCTGGCGGATATTTCGTCCTGAGATCTTCTTTCCATCAACCTTGTACTCGGGGATGATATGGAACTTCATCTTCCGGTGATACTTCCTGTAGAGAAAATCGTTCACTGCAAACCAGCGGATAACATTCCTGTTGGGCAGGTTACGGGGAATTCCACTGAATATCCCATTCCGGGCGAATTTTGCAGAGAGCCTCTCCACCTTAGGGGTTGAAATATCAGCAGCATCGACATAATCCACCACCCCATCTTCAATCATCATGGCAATTCTAATAGGGACGGTGTATGCCAGAGTCAGTCGATGATGCAGTCCTTCAATGGGAACTATCCTATCAGCACCAGCTTCCAGGGCCATCCTGGACCTGGATTCAAAACTAGAAAAGAATGGGGCGTGGTTGGCACTGTAACCCTTATTGAGGTAAATTACAACTTCACTTCCCTTTTTATCGGCCAGCTCCCTGGCTTTCTGGATTAACTTCCCATGGCCTTTATGGACCGGGTCGAAGTCTGCGCTTATTCCAATCATATTTCTATGGTCAAAATTAGATTTTGTCACTTAATAGAGTGTTTGATCTTGATAGATCAGAATATTCAACATCAGCTTCCCATTTCACCTTACATTCGCACTCAAACTCCTCGGGGATTGACTGGTCGAAGTTGGACTCTATTATTAAATTTTTAAGTTTTTTGTTACACTTTTTACAGTTAAAAGGCCCTCTCCGTGTTCCAAATCCAGAGGTGTCCATTATCACCGGAATTTTAACTGAATTTCGAACTCTTTTTATTATTTCAAAAATGCTCCATATCCATGGCGGCTGATATGAACCCCTGCGCCAGAGAACTTCCATCAAAGTTCCCTTATGAATGGTTGCAGGACAGAAAGATATCCGATCCACGCCAACTTCTTCAGCATATTTAGCTGAGGTAACTGCATCTTCAATAGCTTCTTTTTCAGAGGTTAAAATTGGTTTTACAAATAAATAAGCCTTAGATGTGATTTTATAATCTGATTTCAAACTTTTAATTACGTTAATAGCCCTTTCAAAGTCTTCATTGGAAAATCCTTTGTTTATCTTATACTCCTTGATGTAGTCGCTGTTGCTTTCGAGTCCGATACTTACTTCAAATATTTTATCTAGTATCAAGCTGCAGCAAGCCTTTAGTATCCCTTCTGTTACATATTCTGGCCTGGATTCAACTACAACTTCTTCCACATTTTCTTCCTTATTTAGGAGCTTCAGGATTTCATCACGTGCGTCCCTGGGTATTTCATCCTCGTTGAGGAAACTTCCGGAGACGAAGATTTTAACCACGGTTTTTGGTCGTATATCAAATTTATTAAGGCTGCTTTTAAATAGGTCAACCAGTTCATCAGAAGAAACAGTCTCTAGGGGCGAATCAGCGATATAACTGCACATAGTACACCCACCAGTCGCAGATAGTGCATGGGCACATCCGGGGGTTGGTAAAATTATAAATATAGCGTTACCCTTCCCTGAATAGAGTAAGTCTTCACCAGCCCAGCTGGCTGATAATTCTCGGGCTGACTTTGGTTCCATCCTTTCGAGGTATTTGTTTCTTATTTCCTGGTTGAGATCCTGGATTTCCATAATATTTCCAAATAAAATTTTTCGTAAAATAAAATTTGTATAATATATTATATCTAGTTAATTTTTCGTAAAATAAGATTTGTATAATATATTATATCTAATTAAAAAATAATTCCAATTAAAAAATTCAAGATTTAAAAATAAAATAAAGAAATGATTAAAGTCCCTATTTTTTATTTCCCAGCAATGACATCACTAACTTTCCCCCGGAACTGACTCATATAAAGGTCGTAGTAGAATCCCTTCATATCCAGTAGTTCCTGGTGACTACCTCTTTCTATTATCTCTCCGTCGTTAATTACCAGTATCTGGTCTGAGTTTTGTATGGTTGATAGTCGGTGGGCTATTATAAATGATGTTTTTCCTTCCTGTAGTTTGAGAAGGCCTTCCTGTATCAGTTTCTCGGTCCGGGTGTCTACGTTACTCGTGGCTTCATCTAAGATAAGCATGCGGGGGTCGGCTACCATGGCCCGGGCGATGGTGAGCATCTGACGTTGGCCCTGGCTTAAGTCGGCTCCGCCAGCCCGTAATATGGTATCGTATCCATGGGGCTGTCTCATTATGAAGTCGTGGGCGTTGGCCTGTTTCGCCGCCTCAATACAGTCCTCATCATTGGCTCCCTCTCTAGCGTATTTAAGGTTGTTCATGATGGTGTCGGTGAAGAGGAATGGTTCCTGGAGTACCTGTGCTATTTGAATCCGTAAAGTATCCTGCTGGACTTCATCGACTCGGTGGTCATCTACCCTGATTTCGCCTGAATCTATGTCGTAGTACCTGGTGAGGATGTTCATGATGGTACTCTTGCCTGCTCCGGTGGGTCCGCAGAGGCCTATCATTTGTCCGGGGTTGGCAGTGAAGCTGTTGTTCTTAAGTATTTTATGGCCGGGCACGTAGCTGAAATCAACGTCAACGAATTCCACGTGGCCGTCTATTGTGGGCATTGGTGGTGCGTCTTTTTTATAGGGTAGTTCTGTTTCTTCATCCATTATATGGAACACTCTGCCGGCACCTACTGCTGCTGCTATGATCTGGTTGTAGAAGGCGAATATCTGAGTTAAAGGCTGCATCAGTACTGAGCTAAAACCGATAAAGGCCACTAAATCTCCAAAGGCGGCCTGTTGCTGAAGCACCAGATACCCGCCCACCACGAATATTATGATGTTCTGAAGGTTTTGGAAGACCAGGGCAACCGCGGTATTGCCCATGGAAGAAAGCTGTGCTTTTTCACCGATTTCATCAGCTTTTTGGCTCATCTTATCAAATTTTTGTATGAATGGCCACTGTTGATTGGATGCCACCACTGTTTTCTGGCCAGACATCCTTTCCTCTGCATATCCATTAATTTCAGCCATCTGCTTCTGCAGAAGTCCAAATGCTTCTCCAGCTATCCTGGCCAGAAGCCCTGAAATGGCCAGCATACCCAGAATAGTTATAAAAGTTAGGATGGTGAAGTATGGGTTTATAAGTATCATGAAGATGGTGGCTATGATGATGGTAATCATCCCCTGAAGCACGTTCATAAAGCTTATACTTAAGAACTGATCCACCACATCTAAATCGTTGGTTACATTGCTCATTAATTTCCCTATTGGTCGTTTATCGAAGAAGTTGAGGGAAGATTTCTGTATCTTACTGAAAAGTTCCGTTCTTAAATTATAAAGTGATTTTTGAGCTATACCCGCCAGTATCCTCTGAGATACATTTCCAAAAACCCAGAACAATATTACAACACCAATTAAGACGAGGATGGTATTTTGAAGTTCTGTTAGTGACCCTGAACTTCCGGAAAGAATGTTCATAAGTACCCCGGATATGGTGGGGATGATGGCTAACATAATGGAATATCCCAGCATGATGGCAATCATCAAGGTGAAACGGACCTTGTAACGGGTGAGGTAACCTAGAAGTCTTTTTAAATTGGTCATGATGCCTTTAGGTTTTGCTTCTTTGTTATTGTTGCTCATCCTACCACCCCCTGTTTTGGAGTTTCAACACCAAATTGGGTAGCATATATGTCCTGGTAGAGTTTATTAGACTTTAATAGTTCTTCATGACTTCCTACGGCAATTATTTCACCGTTATCCATTAGCACTATCTTGTCTGCGGTGATAACTGCACTTATACGCTGGGCCACTATGATCTGAGTGGTGCCCTGCATTAAGTCCCGTATAGAGTCCTGGATGCGGGCTTCAGTGGCCACATCAACGGCGCTGGTAGAGTCATCAAGGATGAGAATTTTAGGATTTATCATAAGGGTCCTGGCTATGGAAAGTCTTTGACGCTGCCCACCAGATAAGTCTGAGCCTCCATGAGCTATAATGCTATCATATTTTTTGGGCATGACATTTACAAATTCATGGGCGTCTGCAGCTTCAGCTGCCTGTACCATGGCATCGTAACTTGAATCTATATCTCCTGAAAATAGGTTTTCACGGTTGATATGGACACCAAAATCTCGAGCTGCCTGTACTACGGTATCGGCATCCATAATTCCTGAAATCAGGTTGTCACGGATGGTACCCGAGAAGAAGTTACTGCCCTGGAGACAAACAGCGGCAACATAACGGAGGGTTTCCAGTGGCATTTCACGTATATCAATCCCGTCTATTGTTATTTCACCTTCAGTTACATCATAAAAACGTGGTATAAGATTTACCAGTGTTGATTTTCCAGAACCAGTGGCCCCTAAAATTCCAACAACCTCTCCTGGTTCGATGTTAAGATTTATATTTTTCAAGGCCATGGTGGGTTGTTTTTCATCTTTAACAGGATATCCAAAACTCACGTTTTTAAAGGTTACACCGCCCTTTAACTTATCGGTATCGACTGGTTTCACGTTTTCTGCGTTTACAACATCAGTTTCTTCATTTATTATTTCGTAAACACGTCCTAGAGAAGATATGGCAGAGGTAACGTAGGGTATCATGTATCCTAGGGTTGTAATGGGAATTAATGCCATAATTAAATATGTCATGGCGGCGGTTACACCACCCAGGGTTAAACCAGTGCCTTGAAGCAATCCTGCTCCACCAATATATAATATTCCTGCAGAACCCATGTAAACCAGCATCATAAGGGTGGGTGTAATGAAAGCATAGTAATACTGGGGTTTTAAGGCAGCTTCACGAAGTTCTTCTGATGCTTCCTGGAAACGCTGATTTTCAAGGTCCTGTCTTACAAAGGCCTTCACCACTCTTACACCAGACATACTTTCCTTTAGAACCTCGTTAAGCCTATCATATTTAACCTGTTTTTTATCATAAGCTTTAGTGGAAAACCATAAGTATACTACCAGTATTAGACATTCTACAACAACTAAAACCAAAGCGACCCACATAAGTTGAGGTGCATCGATCCAAAGGAAAAACAGCGACACTATTAAGAGTAGTGGGGACTTGAACACGTTGAGTAACGTCTGCTGAATTCCAATTTTTATGTTCTGGATATCGGTGGTTAAACGTACCAAAAGGTCACTGGAACTGTATTTATCCAATCCGCCGAAGGAAAATGATTGTATATGGGCAAATGCTCCGCTTCGCAGCCCATGGCAGCTTCTCTCTGAAAAGGAAACGGCGATAGCTACATTTAAAAACTCACAGATGCCTACGATAACAGCCATGATAAGCATGTAAATAGCATACCTTACCATAGTATCGCTGTTTCCCGCTGTTATACCCTCATTTATCAAAAAAGAACTGAAGTAAGGTATTAAAAGTGTTCCTGAAACACTTATCACTACCAAAAACAATGAGAAACCCAGCCACTTGTAGGAACCCTTCCAATCCTTTAACAGTAACTTCACTGCTTCTAAACTTTCCATATAAATATCCCCCTGAATCTAATAATTCCCCTAAATCTGTAATAATTAAGTTCTTATTTTTCCTGATTTAAATTTGTTTAAGACCACCTATAATTAAATAATGTTTGGAATTTTAGAAAATTAAATAAAACGACCTTCCTTTTCAAATTTTATCCGATGGTCGTGGGCATGTTTTAGGAGGATTCTTCCACCTGCTGATTTCCCAGGATGTATCCCCCATATATATCGTTATTGGGCTGTTCGGGTACTATTATCCGCCCGTGACCTTCACTAACTTTATCTAGACTGTAGGATACTGCCTCACCCACGGGATATCCATTTTCCGGGATTTCCGCACCACTACCCTCACTATCAACTATCTTGCTGAATATAGGGGTGATAATGTCACCAGGGCATATCACGGAAAACCTGATCTCTTTCTCGGCATATTCGTATCTTAAACTTTCAGAAAGCCCTACCACAGCATACTTGGTGGCGTCGTAGATAACCTGCATGGGATAGGGAACCAGACCCGCCAGTGATGAAGTGTTTACGATGTGTCCAAGGCCTTGCTTGAGCATGATGGGTAAAGTAGCGTGCACACCGTAGATAACACTCCACAGGTTGGTGTCCATCATGAATCTCCAGTCTTCCAGGGTGGCAGTTTCAAAGAGCATGGGGGCTTGAAGATCCCTGCATTGTTGAATAAGAAGTCCAGCCTACCTTTCCTGACTGTTGTATCCTCGACGGCATCTTTCACCTGTTTTTCATCGGTCACATCCATGATCAATGTTTTGATTTGGTTTCCATAATCTGAGAGTTGTTCTGCAGATTTTTTTACTTTTTCAGGGTCACGTCCTGCCATATAGACAACAGCACCTCTTTTTAGGAGCTCCTCGCACAGCGCATAACCTATGCCGGAGTTTCCACCAGTTACTATACAGATTTTATCCTGGTAATACTCTAAATCAACCATACTAACATCTCGTAATTATTCTATAACACGGGCACCAAACGCTCGAAGAGTAGCCGTTCCCTCTGATAATATGGCACCAGTATATTTTTTACAGGTAGGGCGGCGAGACTGTTGATGATATGGTACTGAGATGGGTTCTGCATCGGAGTTAATTCAGTCCATTTAATTCCGCCATTTCCTACCTGTACCTTTTCTACCTAAAACAAAAGAATAAGAAGCGAAAAAGAAAACAAACCGCCATTTCCTACCTGTACCTTTTTTACCTCCATACCCTGGGGATAAAGGATAAACTGGCTTAATTCCGCCCCGGGAGCACCGACTTTAGGAATATATCTCCATCCAATTGTGTCCAAATTTAAAGACAGTGCTTTAACCTGTTCAAATTCATCACCGGTAAGCTCGCCAGTGGCTTCGAAGTTCATATTTCAAAAAGGTGTTCCCATTCAAAACTAGCTATGGTGGCGTAGTGAGGCTTTAATATATGCAGGTCTTCGATATCTGCGTAGATCTTGGGAATTCCGGTTTGTTCCCGTCCTCCCAGGATGGGTGTGGTGTTGTTCTCCCAGACCACCAGGGATTACTTTCCATCCAACTCGTCCTTCTTTCCATTAAATCTCACTGGCACTGATACATCGATGAGGTTGTAGTGTCCGCCCAGCATCCAGTTTATCTCTCTAAATTCGCTGAAAATCACCTGAACCTCCGGAGCCAGCAATTCAAATACTTCTGGAATGTGATTTTCTAGCAGTTTCTCTTCAGTTTCGTAACTGATTACCATGGTCGTTGCTTTCTGGGTAAGTTTGACCTCTTGATCGAATTTACCTCCCCCGAAATGGGCGGGCATTGAATATGTGAATCCTTTTTCCAATTTGAACATGAAATTTCCCCATTAGAAGGATATAAATTTTCTTTTCATTAGAAATAAGTACCTTTTTTCTCGTAAGATTGCCTACGTTCGTGTGCCATCTGTAGGAACATATCGTCTGCCACTCCAATGGTGTAGGCCTGCCATAACTTTCTGAGTTCTTCGGGGATGATTATAACCCCTTCGTGTTCTGCTACACGATCCAGAATATATTTTGCTGCCTGGTCGGCTGGAATTGCATCATCTGGGGTCTCTAAATCGTCAATAACAGTGCCATCGAATGATTTTTGAAAGATGGGTGTGGCGATATTTCCGGGACAGATGGTTGAAAAATGAATGCCCATTTCTGCATACTCGTATCTCAGGCTTTCAGTAAATCCGGTTACACCGTACTTAGTGAGACCATAGAGTGACTGGAAGGAATTTGGATAGATCCCGGCAGCGGAGCTGGTGTTAACTATATGTCCATATCCCTGTTTGAGCATGATGGGCACGGCGGTGTGTACTCCGTAGATAACACTCCACAAGTTGACGTCTATGATCCTTTTCCAATCATCCAGAGTAGCTGTCTCAAATGGCATGGTACCGCCTATTCCTGCATTGTTAAATAAGAAGTCCAGTCTACCTGCTTCCTCTGCTGTATCCTCTATAGCCTTTTGCACCTGTTCCTGGACTGTCACATCCACGATGATAGTGTGGATTTGATCACTGTAATTGGAGAGCTGTTCGGCAGCTTTTTCAACCTTTTCCGGGTTGCGCCCGGCCATGTATACTATAGCTCTCCTTTTTAAGAGTGCTTCGGTTAGTGCATATCCTAT
>WOYJ01000165.1 GCA_011620845.1 Methanobacteriaceae archaeon
ATATTATTGTTATTTTCTTGATACCAATATATCTGATAATTAACTAAATCATAAAGAAAGGGTTTAAAGAGTACATTCATTTCGTAATTAAAAAAAAAATGAGAGGTATATTATATGCAACCGTTTCCAGCAGCAGGATATGATAAGGGTATATCCATATTTAGCCCCGATGGAAGGCTTTTCCAAGTTGAATATGCAAGAGAAGCCGTAAAGCGAGGTACAACTTCATTGGGCGTTAAATCAACAGAAGGAGTGGTGCTGGTGGTAGATAAAAGACCAACCAGCAAACTGGTAGAGCCCAAATCAATTGAAAAGATATTCAAGATCGATGAGCATATAGGCGCAGCAACGTCAGGTCTGGTGGCAGATGCCAGAAACTTAATCGAGAAGGCCAGGATGGAATCCCAGATCAACAGAATAACCTATAACGAGCCTATACGTGTAGAAGCACTGGCCAAGAAGATATGTGACCTGAAACAGATGTACACCCAGCACGGAGGGGTAAGGCCCTTTGGATCCGCTCTGATAATAGGCGGAGTAAACGATACTGGCTGCCGATTATTTGAAACCGACCCCAGCGGGGCGCTGATAGAGTACAAAGCCACCGCTATAGGTTCTGGAAGGACCAATGCCATGGATGAATTTGAGAAAAAATACAGAGAAGACATGAACCTGGAAGAAGCCATGGAACTGGCACTCGACGCTGTATATGAAGCAACTGAAGGAAAAACCACAGTGGAAAGCGTGGAGATAGCGGTAGTGGAAAGTGCCACCAAGAAATTCGGAAAACTAACCGATGACGAGATAGCCGAACACGTTGAAGAATTACTTTTGAGAAAACATAAAGAAACAGAAGGAGAAGAAGAGGAATAAGATAATGGTAACTCTTGAAGATGCAGTAATTGCCCGACTGGAATATTACGGCGAACACTTTGAAATTCTGGTAGACCCCGACTTGGCTGCTGATTTCAAGAGGGGTAAAGAGATAGAACTGGAAGACATACTGGCTGTGGAAGAGATATTCAAGGATGCCAAGAAAGGAGATAAAGCATCCGAAGAGGCCATGTTAAAGGCTTTTGAAACCACCGACCCAGCCGAAGTCGCTGCCTTTATAATAAAAAAAGGACAGGTACAGTTAACTGCCCAGCAACGTAAAGAGATGCAGGAAGAAAAGAGGAAGATGATCGTAGCCACCATAACCAGGGAAGCAATAAATCCTCAGACAAAACTTCCCCACCCATCAAGAAGAATAGAAATAGCCATGGAAGAAGCTAAAGTACACGTGGATCCCTTTAAAAGTGTTGATGAGCAGGTTACAGAGACCCTAAAAGCCATCCGTACCAAGATACCCATCAAATTTGAAAAGGTCCAGATAGCCATAAAGATACCGGGGGACGTCCAGGGGAAAGTGTACAGCATCATCCCCGAATTCGGGACCACCAAAAACGAGGAATGGCAGCGTGATGGTTCATGGATAGCTGTGGTGGAAATACCCGGTGGTATGCAGGACAACTTTTACACAAAGTTGAGCGAGTTAACACACGGACAGGCGGAGACCAAACTATTATAAAAATTACCCAAAACCAATATCAAAATATTATAATACATAACCAATGTTATTAATAACGATACCAAACAGAGTACTACAGGAGACTTATTCTTATTTTTTCTTAAAATAGGAGGATTTTCAGTGATATTTATAGAAGATAAACAGATGGTAATACCAGGAGATGTGCTGGCAGACAAGGAGTACCAGTCAGGAAGAGGAACTTTCAAGGAGGATGATAAGATATGTTCTTCACTGGTGGGTCTGGTAGCCATAAGAGATAAAAAAATCAGCGTCATACCCCTGCAAAGTAAATACATCCCTAAAAGGGGAGACGTGATAATTGGAGAAATAACAGACACCAGATTTTCCATGTGGAATCTGGATATAAACTCACCTTATTCTGGAATTTTACCCGCATCAGATGTTTTTGGAAAGGAAAAAAGAGATTTAAACAAAGCATTTAACGTGGGGGATGTCTTATTTTTACGGGTAGTCGATGTCGACGAAGTAAAAAAGGTAAAATTAGGCCTTAAGGGACGGGGCCTGGGGAAATTCAGGGACGGAATACTCATCTACATAACCCCCACCAAAGTACCCCGACTGATCGGTAAAAAGGGATCCATGATCAACATGATCAAGGATGAGACTAAATGTGAAGTGGTAGTGGGACAAAACGGAGTAATATGGGTAAAAGGCGACCCCTCCATGGAGAGGGTGGCTGAGAAAGTCATAAACATGATCGAAGAACAGGCCCATACCTCAGGATTAACCGACCGGGTAAGGAACATGCTTTTCGAACTTCTGGGTAAAGAAATACCCGAAAAAGAGGAAAAACCAGAAACAACCGAAAAAGCAACCGATGAAGAGGGAGAAGAGGAAGAAAACGGAGAAGATTTAATTCAATAGAATTTGGAATTAAACAAAATTAAAGTAAGGTGATTACAATTATAACCAATAAAATTTTAGGTAAAAATTCTACGTCCAGTAAAAGAGCCGATGGACGGGCTTCTGATGAATTAAGACCATTTAAAATCGAGGCAGGAGTTTTAGAGAGGGCAGATGGATCAGCCTATCTGGAGCTGGGAGGTAATAAAGTTATCGTGGCGGTGTACGGCCCCCGGGAGCTGCATATAAGAAGACTGATGCAGCCAGATAGAGCGGTGCTCAGATGCAGGTACAACATGGCGCCCTTCTCTGTAGATGACCGGAAAAGACCAGGACCAGACCGCAGATCAGTGGAAATATCCAAGATAACCTCAGAAGCACTGATGCCCGCAGTATTCCTGGAAAAATTCCCCAGGTCAACCATCGACGTATTCATAGAAGTATTGGAAGCTGAAGGAGGAACCAGATGTGCCGGTATAACCGCGGCATCCGTGGCATTAGCCGATGCAGGTGTTCCCATGCGTGACCTGGTAGTGGCCTGTGCCGCTGGAAAATTCGAGGGTGAAGTCGTACTGGACCTTTCAGAAGTTGAAGATAAAGATGGTGAAGCAGATGTACCAGTGGCCATCATGCCCCGTACAGGAGAAATAACCCTGCTGCAGAGTGATGGAAATTTAACTCCTGAGGAATTCGGAAAAGCCCTGAATCTGGCCATAGAAGGGTGCATGAAATTATCCGAAGCACAGAAAGAAGCTATAATAAAGAGGTACGGTGATTAAAATGGGAGTTACAATTATTCCTGAAATAATAAGAGAAAGCTTAAACAACCTGGTAAAGAATGGAGAAAGGTCCGACGACCGATCATTTGATGATTACCGGGATATTTACCTGGAAACCGGGGTGATAAGTAAGGCGGAAGGATCTGCCCGGGTTAAAATCGGTAAAACCCAGATAATGGTGGGTGCCAAACCCCAGATCGGCGAACCATTCTCAGACACACCCAACGTGGGTGTTCTGATGACTAACTCCGAATTAATACCCATGGCTTCTCCAGATTTCGAGCCAGGACCCCCAGATGAACGCTCTGTTGAACTGGCAAGGGTAACTGACCGCTGCATGAGAGAAGCGGGAGTGGTTGATCTGGAAAAACTCTGTATCATAGAGGGTAAAAAGGTGTGGATGATCTTCCTGGACCTCCATATAATAGACTACGATGGAAACCTAATGGATGCAGCAGTACTGGGAAGTATGGCGGCCCTCATGGACACCAAGATCCCAGAAGCCAGAGTGGAAGATGATGAAGTGGTTATCGACCCAGAAAAGAAGGTACCCCTCCCCATAAAAGAAAAGGCGCTGATGTGCACCTTCGCCAAGATAGGCGGCGAATTAATAGTTGACCCTTCCTTAGAAGAGGAACAGGTCATGGACGCCCGTATCTCCCTAGGTATGAGAGCAGACGGTAGTATCTGCGCCATGCAGAAAGGTGGTATGCATCCCTTGAACAAGGATGAGATCCTAAAAGCCGTGGAAAGGACCGGGGAGATAACCAAGAAACTCATGGAACATCTGCCACAAAACAATCAGTAATAACTGAAAAACTAACCAATTTACAAGGTTAAAAATTTACAAGATTAAATATTCAAGGTGATAATATGGCAAGAACAAAGAAAGTAGGGGTAACCGGAAGATTCGGTGCCCGATACGGTAGGAAAGCAAAGAGAACCGTAAAGAAGATAGAAGAAAACATGAAAAAATACCATACCTGCCCTCAGTGTGACAGGCCCGGTGTAAAGAGAGTTTCCACTGGCATATGGAAGTGCCGTAAATGTAACACAGTATTTACTGGTGGAGCATACCTTCCATCAACACCAATGGGTAAAACCGCAGCCAGGAACATCAAGAGGATTGTAGGAGGAACATAATTTGTATAAATGTGCTAAATGTGGTGTCCTGGTAGATATCAAAGGATACACCGAATCAAAATGTCCCAGCTGCCGGTACAGAATCCTCTTTAAGGAAGTACCTCCAGTAAGAAGGGTGTTAAAATCCAGATAGACCAGGCAACTAGATAAGAACCAGTAATCTACCAGATAAAACAGCAATCAATATTTTAACCGTGAATCCGGATATAATCCAATGTTAATAACCACATCCAGAAAGCCATCTCCCCGAACCCGATCCTTTGCCGGAAGCCTGGAAAGAGTTTTTAACTCTAAATACATAAACCGGGGTAAGATGAGTATGCGAGATGTGTTCCTTAAATTAAGGGCATCGGACCATACTAAGGTAGCGGTTATATCCGAGATGAAGGGTAATCCCAGCAGGATAGAGTTCTTCGATCCTGAAGGTGATTTAATCCTTAGTATGGGTGTAACTGTCTCTAATCCTCTGGGAAAAGGTAGAATTCGAAAAAAAGAGTTAAAGCTCAGATGGAATTTGGATGAGTCTAATCTAAAGGAGAAATCAGATCTAAAGGATAAGAAAGACTTCAAGGAGAAAGTCATCTCCATAATAGGAGTTCCAGAAGATCCAGTTGACTCAATTAAGACAGATTCCCTTAGGGATAAACTGAGGCAGTACTCAAGTTCCAACCTGATACTGGTTAAGGATGAAGATGGTAAAGCCGTGATGGAGTTCCATGACCAGAAGGGACAGATAACTGGTCCCCGAATTTGTATACATAGATGTAGAACCGATGATTAAATGACACTTCAAGGGGTGGACATGGAGTTTCAGATAGAATTTGAGGATAAAAATCAGGCAGAAATAGTCATGAAGGCACTGGAGCCTGAGGTAGATTCTTCCCCATCAGAAAGAGCCACGGTAGAGTTGAACTTAACCGGTAAGGTACTGGATGTAAACATCACTGCTTCAGACGCCACATCTTTAAGGGCTTCGGTGAACTCCTATTTAAGGTGGATAATACTTTCCTTGGATGTATTGAATGTGAATAAATTGATATAATAAAGATTAAAAACTTTAATTAAAACGTGTTAAATCTTAATTTAGAGGTGAATGAAATGGAAGTTCCTAAAAATGTACAGCATCAGATAGCCCAGTTCCAGCAGATGCAACAGCAGGCCCAGGCCATAACCATGCAGAAACAGAGCGTGGAGATGCAGATCAGAGAAACTGATAAGGCTTTAGAAGAACTTAAAAAAGCGGAAGAAGATTCAGATGTCTACAAAACAGCGGGTAATCTTCTTATAAAAGTTAAAAAGGATGAGATGGTCACAGAACTCGAAGATAAACTGGAAACATTGAAGTTACGAGAGAAAACTGTGGGCCGGCAGGAGGAAAGGATAATGAAGAAGTTGCAGGAAATGCAGACCTCCTTACAGGAAACCATGCAGGGGCCAGGACAGCCGGGGTTAGGCACTTGAGAAGGCTAACCGACGAGGAACTGGATAAAGTCTCAGAGGTAGCTGTGGAAGCTGCAGAAAACTATATACTCTCCAGGGTTTCCAAAAAAGAGATCCTGGACCTGGATATAAACGCTGATATCACATACGAAGATGTATTGAACGTAGATATAAGGGTAGATATTGATTTGGATGAGTTATCTGCTGCTGATGAAAATGAAATAGCAGAAAGTGCAGTGGATGCAGCTTTAAAAGAATTAGATGTTTTTATTGATGAAAATTTTAGGTGAACAATTTTTCTTCTTAATTAATTAATTTTTTTTATTTTAAAAAACGAAAGTGGGGTTTGTCTTTTGACCGAGTTAATACCTGTCCTGGATTTAATGTCCGGAATCGCCGTATCCGGTAAATCAGGTAAGAGAGACACCTATAAGCCACTCCACACTGTTTATTCTGGGACTCCAGATCCAGTTGACATCGCCATATCCCTTAAAAGAGAGGGATTTAAACGTATCTACGTGGCTGACCTGGATGCCATTGAGGGGCGAGGTTCTAACCTGGAAATCGTCCGGAAAATTAACCATATACTGCCGGTTATGCTGGACTGGGGGGTTAAAGATATTAAGAGCTTTGCCTTTGCCCTGGATTTTGCAGATAAAATCATAATCGCCACGGAAACCCTTACGAGCTTGGCAGATCTAGGGGAAATATTCCATAAATTCCCCAAGCAGAGGATGATAGTTGGTATTGATATAAAAGATGGACAGATACTAAGCAGAGATCCATCTCTCACATTAGGTGAAGTTAAATCTAAACTGGAAAAACTGAAACTGGAAGAAATTATTTTACTTGATATCTCTGGAGTGGGAACTTTAAGTGGATTTAACTTGGACCTCCTGAATAATTTCAGAGGGATGGAAGAAGCTTTGATACTCGGCGGGGGAATCACTCCTGAAGAGGTGCAGAACCTGAATGATCGAGGGGTGAATAAATTCTTAATAGGCACTGCTTTGCATTCCGGTAAAGTTGGTCTACGGTAGAAAAAATGGGCAAATTCAAAACCCAAAAATCCCTAAACTTATCTGATATCCAGTTTATAGATTTAACCATGACAAAGCTCATGATCATCGGCCCTTTAACTAAAGACCGAATTGTAAAAAAGAGCAACGTTTGTAACACCGTTGGAGGTGGTGTTTACTACCAATCAGCAGTACTTACGGGATTGGGAATGGACAACACAGTCATTACCACCATGTCAAAGATGGACAAAGGCTTGATGAAACAATTCCCAGGAGCCGCACAGATAATTCCCATATACACAGATAAAACCATGGAATTCGAGAATATCTACCCGGATGATAACCCCAATCACAGAATACAGAAATCACAAGTCCCGGTAAATCCAATAAAACCCGCTAATTTTAAAGATTTAAACCTAAAAGCCTACGATACCATACTTTTATCCCCCTTATCTCCCTATGACATTCCCCTTAAAACGGTACAATATCTAAGTAAACAGGACATACCCCTCTACCTGGGTGCTCAAGGATATTTAAGGCATGTTGAAAGTGGTAATGTGGTTTTAAAACCCTGGAAAGACTATAAAAGATTCCTGAAACTGGTTGATTTCCTGTTTTTAGACGAACTTGAGGCCCGGGTGATACTGGGAAATTCCAGTGATAACTGTGCAGAAATCGCCCAGGTATTATCCAATTTTGGACCGGAAGAGGTGATCATAACCAGGGGCGACCGTGGTGCCGTTATATATTCCCAAATAACAGCAAAAAATAAAAATATCCACGATATACCCTCCTTTCCACCAGAAGAGATAGTTGACCCTACTGGACTGGGCGACACCTTCATGGCCGCCTATGCAGTAAAAAAGTTGGAAACTCCCGATCCTGTAGAATGTGGAAGGTTCGCAGTCCATATCTCATCACTTAAGATAGGACAGAAGGGAGCTTTATTTGAAATAAAAAGAAAATAAAGATTTAAGGATTTCTAGTTTTTAAGGAATTCCTAGAATAAACTTATTTTTTATCCCGGTTTCCTTAAAATAAATTATTTATTATCCCAGCAGTAACGGTAAAATTACGAAGGGAGATAATCCTGCTATTAAAAATATTAAAGCGCCAATTAGAGTTTGACGGTTATTGGAATCCATTATTCCTGTAGTTATAACTATTATCCCTGTAAATGCCAGTATAGGAGGAATTATATGGGAGAATATCAGTGAACTTTCTACTATTGGACTGTATGCTATTTTAATCACCTAAACTTGTTTTTTTGGTAAAATTTATTAATTTAACGGTTTTATTTTCAATTTATAGTTTTTATTCTAATCAATTTACAGTACATCATCCAGGCGGCCTGTGTTGTGCCTGGAGGATAGCAGGTTACCAGGGTAAGATTGTTTTTTCTCCTGGTGGGAATTTTATGGGGTCGGTTTTATAGCCCCATTTAATATCTCTATTGGACACCACCTGGTAAATATATTTCCTCTGGGTAAGGTAATCATTTATCACCACTTCATCTCCTGGCTTGAGCTGGTCGATGTTTCTAAATGGGGCTGAAAAGCTGGTACGATGACATAACAAACCCATGGTACTGTTTCGATCGGGATAGGAACTTTCACTGTAATAATAAACAGAATTGTATCCATTAACAGTATCTGAACGAATCCCCCAGTTTACATGGTGTGTTGGGATTGATACACTGCCCCAGAATGGGGTTTTCGCAGGTATTAAAACTGAATTTACTTTAAAGTTATTCTTGATGACTTCAAAGCCATATTGGGCAGTTAAGATTTCCATATTGGAGGTGGAACCAAGATCATCCAAGGGGAGGGGGGGTCACTGGATACCATCTTTTGGGTGTAGATGACGGTGTATATATTACCATTTTTGGGTACCCACACCTCCTTTTGCAGGTAGATATTTCCATCTCTTTTGATGTTATAGGTATTTTCGTAGATAACATCCATGTTAATGTTTTTTTTGTTAGAGGAAATCAACCTGAATCCGGAATCGTATGCTGTGGTGGAGTTAAGTATGTAATCTTCCGGGGACTGATACCCGGGAGGGATGACTTGTTTGTTGATGATTATGTTCAAATTAGGTGATGGATGGAATGATACCACCTGCGATGGGTTAAGCCTGATTTCTTGTCCCAATCCGGGGGATAATCAAAGGAAATTTTCCCATCATCATAGTGTTTGGTCAGTCCAAAGTTGAAGTCAAGGTATGCTGCTGCAGATACGATTATTAAAAATACAATAATAA
>WOYJ01000127.1:0-7063 GCA_011620845.1 Methanobacteriaceae archaeon
TTCTTATCTTTCTTATACAGAAATCCCTGTTTGTCCAGATCGTTTATCATCTTATTCAGGGTTTCCTTATCTGGTGCGCATATTTTATGGCTGTGAATGTTATCTGAAAGATGGTAGAGGTTGTCCAGGTCTTTTTTTCGTTGGGGGTTTTCATTTAAACGGTTGATGAATCGCTTGGCTTCCACTGGATCGTAAACGTTAACCCTTCTCTTGAGTGGTTCACCGAATCCTGGAAGATAATAGGTTACATCCACCAGTCTTCCCCCGTATTTGTCTATGATGATGTTGGTCAATTCACCCAGTTCATCAACTGAATTCTGGAAAAGAAGGTTTTTACAGATTTGTTTAATTAAGCTGAGCATTCTTTTAATGGTGTTATCAACTTCCAGGTTATTTATCACGGGAATGTTATGTTCAATCGCTTGTTTAACCAGGTAGTTGTTGATGATCCTGTTTTCTTTGAAGTATTCCAGGTGTTTTCCACCACGTTTTATGTCCATAGCTCTTTTTACGAACCTTTCCTTATGGATCTCTTCATCGGTGGTGAGGACGAAAAAGTGGATGTATGCGTCGTCTTTAAATTTATCGATATTCAGTAAACCAGGGACTAGATGCACACCCTCAATAACCACATCGTCGGAGTCGTTAATCGCCCGGCTTATAACCTTCTCAATAGCAGGTATAACAAAAGAAGCGTGTTCTTCAAAACCGGCGCTGATTAAACCATCACCATTTCCTTCGAAGCGATGCTTGTCTCTGATGGTGACATAGGCATCGAATGAAGATCTATGCAGTGCAGGGGCATAGTCCGGGCCGATTATTCCCCTGACTATCTCCCTGATAAAATCAGTTTCAATGGTGTGGGTGATGCCCAGTGTTTTCGCGAGCTCTGAAGCTATAGTTGACTTGCCAATTCCAGAAGCACTGCCTATTAATATCACGTATGGTTTTCTCAAAGAATCAACTCCAATTTTACGAGTTGGTTGGTTTAAAGCCCCTTGGAATAATGTTTTTTTTACCATTATGGTTGTTTTATCCCTGATTGGATGATAATCGCTTAAACCTTAGATAATGGGCTGTTAAGGGTTATTATGGTTGTTATAACCGGATCAGGTTTAAAATATTGCAATGCCTATTTATTAAGGTTGAGAATGTCACTATACCTAATGGTTGTTATAATCGGTTAGGTTAAGAAGTCGATTACACGTTCCGCGCTTCTTCTCATCTCGATCCTGATTAATCCCAGGTTGATGTCTATATTAGATATAACTACCAGTATACCTTCACCTGCATCGATCATCAGTGTTTTACCCTTATCTCCCTCAATCATTACCTGCTGTAATGGTTCATGTTTCATTTCCTCTGCAGATCTCTCCGCAGTACCAAATACTGCAGATGCCATGGCGGCTACAAGTTCAGAGTCTATATCACCGGGTACTTCACTTTCAATGATTAAACCGTCTTTTCCTACTACTAGAGATCCATTAACCCCATTGATCCTGCCTAAGTCTTTAAGTATTCTATCTATCATACTATCCCTCCACACTACAATTGAGTTCTACCCAATAGTATATATCATGGTTTAACATTTATTAAATAAATAGATAATGAATGTTCCTATGATATCTCACTAATGACAGGAGTGATTTTTTGTATTTTGTAAATTCTGTGAAAGACCTCCAAGATCTTAATCCGTTTATAATAGTTGGTTGCGGCGGAGGAGGCGAAAAATTTGCTAATTTTGAAGGGGTTCAAGCTGTAGGTTTTATAGATGATGATAAAGCAAAACAAGGCAGGGAATTTTGTAATAGTACCATATATTCAGATTTAGATGAGTTAATCCAGGATACTGAAGCCCGGAGCATTGCTATAATGCTCCCCATAGGAGCTGAAGGCGCAGCACTTAAATACGCTGTCCAGGCACTGGATAAAGGTAAGAACGTGGTTACTTCCTTCAGATCTCTACCACTATCCACTAATTCTTCTCTTTTGAAGTTTGCACAGGAGAAAAATGTGGTTATCAAGGAGATCAGTCCCCGGTTAGATGTTATAAAGAATATATTCGGGAATGCACCACCAAAATGCACTGAAACATTACCTAAACTAAATTACAAATCGGGAACACCAGTGATATTCGTGGGAGGGACATCCCAGGAATGTGGTAAAAGAACCACCACCAGAATGCTGGGTAAAGCAGCCCAGGACGTGGGAATGAATCCGGCAATAATATCCACCGATGAGATGGGTTTGGAACAACCAGTAGACCTGAATTTCAGGGCGGGAAGCCTTTCTGTGATGGATGTGGCGTCTGCAGTGATGGGGGCCATAAAACATCTGGAAGAACAGAAGGATCCGGATATAATATTGGTGGAAGGACAATCCAGCCTGACTGAAAGGGGTAATCCCCATCCCCGGGGATTATCAGCAGCGATAATGGTGGGGGCTCAACCAGACTTCACAGTGGTGTGCCACCGTCCCAACCACCCCTACAGGGAGCCATTAGGGATTGAGTATGAGGTGAAGGCTATAGAAGCTGTGGAACCCACCAAGGTAGTGGGAATATCCTTAAACCTGAGGAATGTTGAAAATAAGGATGTGCTAGGGGATTATGAGGAGAAATATAATCTTCCCACAGCGGACATTAAAAATGGCGGAGCATCAAGATTATTGGAAGTAATTAACGACCATATAAGGAAGTTATAAAAATGAAGGATATAATGGATAGTCTAAAGAAAAATCTCGGATTGGAAGAAACCAGACAGAAAGAGGACCGGGAAACAATAATCATACCGGAACAATCTTTCTATGAAATAATATTAATGAAGGTAAACAATTTAGACGATTTCATTGATGCACTGCAACAGATCGAAGAGGAGAAAAATCCTATAATAATGGATCTGACCAACTTCGAAAAGAATGTTCCAGAAGATTTCCAGGTAGCGGGGGAAAAATTGAAGGCCTTCAGGGATAGTACTGGTGGAGAGGCAATATTATTGTGTAAAAATGGTAAAAATGTGATTATTGTTACCCCTCCAGAGATAAAATTGATAAGAAAGTGAAATTCTTACCAGAAATAGAACCGGGATAAAATTGATAGCGTGATAATTAGTATAATTGCCATAGGGAAAAGGTAATTAAGTTAGTGTAGTAACTTATAAATAAGGGAGTTACTTACTATTGATTGAGGGAAGATAAATGGACGTGCCCATTACCAAACCGTCACTGGTTTCATATGCTGATGATCTGGACTTTGCACAGCTATTGGAGAACCTGTTGAAGAAAAGACATAATGGATTTATGAGGATAACTCGTGGTGCAGATGAAGGTTTCATCATATTCAAGGATGGAAGGCAGGTAGCTGCAGAATATGGTAAATTTTCCAGATCAGAGGCTATAGAAAATATCACATCTGCCGTGGAAAATAGGGGCACAGTTATTGAAGTATTTGACCTGA
Source organism: Methanobacteriaceae archaeon (assembly GCA_011620845.1). Taxonomy (GTDB): domain Archaea; phylum Methanobacteriota; class Methanobacteria; order Methanobacteriales; family Methanobacteriaceae; genus Methanobacterium_A. Next base: position 3,455 of record WOYJ01000127.1, read on the forward strand.
AAAAATCCCACATAGACTACATCATCGACGTTAACAAACCATTCCTACTGGAAGCAGACTACGATGTCTACAAGGTAATAGATGAACTCAAAGGTATAGATAGTACGGAAAAGGCAGAATCGCCTGTTTCTGAGCCAGAATCAATCCCGGAACCCGAGCCAGAATCAATCCCGGAACCCGAGCCGGAACCAGTTACAGAATCTGAGCCGGATTCTGAAATGGAACCTGAAGTTGGACCTGAATCTGAACCGAAACCGGAGCCTGGAACCGAACCAGAAGTTGAACCTGAACTAGAGCCAGTTCCAGGGACTAAAGTAGAACCTACCAAAGAAACCGAGCCAGTTTCAGAACCTGAAGTAGAAGCAGAACCTATCACAGAAACTGAGTCAGAACCAAAGAAAACTCATTCAGTAGCTGACTACATTACTACAGCACAGAATTCAGTCCAGCCAGCTTCAAAAGATCAATCCACTGATCAAACTCCCATATCAAGGGAAGAACTTCGGGAGCAATTAAAAACCGTCCAAACCGAAACAGCCAGTGAAGTTGAACCAGAAGAAGCGGTTAAATCGGAACCAATAGATCGTTCCAAACTCCTCGAAAAGTATGGTATTAAGGAGATGAACGAGGACGATGTTGATGATCTTCTTGATGATTACAAGGGAGGTTCACTTAACGAGGATGATGTGGAGAAGATAGAACTAACTCTTATGAATAAAATAAAGAAATCTATATTTGGTATCCCAAAAATTAAGGGTACAGAGGTTATGGTTTTCCTTGATAATACATCAGATCTTTCTGGGTACATAAACATCATCATAGAATACGAAGGTAAAGGATTGCTTTCTCGGTTGATGGGTGAATCAAAAGATATCGATAATTTAAGAAGGCAAGTTATAAATATTGTGCAGATAGAAATTAAAAAGAGTTTCAGAAAATATCCTGAAATAGTGGATAAATTTAACATAAATGTGGATATAACTTAGGTAGGGGGAATGTTAGTTTGACAAGAGTTATAGTAGTTGCTTCTGGAAAGGGGGGTGTGGGAAAAACCACGATAACTGCTAATCTGGGAGTGGCTTTGTCAACTTATGGAGAAGAAACTTTAGTTTTAGACGCTGATGTGGCTATGGCCAATCTTGAACTGATTTTAGGAATGGAAGGTAAATCAGTAACCCTGCACGATGTACTATCCGGCGATGCGTCTATAGAAGATGCCATCTACGAAGGTCCGGGTGGTGTGAAGGTTGTCCCAGCCGGAATATCTCTAGAAGGCCTGCGGAAGATTAAACTAGACAGATTAGAGGATGCATTAGAGACACTGGTACAGAATATCGATGTCCTCTTAATAGATGCTCCTGCAGGGCTGGAGAAGGATGCATTGGCATCCATAGCCGCGGCGCAGGAGATGATCCTGGTAACCACGCCAGAAGTCCCGTCCATCAGTGACGCCCTTAAGACCAAGATAATAGCCAATAAACTGGGAGTGGACATAATAGGGGTGGTAATAAACAGGGAACTCCACGATAAAACATTCCTGACCATAAATGAGATAGAAACCATACTGGAAGTACCAGTAATTGCAGTCATACCGGATGATCCCGAAGTAAGCAGGGCAGCAGCCTTCGGAGAGCCACTAATAGTTAAAAATCCCAAGTCACCCACCAGCAATGCCATAATGCAGCTGGCTGCTGATTTAATTGGTGAACAGTACCAGCCAATTGAACCAGATAAGAAGGGTGTCATTGCCAAATTAGTGGAAGGCCTTTTAGGCCGCCGGTAAATTAAAATAAAACTAATTACATAATAAGATATGATGTCTAGATTTATAGCCATAGCTTCTGGAAAGGGGGGAGTGGGCAGGACTTCTTTAACTTTTAATCTAGGAGTGGCCATGTCCCTCTTCGGTGAGAAAATAGTGATGCTGGATCTGGATTTAGTCATGGCCAACCTCGATGTAATAACCGGTCTGTTAAATCCCGACGTCACCCTACACGATGTCCTGGTTCGTGATCAGTCAATTGAAGACTGTGTATATGAAATAGAAAATGATATAAGGGTAATTCCCACGGGCATCCACTTCGAAACCCTGAAACACATAAACCCCAACTACATCTCCTGGAACAAGATCATCCAGGAAGGATCAGAGTATGGTGACGTGTTCCTCATGGACATCCCCGCCGGAATAAACGCTAACATCTTCGACGGTCTTCCTGAAGGTACAGAGGTACTACTACTTACTAATTCTACCATGCCTTCTGTAGCCGACGCCCTTAAGATTAAAATATTATTCAGTGAACTGGACATAGATGTTCTGGGCTTCGTTTTAAACATGTGGTACGATGACAAATTCTTACTATCCCCTAATGAAATAGAAGCCATATTAGAAGTGCCTCTCATGAGCACCATCCCCTACGACCGGGAACTGGAACGGGCACTGGCCATGGGCCGGTCCGTGGTTGAGGTCAACCAATCATCACCCACTAGCAACGCCATCATGCAACTGGCGGCTGACCTGTTAGGTAAAAATTATAAGCCTATAGAACCGGATAAACAGAGCATCCTGAACCGGTTGAAGAAATTCGTAGGATTACTACCTGAAGGTAAATAAACCCCTATTTTTCCTTATTAAACTATTCTACCCTATTCATTCCCCTTTAATTGCATAAAGAATTTGATTGATGGATTATGAATATCAACAAAAACCATCCGCCTGAAGTCACTGCTTTAGGAACCTGCAACATAGATTTTATAATGAGAGTGCCCCGTTTCAGCGGAGCAGATGACGAGGTAGATGTAGAGGAACTGAAGATATCCCTGGGAGGTTCTGCATCCAACTTCGCCGTAGGTCTCTCCCGGGCCGGTGTGGATGTAGGGATAATGGCAAGAATTGGTGGTGATGCCTATGGTGAGTTTGCTAAAATGAAATTGGAAGAAGAAGGTATTAAAACAGACAGACTCATAAAATTATCCGGATCAACTGGACTGGCATTTATCTCAGTCGATGGTAAGGGTGAAAGATCCATCTACACATCCATGGGCGCCAATGCCCGGTTTAAACTCGAAAAGGAAGATATAAATTACATCCAGGCTTCCAAGTTACTACACGTCACCGGTATGTACAAGGAAGTGGTGGAAGAGGCAGTTAAACATGCAAATCAAATATCACTCAACCCTGGAACAGTCTTATCCTCCTATGGTATAGAAGACTTAAAAGATATCATAAAAAAAGCAGATATACTCTTTTTAAATAAGAAGGAAGCAGCAATCCTAACTGGGAAAGGTTTCCATGAGGGCGCTATTGATCTGGTAAATATGGGAATATCTCTGGTGGTGGTGACCTGCGGTAAGAAGGGGGCACGTCTTTACACCCCGGATGAGGTAATATACTCCCCCACCTCTGAGGTAGACACACTGGATACTACTGGGGCAGGTGATGCCTTCGCTGCGGGATTCGTATCCGGTTACATAAAAAGCGAAGGACTGGATAAGTGTTTAGAACTGGGAAATAAACTGGCATGTGAGTGTATTGGTAAATTAGGAGCAGTTAATCACCACTACCATCCAGACCAAAGATAGGGAAATCACCATCCCAGATCAGAGATAGGG
>WOYJ01000127.1:7163-8761 GCA_011620845.1 Methanobacteriaceae archaeon
AGACCAAAGATAGGGAAATCACCATCCCAGATCAGAGATAGGGGAATTCATAATTTGTAGAACCGTGAAACATTCCCCTGGGACACGTCTTTTATATCTTTATTTTTAAATCCAGCAAGCTTCATCTCAAGCACGGTTTTAGGTACGGATAACGGATCTGAGGGTGAAGAGCTCATATCACTGTCAAGTGCAAATCTTTCAGTACCATATTCTTCCAGGAGCTTAACAGCTTCCTGGGGTGTCATCTTCTGCGGCTGTACAGTGATGCCCCGTAAACCTTTAAAATCAGCAACTAAATCAACTATAGACTTATCTACATGGTCAATCTGAACCAGGGACTGGTCTATATGTTCATCAAGGATAGATAAGGATTCCCTGGCCACTTCCCTCTTGTTCTTACGGGGTGTGTGTACGATGACCTTCATACCCAGTTTATCAGCGAGTTCCGCCTGTTTTATGAAGATGTCCTTCTCCTTTTCTGCTGTAGTCTCCAGGCCTATCTCTCCTATGGCAATGACCTTATCGTCTGCAAGGAGAGAGGGTAATTCGTCAAGGACCACCTGATAGTCAGGGGATATGCTGCGGGGGTGGATCCCAACGGCACCATATAGTTTCAAACCGTTATCCGCTGCCCTTTTAAAGTCGTTGTTCAAGATACGGTGGATATGGTCTAAAACAACTGCTGATGTGCTCATCCTCATGGGGTCATGGGCGCAGGTTATGGCCGCTTCTACACCGGCTACTGCCATCAACTTAAAGTCCTCGTAGGGCCTGCAATCTGCATGTATATGTCCGTCTATCATTTAATTTTCACCTGAAATTGGATTAGTAAGATTTAAAAAATAAAATTAATGGTGTTGGATCAGAAAATTAATGGTGTTGAATCAGCGCTATTTTGACTCCATTGGGGTCTTCTAGGAAGGCGAGGGTCCCAACTGTTATTGGCATAGGTTTCATGGTAACTTTAGCACCTTTAGATCTGAGTTCTTCTAAAGTAGCGTTTATGTCTTCCACATCAAATCCAAAGGCATGTAGGCCAGGTTCCTCTTCTGTATTTTCTATGAGTTCTATCATAGTTTCCCCTTCACCTTTCATCAACGTGATTATGAGCCCGGGGAAGGGATTGTGCTGGCCATCTACTTCGAACCCCATAATATCCCTGTAGAATTCAACTGACTCATTCATGTCCTTAACAATCATAGTTGTGTATTTGATTTTCATTAGGTTATCACCCCTCCGATAAAGGTTTATTCATAATATCCTGGGCTACCCAGGTAGGGGACATTAGTGAAAAGAAATCCAGATAGAAGGTCATAATTTTATCTCTATACTCTTTGAATATATAAGATGTGTGCCCCCTCCTTCTTGTTATAAGATGGTGTGGTTAAAAATTTTAACTAGACCAGACATATAATAACTAGGAGGAATTTTACTATGGATATAGAAGAAATGGCCAAAAAAGCTACCCTTAAAGATCTAAAGGAAATAGCAAAAAAACACGATATCAAACTGGGAAGATGCCCCACAAAATTGACCATAGCTAAGAAGATACCCCGGGAAGAATTAGAAGCGCTGGTTGAAAAATAAAAGAGATTGTA
>WOYJ01000179.1 GCA_011620845.1 Methanobacteriaceae archaeon
TATCGCAATAACAATTACGCCCCCAAACAATAGAATATACTCTGCTGCGCCCTGCCCATTTTCATCTATTAAAAAAGACATATTAACTACCTCCAATTTTTTTCCTACAATTTTTTCCACGCATCAACCATATTATTCCACGCATTATAATACGGTTTGTTAATAATCGACTTTTTATTGGTTTTATTATTTTAACTTTTCCTTTTAAAAGTTTGAATTTTTAGAGAAAATAAGAAATGAAGCCATGTTTCTTTTTATTATCATCAATGAAGATGAATAGATGTGCAATCTCCGGAGAAAGGAAAACCTTTATAAATATATATAGCCCCATAAGTAATATCATTGGAGGTAAATGATGATCAAATTAATTGTAACAATCTGTGGGGGATTAATGATCATTGCCGGTTTTTATGCAATGTACTGGGGATTTGCTATACCACCTAACATCTTACTATTCTTTTTAGGCCTGATTTTGGCTGTAGCCGGGCTATTTTTAGTGATACTGTTCAGTTCCGGAATCGAAATGCCAGAAAAAAGAGCTTCCACCACTCCAAGAACTGTACCCAGTCCAACACCTATTATGAAAGCCAGGCCAAAACCGGTGAAAGTAGAAAAGGAAAAAAAGGTTTCCACAGAAGCCAAAAAGAAAGAAACCCTGGAAACCATCGAGAAAGTAAAACCCCAGCCCCGGATAAAAAAGCCCAAGAAGGTTGAACGACCTGAAATGTCCACTAAACCAGCTGAAGCTGAGAAACCTTCAGAACCCATAGGTTCCAGGGAGATTAAGCCTAAAAAAAAGCCCGATATTGGGAAAACATCCACATTACCTCCGAAAGCAGCATTTCAATCATCATCTGAAGTAAAAAAACCGGTTGAAAAACCAGTAGAAAAGGAATCAGTTAAACCTGATAAAGAGGAGTTAGAAAAATTCAAACCAGTTGAACCTGAAGTTGAAAAAGCTGAACCAGTTAAGCCTAAAGTTGAACCAACCAAACCCGAAGTTGAACCAACCAAACCTGAAGTTGAAAAAGCTGAACCAGTTAAACCAGAAGCTGAGCCAGTTAAAACCAAACCAGTACCACGTATCACCAGGCCGGATAAAAAGAAGGACAAAAAGCCCGATATAATAGCCGAACAAAAAGACAAGCTAGAAGAACCCGTAACTGAACCAGAAGAGAAACCTGAAGAAAAGGAACGCAAACCAATTACACCAGTAAAAACCGAAGAACCTCAAACACCTCCCGTCCTTAAAAGACCCGACCTGACCAAGTTAAGATCCAACTCATCTAAAACCAAAGGAGAAACCTATGTTAAACAGCGTCTAGAAAGGATGAAGGAAAGCTACATCCAGAACACCCAGGACATAGAAAGCATCATAGACGAGAGAATGGACTCCTTTAAGGGAACCCTGGGTAAACTAAAGAATGAATCCAAGGAACCGGGTATAATCTGGTCCTTCGATGCTGATGATGTCCAGAATGCCATGATGGATACCATATCCAAGGCGAACCACCGGATACTAATGATGTACCCCTGGATCAGGAACATAGACGTGGGAATACTCAAGAAATTCATGGACACCGAGAGCCGTATAATTGTACAGGAAGCAAGCCTGGACGATGACGCATCAGTGGAACTATTAAAACTCCTCCAGGATAAAGAGGTTAAAATTAAGACCATGCCCCACGTGCACACTATCACCGTGATAGCGGACGACTCCAACGGATTGATAATCTCCACCGACCCCATATACGAAAGTTACGAGGTAGGAGTAATATATAAAGACCAGAAATCAATAGAAGAAATCGAAAGAATGTTCGAAGATGCCTGGGAAATCTCACAGGATGTCGATCTGGAGATAAAATAGATATTCATTTTGAGGTTAAATAGGCATCACCTGGAGATATTAAATAGTATCCCATCTGGAAATTAAATATTAACAGTGTACAGTTGGAGATTAAAATATTATAAACAGTGTATCCATCTGGAATTAAATATTAACCAGTGCACATCTGGAGATGAAATAATGATCATCAAGTGGCTAGGACACTCAGCATTCCAAATTACGACTAACGAATATTTAAAGATCCTCATAGACCCCTTCATAAGCAACAACCCGGCGGCCCCGGTAAAAGTTGAAGAACTACGCGCCGACCTTATTCTGGTAACCCATGGACACCAGGACCACTTCGGTGACGCCATGGAAATCGCCGACCGAACCGGCGCAGTGATCATCGCCAACCACGAGCATTCCGTCTTTTTATCAAAGCAGGGATTGGAATCTATAGGAATGAACATAGGGGGCAGTGTTAAATTTCAGGACATAACAGTGACCATGTTAAACTCCACCCATTCCTCGGACATGGACTTCATAGAAGAGATAGGACCGGGAGGAAGTTCCTGCGGTTTTATCCTGACCCTGGAAAATGAGAGAAAGATATATCATTCCGGAGACACCGGACTATTTGGAGACATGAAAACAGTGATAAGAGACGTATACCAACCAGACATAGCATTACTACCCATTGGGAATAGATTTACCATGGGACAGGAAGAGGCAGCCATAGCCTCCGACTGGATCAACCCGGAAATAGTCATACCCATGCACTACAACACCTTCCCCATAATAGAACAGAACCCCTTAGAATTCGCTGAAAGGGTTGAAAGAATCAACCCAAACATCAAAGTAGTGGTTCTAAAGCCCGGTGAAGAATACGAAGAATAAGACCGACTTGATTACAGAAATGACTGACTTGACTAAGGAATGATGTAAGTGGTGAATATGCCCCCCTTTTTTAGAAGTAAATTTTTCAAGGATATCCTTAACAAACTCCTGGGGAAAAATAAAGTTCTCAAGATAGGATTCTACGGCCACCCCAACTCTGGAAAAACCACCCTGGCCAACCGGATGACCACCGACTGGATCGGGAAACCCATCGGAACCGTATCCCAGGTACCCCATGAGACCCGGAGAGTGTACCGGCAGGAACACGTAACAGTAAAAGACGATGGAGTGGAACTTAATTTTGACATAATCGACACACCAGGAATAGCCACCAAGATAGACTACACCAACTTCCTGGAATACGGCCTTTCAGAGGAAGAAGCCAAAGAAAGAGCTAAGGAAGCTACCAAAGGAATAATAGAGGCTATCAAGTGGTTAGATGATGTAACCGGAGTGTTGCTCGTAATAGACGCCACCGAGGATCCCCTGACCCAGGCCAACATAACCATCATGGGCAACCTGGAAGCCCGGAACATACCCTTCATAATCGTGGCCAACAAGATAGACCTGGAAGACGCCACACCAGAGAAGATAAACTCGGTCTTCCCCCAGCACACGGTAGTCCCTATCTCCGCCCTGAACGGGGATAACACCAACCTACTTTACCGGAAAATGGTGGATAAATTCAAGTGATGGATAGATGACAATTCAAATAAAGAGGTTAAATTAATGACTGAAACTAACAGCCCAGACACCGAAACCACAGGCCTTAAAATGGATTTCCTATCATCTTCAGCCCTGAACTCCCAGACCAGCATGGAGAAGGTTTCCATGATAGTGGATCGGGTTAAAAAAGGTGACCTGGTGGTTATAGAGGGCGGTTTAACCCCGGAGGAAGAAGCAGAACTCATCGAAACCACCATGAGGGAGATCGATATAGAAAACTTCATGGGAATCGACATCTACACCCTGGAGAAGGATAAAACCTCATTTTTCGGCTTATCCCGTAAGAAAACCATAGGTATAACCATAATCGGACCGGCCAACGTGATGAAAGAAGTTAAGAAGAAATCCAACTTCCTCTCCATGATAGCCAACCTGGGTGATACAGATGCACCGATGCATTAAATGCGGCCATGAAGTGGGAGGAGACATAGAAACCATCATAACTAACGGCTGCCCAGAATGCGGTAGTAAATTCTTCACCTACACTTCCAAAAAACTCCGGGTAAAAAAATCAGAAGAAGATGAGAAGGACGACCCGGTTAATGAGGACTCTGTAGAGGGGGTTATGGTAAAAGAACAGGGCGTCTACGAGGTTAACCTGTCTTCCCTGTTGGATAATGAATCGGTTATTGTCTCTGATAAAGAGGGAAGGTATCTGATTGATATTAATTCTCTCTTGAAGAAGAAGCTGGAGAAATAGATTACCTTTTTTGACTGGAAATCTGATTAAATTATATTCTCTTTTTATCCCTATCCCGGATTTCTCCCCTTTTTATTTTGCCACTGATGGTCTTTGGAAGTTCATCAACAAATTCGATTATTCTGGGGTATTTATAGGGGGCTGTGACATTTTTTACATGGTTTTGTATTTCTTTTTTAAGTTCTTCACTGGGTGTAAACTCTTTTACCAGGACAATGGTTGCCTTTATAATCTGCCCCCTTATTTTATCGGGATAACCACTTATTGCACACTCTAAAACTGAAGGATGGGATATAACCGCACTTTCAACTTCAAAGGGGCCGATCCTGTAACCTGAACTTTTTATGATATCATCGTTTCTTCCCACAAACCACAGATAATCATCTTCATCCATCCAGGCCGTATCTCCACTGTGATAGTGCATATTTCGGAAAGCATAATCACTCTTTTCCTGATCTTTGTAGTACTCTTTAACCAGGCCAGTGGGAGAACCATTTTTAATATTCACTGTTATTTCTCCTTCTTCACCTAACTCCACCACCTCCCCGGCACTGTCGAGTAGCTCTATGTTATAGGTAGGTGCAATCTTTCCCATGGACCCCGGTTTGGGCGTGACCCATATGAAGTTCCCAATCATGACGACACTTTCGCTTTGCCCGAAACCTTCCATGATCCGGAGTCCCGTAAGGTCATAGAAGCGCTGGTATACTTCAGGGTTTAGGGGTTCACCGGCAGTGGTGACGTAGGTCAGATTACTGAAATCGAAGCAGGATAGATCTTCTTGAATTAGAAATCTGTAAATGGTAGGTGGAGCACAGAATGTGGTGACTTTATATTTTTCAACCATTCGGAGAAGGTTAAGTCCATCAAAACGGTGGTAGTCATAGATAAACAGTCCGGTTCCTGCAATCCATTGGCCATAAAGCTGTCCCCAGCTGGTTTTGGCCCAGCCAGTATCGGCGGATGTGTGGTGAAGGCCATCTTCCACCACATTGTGCCAGTATTTAGCGGTGATAATATGGCCTAGAGGATAAGTGAAGTCGTGTAAGACCATTTTAGGCTGGCCAGTAGTACCTGAAGAAAAATATATCAAAAATGGATCGGTGTTTTCAATACTTTCATCACCAGTGGGCCTTGTAAATTCCATACTTTCGTCTTCAATTTCCTTGCTTAGATTATACCATCCTGGGATGTCTTTGTCGAGACTATTCATGTTTACGTATACCTTCAAGAGGTCTGCCTTTAACTCTTCTTCCGCTTCCTCATAAGTTTTGATCAATGAATCAGTGTCGATGCTCAGGATCATCTTCACCCCTGCATTTTTAATTCTGTAGATCATATCTTTGGTTCTAAGCATATGCGTGGAGGGTATAGGTATTGCTCCAATTTTATGCAGGGCCATCATGGAAAACCAGAATTCATAGCGGTTTTTAAGGGTTAAAATGACGGCGTCCCCCTTTTTAATACCGATCCTTTTAAAGAAGTTGGCTATCTGGTTACTCTTCTCTTTAAGGTCTTTGAAAGTGAACCTTCTCTCCTCACCTTCATCGTTACACCAAAGCAGGGCAACTTTCTCGGGATCTATTTCCGCGTACTTATCCACGATATCATAGGCAAAGTTAAAGTTTTCAGGAATCTTAAACTGGAAGTTTTCCTTGAAATCTTCATAGGACTCAAAATCCTCCCTATTCACGTAATTTTTAAGTAAACTGGACATTAAACTACCTCAAAAGATTGATTTTTAAAGATAAATCTCATTAAATTCTCTTTAATATTCAGATTCATATGATAACTGCTAAAAATTTTGCCTGTTTATTATTTAAAGGTTCCATGGTATGTTCATATTTTGAATCGAAATATATGGAATCTCCAGCATTTAAAATTATCTCATGCTTATCGAGATAAAGTTTGAGGGAACCTTCAAGTATGTAATTAAATTCCTGGCCAGTATGGGAGTTCATAACTGGTTTTACATCCAGGGGCTTGATGGTGACAATGAGTGTTTCAGCTTCTTTTCCCCGAAATCTATCAGCCAGACTGATTCCTTCGTAGCCTTCCCTAAGTTCAATAGGCCTTCCCTTTTCGGCACGGGTCACATGAAAAAGATGCATTCTGGTTTCTTTGCCACTTACAAAGAGGCCCATATCCACCTTTAAGACACGGGCGATTTCATAGAGTATACTTACTGGGATATCTTTTTCTCCCTGTTCATAGAGCTGATATTCTTCCTTTGTAATTTCAAGTTTCCCTGCTATTTCCTCACAGGAAACATCAGATAGTTCTCTAAGTTCTTTAACCCGGTTACCAATATCTCTTATGATGTCTTTCAATTTTATCCCCTTAATTTTTCTATATACTTAATTATATTTCCTTGCTTGTTTTGTATTTGAAAAACAAAGCAGGTACATTCTTCTGATATAATCTAAATAATTTGATGTATCATAATCTTCTTTTAAAAACCTGGTAAATAATATTAAGTCTGTATCAATAAGCAATTTCCAACTTGCGCAAGTCCCGGTCATCGGCAAAATCACACTTACCAGAGGGCAGAACCCGGACCACATCATCCAGGGTGATGATGTTATCTATGTTGATTTGTTTCAGGATTTTACGGGATATATCCTCTTTCTTGGTGAAACCAGGCTTTATAACCGCGTAGTTATCTGTATATTTACTTACAGCTGATACAGGGCCGGCCATGATCCGTTCACCTTCATAGTCCACCACTCCAACCGCCACGAAGAGAGGAACCCCCCGGACGTAATTCCGCGTTCCCCTTATTATAAATGCGCCTTTAGCCACGAATTCTCCAGACCCCGGTGTCTTGGAGACCTGTTCCGGGTGCACCCAGTACACGTCCTGGCTGCTGAACCCCTTGGTCCAGGCACTGGAGAAGGAAGCCGCCAGTCCAGCCGCCTCGTTAATGGTACTCTTGGGTATATCTTTCCCCTCACTTTTGATCACCACCGAGGGTGCGCCGTGGATGTCACTGTGCAGGTAGATATCCTGGCCTTCCATGTGCTTTTTCACCACTGATTCGTTGGTGGCCGCATCTCTACCACCCACCACCAGGAAGCCGTCGGAGGATACAAACCAGCGTAGCTTCTCGAACCATTTAAGCTCCTTTTTAACCCGTTTTTCAGGGATCCTAATCTGTTCTAAAGCTACCTCCCTCTTACTTTCCGCCTTCTCGATCTCCTTCATGGTCTTCTCTATGGCGATGTGGACCCCTTTGATCTTCCTTTTAGCCTTTTTTCCCATGTTATAGTAGGTCTCAGCATTCTCCGGGATGCTCAGGTGGGAATCCAGGACTATCCGCTGGCCTTCCAGGTTCAAGGTTATGTTTCCCAGTTTATCGATGGACTCTACAATCTCCGTCCCCTTCACCTTCTTTTTCCTGGCGTCTTTGATGATCTTGATTATCTCCAGCCAGGAGTACTTCTCCCTGGCCTGGAGAATTATCTCCAGGACGCTTTCCACTTTCTGGTAATGAGAATAAAGTAAGTCACCCTTTATCTTGGAATCTACGACTGTCTTTTCGAACTTATCCAGGCTCTCCTTCTGTATCCGTAGCCTTTTTTCGTATTTACCCACTTCGGCTGCCCAGATATCCTCCTGGACCTTCTTGATGTCCTCCCCCACGATGCTACTGTAAAACTCATCGGCGGCCTCGTTAAAAGTAGGGAGGGATTTCTTCTCATAGCCTTCATACATTTTAAGATCGAGCGGTAGAACATCATCCTTACCATCTGAGATTATCTGGGGATGGAACTGGTCTTTTAAGAGCGGGTCGAAAACCTCCCTCAGGGCATTATATACTGAATCAACTTCTTCTTCACTGATGGAAGCAGCCTCTTTATCTTTAGCTACACCGGCCCTTAAGACTATCTCTTCAGCATATAACCCCCCGAAACCGCTCTTGGCCAACGTACGTATTATATCAGTATCGGAACTTAAAAACAACTCTTTAATTTCATCTCGAGTTGCATGGAGGGGGTTTACTCCCCTTTCCGGGGGATACTTATAGGTTTCCTTGCTGGATATCTTCCTGTCCTGCCATAGCTTCCGTTTGAGTGGGAGTATGATCTGGCCTTCTTCATCCAAAAGTATTATATTGCCCTTGGAGAAAAGTTCTATGATCAGTGTATATCTGTGCTCCTTCTGAAATTCGATTTCCAGGATGCGGTCGAAGTGGTGCTGGCGCACCTCACTCACGGTGGCGCCGCTTAGATATTTCCGGAGAAGCATGGGAAAATTTGGGGGAACTTTAGGGTTCTGCGGGGGATACTGGGTTATGTGAACCCTTAAACCTGCCTGGAATACCACATCCTTCCGGCCGATGCCAGGGACATGGAACCGGATCAAAACGGTATCCTTTCCTGGCTGATATGCCTTTTGAAAGCGGGCATCCTTCAGGGATCTCTTAAGTTCACTGGAAATAGCGTAGATATCCACGTTTGACATGGCTTTCATTTGAATCATCGTATTATTCTAAATTTAAAGTTTATCTTTATTTTTAGGTAGTTGTTTTTAATCTGCGGTGTATTAAAATGATAGGGTAATTTCTATTGGAATTCTGGAATAAGTAGATAAAATGTATAT
>WOYJ01000153.1 GCA_011620845.1 Methanobacteriaceae archaeon
ATATTTAAGCTGCCTGTATAATAGGCACACGAACCACAGTCTCAGCAGTAGCAGCAGCATTCACAGTTACTGTTAAAGCACCAGTACTTGGTACAAAACGTACACTAACAATCTCAGTTGCAGTAGCATCCGCACTAGCAGCTGTGAAATGGGCCTGTCCAAGAAAACCATCTATATCCTCTTCATTAGTAACTGTTGCAGATGTAGCTTCTGCCGCTATTGTCAGGTCACGATTCACAACCTTTAATTTAGGTTCTATGATCTTATCATTTCCAACTGTAACCACACCATCAGCAGTATTTGATATATCACCACTGAATGTTTTTGGTGTGGGTACACCATTAGCATCACAGATAGGTACTTGACCCTCTGTACCAACAACTATTACCTCATTACCTTCTAGTTCTCGGACACGGTCTCCTAATCCTGTTTCATAACTACTACGGTTTTCCCTGTTAATCCTCTTCGCCTCAGCAGTTGTTAATTGAACCATTCTATTGTCACCCCTTTTTTATATTGTGAAAAAAAATAAATTAATAGGAAAAAGAACTCCTCTTTCCTAATTATTATTTTTTAGTCTTAATACCATAGATTTTACCATTGAACTTTTCAGCACGGCACATGAAACTCTGGAAAGAAGCCAGAACAGAAGATGTGGTTAGCTTAGTCTTCGCAAGATCAATGACACGTGGTTCCATCAGATACTTCAGCATAAGAGTGCTGTAATCCACAAACAGTATCTGCTCATCATCACTTCCACCAGCAAGGGCTGGGTCAACAATGATAGGTATCTCACCCGCAGGTGAATCATAACGTGTAACCTGGAATCCGAAGGCCATCTCAGTCCTTGGTATGAGTGGTGCGTTCACATTTGGATAGAGTACATCTTCAAGTTGTGATTTAACATTGCTTGATGTCACTAGTGCACTGGGCATTCCACCAGCATCCATTATCTGATTACACATACTATCTAACTGGAACTTATCCGTAATCTCCTCACCACCTTGAAGATCGGCAGTGTTAGTTATTATTAATGTTGACAAACCAACAGGGTTATTACCACTTGCTGCTCCGGTTAGCATTGCACTGTCAATATCTCCTAGGTGGGCTTCCAGTCCATCCTGTATCTCCTGCTCATACACATCTATCACACTGTCTTGTGAACCCATAATTAACTGGTCGGTAAGTTCTAATCTGTATCTCCATGTAGTCATGGTTCCAGTTATAAGATCATATTCACTATCAGTTGCATTTCCTAGGTCTCCTCCTTCTGATATGAATCCACCAGCACCACCGGATAATTTTTTAAGGAATGATGGTTTATTGGATCTGGTAGCGGTCACCCTGCCCATACTGTTTAGGTAACTGTAGAATGGGTATTTCTTCACCACCATATTCTGTAATGTGGGGTCTATCTCTGGTTCTATAATCGCACCAGCACTACCAGGAGCACTAGCTTCAGCGGTGCTTAGTGCTTTTTGGAGTTCGACCAGTTCATCTTTACTTGCGAAATGTCCTTTCATCGCTTCTTTTATTGTAGTCATAATTATATACCTCCTAATCAAATAATTAAAGTATTTATTTATCTTTTTTTTAGAGTCCTTTCCTCTGAACTAACATCTCAGCCGCTTTCCTGGTTGAAACCTTACCTACATCCCTGGTTTCATCCATCTCTTCATCTTCATTTCCTTTCTCGGCGTTGATGAACTTAGGCCCGCCTAATCTTTTAGACTTAGGCTCACCCTCACGGTTCTTAGCTATTGATTTAAGGGCTTTCTGTACTAATTCATCATCCCTCTCTTCAAGGGTCTTTGCATCCATAACAACCAGCTTAGCCGGTTCTTCCTCTGGTTCTTCATCTGGTTCTATTCCCAGTGATTTAAGCACACCATCAGTTATGTCTTTAACGAAAGCTTCTTTATCAAATTCCTCAACTTCCACTTCTTTATCTACTTCTTTTCCCACTTCATCAACGGTTGGTGTTGGTTTGAGTGGTTTAATTAATTCTTTAACTTCATCTAATATTGATGCTTTATTAGCATCTAATAGTTCTTTTATTTCTTCTACTTCCATGTTTATATCCTCCTTACTATTTTTAATACTTTTATCTTCAACTATTTCAGGTTCAATTATCCTATCAGAAATATCAAGGTCATATTTACGTTCAATACTCTTAATTATCTGGTTACATACTGTGCATCCTTTATACTCCATACTAGCAGTTCCCAGTGTCGCCTGGTTAACCGGCATCGGTGTGAAAGTAGCATCTAATAGTAAACCTTCATCTAATTTCCTTATACCATCCTCAACATAATCCTTATGACATATACCACCAAAAGAACCGCCCATATGCGTTCCGGATTTCAGTAGGTCGTTCACTTTCTCTTCCTTAGATTTCCGCACACGCCCCTTAACCCATAATTGGTTTCCTTTAATCTCACTACTCACAACAGGACCTAGTGTGTTTTCTTCTGTATAACTGTGTTCCAAGTACATGTTTATGTGCGGTGCTTGTTCGGCCATGCTCTCCAGGAAATTCGGTGTCACCTGCTCTTTCTCAAGGTCCACATCCGTGGTTGCTAGTGCGTATTCCAGGTATAGGAAGCCGTCATCTCCGGTGTAGGATTTGGTGACTGGTAGGTTGAATTTGAATTTTTTATTAGTTAGTAGGTTGTTGTTCATTGTTTTATCACTCCCATGATTTTTTAACCACTCCTTTGCAGAGTTTTTATCATATTTTGTTTTTTTGAATAGGTAAACGTAAACTGCTGATTTGCCATTTCCTCGTAGTAGTCCTAGTCGTCCTTTTACTCCTGCTCCGAAGTTGATGGTTCCTACTATGTTCACCTGTCCTTTATTATTGAGTCGGAATTCGCTCTCGGGGTGTTCGGGGTTGGGTAGATGGATATATTCTTCTGTAGTGTATGGCATGTTAATAATCACCTTATTTCTTTTTTTTTATCCTAAAAAAAAGGGGATAGTATAGGATATTATTTTGTTCTAACATTTTCTTGTTCACATCTACAACCAAAATGCGGTTCCTCTGGCCATTCATCAACATTATATGGGCTGTTCGCTTCTAATTTGAGACAATCACTACATACACGATCATCACCAGCAGTCACCCAATCCGCTACAAGTGTCCTGTCCATGGTGATAATACCAAGGATTAATGCTCCGAGTATGGCTTCTTTATGTGCCTCTACCCATCCGAACATCCCAGCCTTATCAGTGTTACCCTGAGCTTCACCCCACGCACCAACATAGTCACTGCACCAGTCACGTAGTTCATCTTCTGTCAAGTCCGGTTCTATCTTATGTAATTCTCTCATGCACTCGGTCCAATTGGATGTGGGGTTGGCTTTTATTATTGATTTCTGCTCTGAAGTTGATTGCTTTTTATGCTGTTGTATCGCTTTGATCAGGATGTGTTGTTCTATTCTTCCACGCAGGTTTAAGCCTATCTTTCTTATGTTTAATTTTTGTTGTAATAGGATTAATTCAAGTTTAAAAGTATCAATTTTATCAGGATCATATTCATTATCCTTATCTATCTTTTCAAGTGTCCGAATACCATCATCTATTCCATCATTCCATATCTGTGGTATGTGCTTATCAACTAGTTTCTGACCATCTTTTATAAAGCTCTGCACTGGCTTATCAATACTATCCACTTTCTTTGAAGGGTCCTTATCAGTGAATATGATCTTATTAATCTTATCATATAATTTCCTTAGTAAGTCTAGTAGGGCTTCCCGGTATTCTATCTCGTCCTTTGTTGGTTCACCCTCACCTATCATGGTATCTGGTTTAAAATCCGGTACTGATAATGGTGTTGCTGTTTTCTGTTTCAGTCCAGTCAGGTCCTCTGGTTTGAGGTTGCTACTGATTATCAGGGCATCTAATATTTTCTCATCTACCCTGATAGTATCATCTCTGTGTTGGCACATTAAATATCAACCATTCCCTTTTTATTCTTAGAGGATGTAACCTTTACGTTGTAATATTGATTTAACCTTAAAAGCATCACGTTCTACTACTTCTTTAACAGGTTCGGTGGGCATATTATAACCAGTACCACCTATTGCATATTGTAATGGTTCATCACCCCATGGTACCGGGTCCTCACCATAATCAGTCCGTATCTCATTTATGAACTTAGAACCATTCCGTAGGCGTATGTTCTCAATATTAACCCGTTGAAGCTTATCCTCCAGGTCAATATCTCCAAAGTGGAACTCCTCATCCCATCCAAAGGACTTCCATGCAGATCCTAACACACGCTTAAACTCGCTCTCAAATGGTTTGAAAACACGTCCACCAAGGCGTTTCTTGAAGAGTTTCATATCCTCTTCACTATCACCTTTACCACCAAGTTGCCCACCATCCTTAATACCAACTAGTTTTGGCGGTACCTGGTAGGTCATGATGCAACGGTCACGCATCATATTTAATAGTGTGGTGAATTCAAGATCACGATTTGTCTGTGTTATCTTCTGATACTTAGCACCGTGTAATGTTATATGGCCCCGGGGGTTTTCCTGTGCGTTCTCTTTCATCAGCTCGACTGCTGTCCGGACATCTTCATCATTCATATCCTTATCAAATTCGAACGCTCCACGTGGGTCCATCTTCGCCTCGAAGAAATCATTATTAAAGTTCCGTGCGTTAATATCCATCGTTATACTCTTTGCACAGACATCAATGGGGCTTTGGCCCCATATCTCATTAGTTATGTCTGGTATCATTACGTGTATTAGTTCGTCTGGTTCGTATCGTATGTTCGTACCTATGAGACCGTATTGGTCGGTGTCGTAGTGGTACATCATCCGATGTGGTTGTATGAAGTATTGTCCGACTGGTAGTCCTTGTATGGTTTTGTCGTAGGATATTTCTGCGAAGAAATCACCAGTACCCATATAGGATTGTATTGCTTTACTGATATAATTCGTGTAATCTTCTGCGCTGTTATCTCCTGCTGGTCTTTTATAGAGGTCTGTTATATATTCTATTACGTCTGGGTCGTCTTTTTCTTTATTATCACTGTATATGTCGAAGTTTGCGGCTAGTGTTTCTACTACGTAGGCTTGTATGCAGGAGTAGATTACTTCTGTTTTCATCGCATTATAGTATGTGGTCCAGGTTACACGGGCTGTTTTAGCATTATCTGTTCCATAGTTACCAGCCATCGCCATATATGGGTATAGCCATCCGTAGCCGGATGTGTATATGTTTTGTTTACGTTCTGGTTTACGTGTTATTTGGAATGGTAATGCTTTTTGTATTGTTTGTAGTATTGACAATTTTATCTTCCCAACCTTTTATAATATCATTTTTTCATAATGTAATGTAACCAACACCAGCATAAGACTTATTCGTTCTCATAGAAAAATAATTATATCCATAAGCAAAAGTATCCACAATATCATCATGCTGACCCTCAGGGAAAGCCTGCAACTCCCTATTAACTTTATCCTTTAATTTCTTATCATTAAGCATTAAAAAGAAATTCCTGTCCAATATACCATTTTTAAGTGGTGTAGCCCGGTCTGGTTTACTTTTAATAGCCTGCGCCCGGTAAACTCTGTAACCTTCTAATTGTTTCTCCCATTCTTTGAATAGTAGATCACCAGCTGCTGCAACTCCTGTTTCAATAAGTATCTTAACATTATAACCATCCTTCATGGCTGTGTTGAGTATTTTCTGTTTTGTTCCACCTGCAAATTGACCATAGACTATATCAGTACATCCTATCCTATCATGATTTGTGAGGACGATAAGAGAACCTGCAGTGTAATCTGATTTAATACTTTCTGATGATTGTATATCCCATACTCTTATCCAATCTATTATCTCCTCATTATTGTCGAGTTCATCAATATATTGTAATTTGTCTATGTCAAAGAAATCAGATGTTTCATCTAAGGGTTTCTGTTGGTACTGTGAACTGAACAACCTTTCACCTATCTTATCCTTTCTTTTTTCAAGCTCTTCTATATTATATTGTTCAGGCCATAATGGTGCGCCATCCTCTTTGATAGCGGGGAATTCGATGAAAATAAAATCATCCGCAAGGTTATCCTTGAAATATCCGATCAGATCATGTGAATGCCATCTTGTGTGCAGGATTAGGAATTTTGTCTTGGGTTCTATACGTTGGTCCACAACCGTCAAATACCAGTCAATCTTCTTTTGGAGTGCTGTTGGTGTGAACTCCTCCTCCTCGCCCTTGTATGGATCATCAATAATCAGGTAATCCGCATCAAAACCAGTTATCCCACCTTTAGCACCAGTTAGTCTAATCGAACCATTATATAATTTCTTATCCTTGTCACAGAACATTAACCATGTGCTTGATTGTTTCTCATCCGCAAGATACACGTCAAAGTAAGGTCCCCAGGTTTTAACAAACTCTCTTAACTCTAAACCAAATCTCTCTGCCAAAGTACTGGTGTTTGATATTATGAGGATGTTTAAGTTGGGATTTTGGAATATAATCCATAGAGGATAAGCTATTGTAATCGCTGACGATTTACTATGGCGTGGTGGCATCGATACACATAAATGCTTATCTAATAATCCCAGCTTTAGTTTCATCAAGTACCGGCAGAGCTTCCGAATATGCTTAGCTGGTTTACGATCTTTTCCAAATTTCTCATTAGCAACAAAAAATTGATAAAACAAATATAAATCATTCAAGAATCTAGGATCCAAACCATCCAGGGAATAATTGTTCATTCATCATATCCCCCTGATATCCTCATCTATAATTTCTTTCTGCGCATCCTTATCAAAATTAGTTAATTTAATATCAGTAACATTATGACTCCGCTCAGTAGCTTCACCCTGCAAATTCAAAGCACCATCAACCACTAATTTCAAGTCACGTGTATTTTCTATTTTAATATTGAAATTATTCTTCAAATCATCTAATAGTTTATGGTAAAAACTAAGATACTTCACCTTATTCTCTGTTATCGTTGCGTTAGTTCTTTTCTCAACTTCTTTCTGTATTTCAGCGCTTCGTATGGCTTCTCGTTCATCCCAGTTGAACTTTTTTTTCCAGTTGTATATTGAAGATTCACTACAACTTAACTCTAAACTTACTTGAGTTATTGCTTGTGTGGTGTCGATGCCTTCTAGTTTTTTGGTTAGGTATAGTTCGAATGCGTCTCGGTGGCGTTGTAGTTCTTTCATATGGATCAAATCGTAACATTTATATATGATGACTAACTTAGTATAGTATAGCAAGTAGGAATACTTGACTAACAGAAATTGGTGATTTAAATGAAAGGAATAATAGCATTCGCAATAGGAAACAAAAATGTTGAAATCATTGTAGAAAACTCAAAAATCGTTGAACATAAAATCGAAACAAGTAAGAACTTATTTACGAAAATAAGCTTCTTTAACAGCGATAATAGTGACATGACAGAAGATGAATACAATCAGTTTTATGATGAAAACACTGAATTAGTAGAGCTTTTAGCAGATTTAGAAGTTCTATTATGATTAATTTTTTTTTGATATTATGATTAATTTTTTTTGGAGGTATTTATATGAGTAAGGAATGGGCCATAAATTCAATAAATATTCGTAAAAGTACGAAAGAACGTCTTAATAAGATTGGTAAAATGACTTATGATGAGATCATAGTTAAATTACTCGATTTCTGGGATGATAATCATGAACAGGACTAAGATCGAATGGACTGATATGAGTTGGAATCCGGTGACTGGGTGTAAGCATGAGTGTGAGTATTGTTATGCACGTGCAATTAGCAATAGGTTTAAAAGGTCTTTTGAACCCATGTTTCATGAATCACGTATTAGGCAGCCTTTAAAAGAAAACGAAAGTAAAAAAATTTTTGTTTGTAGTATGGCTGATCTGTTTGGTGAATGGGTTCCAGATGACTGGATTAAACGTGTTTTACATATCTGTGAATTAAGTAAGCATCATACTTTTCAGTTTTTAACTAAGAATCCTGAACGGTATCTTGACTTTGAGTTTCCTAAGAATTGTTGGCTTGGAGCTTCAGCTACAGATCAGGATATGTATGATCGTGCTATGGATATCTTTGATGAACTTAAAGCTCCTGTTAAATATTTGTCGTGTGAGCCTTTGCTTGGTGAAATTGTACTTGATAAACGTGTTGATTGGCTTATTATTGGTGCTTGTAGTACTCCGAAACCATCACAACCTGATAAGGGATGGGTTATTGATATGATTAGTTATGCAGAGGATAATGAGATTCCTTTGTTTTTAAAGCCTAATTTATCAGTTGTTGATCATAAGCGGTTTAAAGAGTTTCCGGTTTCTAGTTGTGTTGAAACTCAAATGGTTCTTTTTTAATTTATTTTTTCTCCTTTTTCTCCTGTAAATTCTTCATATCTTTTTATGATTATATCACAGTAATGAGGATCTAATTCCATCATGTAACAATTTCTTTCTAATTGTTCACATGCAATTAATGTACTGCCAGACCCACCGAATAGGTCTAATATATTTTCATTTTTGTAAGAGTAATGTTGTATAAACTTTGATGGTAATTCTAAGCGTTTTTCATGCCTATGTTCACCATCTTTTCTTTTATTTATCTTTATATGTGTACTAAATGCATCATATAAGTTTCTTAGTCTTGTTTCTCCTTTACGGAAGTAAGCTATTAAATCATGGCCTGTCATTGGC
>WOYJ01000001.1 GCA_011620845.1 Methanobacteriaceae archaeon
AGCAAGTATTTTTTGGTTAAACATACTAAATACTTTGCTCCATTTATTATAAAAGCTTTTAGGTTATTATTTTTAAAAATAACAGTTAATATAAGAATTAGAAAATTTATTTGTACAAAAAAAGGAAAATCAAAAAAACACCCCAGTTTTTGACAGTGCCGTAATTAGTTGATTTAAACTAATGAAAGAATTAATTAATTCAACGTTATATAATCATTAAAAGACTATTCCAACAAATCCAGTAGTTCTGGGTGTAACTGTTCTTTAATTTTCAGCTTTTCAATGGCCGATCCATATGATTCCATTATGTTTTTAAATTCAGATCTTACCATACCTTTGAAGGCAGCATAACCCATGACTTTCCCGTAATTTTCTGTTATGATGGTCACTATTTTACCAAAGCTTTCTTTGAAGATCTGCTCCCGGTCAGAGAGGGGTATTTTCTCTGCATTTTCCCTGATCTTGACGAAGTCGATGGCTGAATTGTTTTTAACGTCTACACCGTCCAGGAGTATCTTACAGTCCTCCACAGGTAGGAATTTGCGGGTTAATCCTCGGGCGGGTGCTACTCCCATTATCTTACTGGCACCGATGGACATGGCCAGGAATATGGATTCGTATATTTTAAGTAAAAGATCGACGCGTGCTTCTTCATCTTCTGGAATTTCAGTTACTTTCACGAGTTTAGGGAAGGCAATAGGTGGTTTTATAATGGGTATGCTTACTTCTGGTTCTTTTTCAGCAGGTGCTTCAGGTTCTTCAGAGATTATTTCTGCTTCTTCAGGCACTGGTTCTGAGGTTATTTCACCGGTAACTGGCTCTGTAATTAATTCTTCAGCTGATGGTGCAGTTACTGCTTCTTCGGGGACTGTTTCTTTGATTGGTTTAACAGTTTCTTCTGCTGTGGCTTCTACAGGCTTTTCAATAGGTTCTGACTCACTAACTTCCTCGTCAACAACCTGTTCTTCCAGCTGTACCATGGTTAAGTCTTTGGTGAGCTCTAAGATTTCCTGGGCAGCTCGTTTGGAGGAGATCATGACCATCCCCACATTAGCCTTGTTCTCCATCAAAACGATGAAGCGAACGTTTCCCAAGTGTAAAAATAGTGCTTTGCCTTTCTCTGATTCTACCAGGACTCTTTCGATTTTTCCGTGGTTTGAAACGTCGATGAGTCTATTGGATGAGCCGGTTATCACGTTGGACATGGGTCCGAAAAGTTCGATATCTAGACCCTGTACCAGGTGATGGGATAGTACTTCTCCATTGACATCAACGATGAGGCTTCCATCCACTCCATCTGTTTTGGTCAGTTCACTGGTAATTTTATCCAGCTCTATCTTTAAATCTGAATCCATTTAACCACGCATCTTAACTGTGAATAATTATCACATATATTTTAACCTAAGTTTAGATTGTTAAATCTAGGGTGAAAATTTTAAAAAATTTATTGATATTATTTGAAACTACAAATTTAGTATTATATATAAAGATATTTAAAATTAAACCTTACATCAAATTTCATCCAAAAATTCATACATTAGATTTTTTTAAAAAAAGGAAAAAAAGAGGGGTTAATTCCTGATTTTACCGGAGTATATGTGTCTTGACGAGTTTACCTTCACTATCATGGATTTCCACTTCTAATGGTGATTCTCCATTGAGCATATGGGTAGCACATGAAAGACATGGGTCATAAGCCCTTACAATCATTTCTAATTGGTTTTTAAGGCCTTCAGATACTTCTTCCCCTTTAATCATTGCTTTTGCTGTTTCTCGAACTCCGATATCCATTGAAAGATTGTTCTGTCCGGTGGAAACTATGAGGTTGGCCCTAGTTATTATTCCAGCTTCGTCTGTTTCATAGTCATGGATAAGAGTCCCTCTAGGAGCTTCTATTAATCCAACTCCCCTCTTGGTTTCGCCTGATTCTTTGGCCTCTACAGGAGTCATCAATGGTTCGGGTAGTCCCTGTCTGATGTCTGTTCCAGTTATGGAGTCATCTTCCAGTAATTTGACTGATTTTTCAGCGGCAAACATCAGTTCAATTAGACGTGCATAATGGTAAAGAAGAGTGTTCTGGGCTATTCCGAACTTGTCCTTGTATTCACCGAATAACTGTGATGCCTTTTCAGTTTCCACACTATCTACCACATTCAGTCTGGCCAGTGGACCGACCCGGTAATTTCCTTCTGGGAAACCGATCTGTTTCAGGTAGGGAAACTTGAGGTAGCTCCAGGGCTGTACCTTCTCTTCGATGTAGTCCAGGTAGTCGCCAGCTGCAAATTCGTACACTGAGTTACCAGCTTTATCTATGATCTTAATTGGTCCGTCATAGAATTCCAGACTACCATCCTTGGTTATTCCTCCGAAATGGCTTTCCACCGGTCCCAGTAACTCAATTGCCTCAGCATACTGTTCAAATAATGGTTTTGCAACGTTCATTCCCTGTTCTATTAGTCCAACGGCCTCTTTAGCTCTGCTTAAAAGTTTCTCTCTTTCCTCAGAGGTTATTCCCTTGGACTGGCCTCCGGGTATGGCGGTAACCGGGCTGATGGGTTTACCACCCACCACACTGGTTATCTCCTGACCGATCTTCCTGGTGGCGATGGCCATCTTGGCCAGTTCCGGGTCTTTTTTGAGTATTCCCACCACGTTTCTAAGGGTGGGGTCTGAATCTGGGCCCAGGACCAGGTCTGGTGCTCCCAGGAAATAGAAGTGAAGGGCGTGTGAGTGGATGTATTGGCCAAGGAGCATGAGTTCCCTTAAGTTTTTAGCTGTCTGGGGAGGTTCCAGTCTGAATATCTGATCTGTTGCCTTGGCAGATGATAAGTGGTGTGCTGTCTGACAAATACCGCAGATTCTGGGTGTTATACGGGGTGCTTCTTCTACTGCTGCTCCCTCGAGGAACTTTTCAAATCCACGGATTTCCATAACGTGGAAGTGGGCGTCGGTTACATTACCTGCATCGTCTTCCTGGACGGTGATCTTGGCGTGTCCTTCAATCCTGGTTACTGGGTGTATCTCTATGGATTTCATCGGACCACCTCCTTCTTAACCAGTTGAGGTATCTTGGAGACCAGTTTATCCTCCATTATCTTACTTCCTATAACGAAACCATAAATCAGGTGTCCCATATCATACATCTGTTTTTCCACATCCGCCTCAGGCATTTTAGAGAGGTGAGCGATTCTCTTTATCACTCCATTGTAGATGTCGTGACTTGGTTCCCTTAGGACGTCCAGGGATGGTCCTCCACATCCGTGGCAGGCTACTCCTGCTGCTGTGCATAGTGCACCGCATCTTCCCAGGGTTACTGATCCCAAGCAGATGTATCCCTGGCTCAGGAAACATTTTTCTGGGTCGGGATCTCCTTCCACCCTGCGGTGTATCTTATCGAATTCCACGTGTTCCATCTGGCGATGGCAATCGGCACAGACACTCTTTTTAGGAACGACAGGTGCTTCATCATGAATTAAGGGTATTAAAATATCCCCTACCAATCTTTCTTTAGGAGGGCATCCTGGTATATAGCCGTCTACTTCTGTAAAGTCGCTAGCGGCGTGTACAATTGGTAATAATTCTGGAACCACTTCTGATGGTAGTTCAGCTGGTTCTGTACTGGGATTATCAGTGTAAGTCCTGGATGTCACCTCTTCTGGGGTGTAGAGATCCGCCATTCCGGTTATTCCACCGTAACAGGCGCAGGTTCCGTAATTGATCAGTATCTTGGACTTAGCCCGTAACTCTTCCAGTCTCTCTTTGTTTTCCTGGTTTCTAACTGATCCGGATACGATTGCTATATCTACCTCTGGAATTTCCTTGGTATCCATTAAAATTGGAGCGTATACTATTTCAGCGTTGTCCAGTAATTCTAATAGTTCTTCGTGTAAATCTAAGATGGATATTTCACAGCCGGAGCAGCTGGCCAATGTTTCTAAAGCTATGGTTACCATTACTTCCCACTCCATTTGATGGTCAATGTTTTAAGGCAGGCGTTGGGTCCTATATGGTCTATGTCCAGTTTTCCTCTGATGTCCATCACTTCTTCCACTGCACCTACAATGTATCCATATAATAAGTAGCAGAGGGGTCCTTTCTGGGGTAGTCCGGTTCTTCGTAGGGTTTGTCTTACCACGCAGTCCATGAACAACAGTTTTACCTCTGTTTCGTCTCCCCTTTCCACGGTGTAGTTGTCCTGACTGGATGGTTTCCACATTTCGAAGTAGAATTCCTGACCTAAGACTTCGCTTAGTTCTCCCATGGCTTTCTCCAGGTCATCAGTTTTTTCCATGAGCTTACTTGCTTCATGTCCCATTCTCTTTCCAGCCTGGTATACGATGGCGTTCGCTCCCCTTCCTGATACCTGTTCCAGGGCGCTGGACATGGATCCCACGAATTTCATCAGTGTGTGTAGGGCTTTTTCATAATCATCGATATTTCCTCCAGTTGCGGCTGGAATTAATTCTGGTTTGAAAGTGCCTCTTATTTCTTCTATTTCTCCATTCATCCTTCCATCCCCTTATATTATCCTGTTTATGGCGTCCTTCACACTCCGATCTATATAGAGCCTTTTAGCCACGTGTATATCCTGGTGTTCCATGGCCTGGGCCGGGCAGATTTCATGGCAAGAAAGACAGGCCATACAGTCCTCTACTTTTACTACTTTGGTTTTGTTTTTGGCTTCATCCATTTCGTAGACGTCATTTGGGCAGTCCTCCACGCAAGAACCGCAGCCCACACATGCGTCTTCGTCTATCACTATTTCTACCATTTAAAAAACCTCTTTTTGGATTTTTTCTATGTTACTTAGTATGGGGTAAAGATTTATTTTATTTAACCAAATCTCAACCAAGTTTTTCTAATGAATTTTCTCTAAAAAATGTTACTATGAATAAAGTTCTATCGTCCACTTACTATATAATATTATTTGCATAACTTGAGACCAAATTTCCCTGTTTCACAAAAAAATCAATTTTTCTAACTTCAAGGTGAGAAACATCCCATCAGAGATGGGTTTAATAATTTGGGAATTTGAAAAGTGGTTCTCATAAAACTCAATAACTAAAAAAATTAGGGGATTTAGAAGGATTGGTGAAGATTAACTTATTCTAGAAGTAATTGACGGATATCAACCTGTTCTAGAAGGAATTGGTGGAGATTAACTTGCAGTGGGTTATGTATGCTGCTGATTTCGCTCCTGGGGGGTAGCAGGTTACCAGGAGCAGTCTGGCTTCTCCTTCCAGGGCGAATTTTATGGGGTTGGTCTTGTAATCCCACCGGATATCTTCACCATTGGAGGTAACCTGGTAGGTGTAAACCTTTTTTAAGACAAGGTCTTTAACTATCACCCTGTCTCCTGGTGCCAGTGAATTTATATTTTTAAATAGAGCGGAATAAGTGGTTCTATGTCCTAAGATACTTGCTTCACCAGGCTGGCCGAATGCAGCGCTCTGGGGATAATGATAAACTGCATTGTAAGCATTCACCGTATCTGTTCTTATGTAACAGTCCACGCCTAATTTGGGTATGACCAGTTTTACATTGGGTGCTGCTGCAGCAGCGGCATTAGAGGTTAGGGGATTTAGAATATCTACCGGAGCGCTCATCCTTTCTTTATAATTTTTTACAGATTGTTGGGCACTGTTTGCTTCCTGCATCTTATCGAAGATGATGAACATACCACTTATAGAAAATAACAGACACCCTACGATTATTACAATTGATAGGACGCGGTACCTACGCATTTTACTGCACCAGATATTGTTTTAATTCCCGGGCAAGTTCTGTCCGATATTTAAGTACACTCCAGGGATCATCGATCCATACATTTATCGTGGCTTTAACTCCCACTTCGGTTATTTCCTGGATGATTATTTTGGGTTCCGGAAGTTTCAAAGTCCAGTTGAGACTGGAAATTTTCTCTTCCATGGATTCAATCGCCTTATCCAAGTCTATATCCAGGGGGATGGTGACGGCAAGTTCCACCCTTCTTTTTTCTTCGGCGGTGTAGTTCAGGTATATATCTGTTGAAAAGAGGGAGTTGGGTATGTTTATTATCTTATTATCCTGTGTAGTTAGGGTGGTCATCCGGAAACCCATCTGGGTGACTGTCCCCACATGGTTTGATACTTCGATGATATCCCCTACTTTGAAACTTTTATGTCCCAGTATGAACATCCCGGAGATGAAATTCGATAGGGTGTCCCTGGCAGCAAAACCCACAGCGATACCCACGATACCTAAACTCAGGACAAATGCACTTACATCTATTCCCAGCTCATGGAGAACCAGTACAACGGCGATGAAGATTATAGTATACTTGAAAATTTCCTCTAACACCTGTATGACTGTTAATTCCAGTTCAAGGTGTTTTCCTGTTTTTTCCAGGAAGTAGTTGATGATCCTCATGGATACGAACGCCAGGATCAAGATGATGGAAATTGTGATAACATCCACCAGAAGGGGATGGATGGGTATATTTTGGAAAAGATTTTCTATCAAGGTCATATCCGTTTCACCTCAAAGGATAGGAAGTCCCTGGCTATTATTAAGTTTTTAAACATATTTAATCCTTCTTTTTCCAACTGGTCAGTGTCCTGGTATCTGGTGCTGATATGGGTGAGTATTAAATTATCCACCCCGGCATCCTTCGCTATTTTGGTCGCATCCTGAGCAGTGGAATGACAGGTTTCAACCGCCCTCTCTTTAAGGGCTTCCTGGAAGGTGGCTTCATGTATCAGGACATCCACACCACGGGCGAAATCAACCATACTGGTGCAGGGCCTGGTATCTCCAGAATAGACTATTCGCCTTCCTTTTCTCTCCTCTCCCAGGACCTGTTCTGGTCTGATAATTTTATCCCCTACCTTCACTGGGTTACCCGTCTGCAGCCGGCCAAAATCAGGTCCGGGTTTAACTCCCAGTTTCATTGCTTTATCCTTTAAGAATTTAGGGGAGCGTTTTTCCTCTATCTTGTAGGCGAGGTTGGGGACGTTGTGCTCGGCAGGGGACGAGTAGACTTTGAAGTCTTTCTCATCGAGTATCAGTCCGGGCTCCACCTCATAGGCGTTGATGGTGAAATTTAGGGAGTAGTATCCCAGATCCACGATGTTTTCCATTAACTGTCCTATGGGCCGTGGTCCGTATATGTGCAGGGGTTTTTCCCTTCCACGGAAGGCCATGGACTGTATCAGTCCGGGTAATCCCAGGAAATGGTCACCGTGGAGGTGGGTTATGAATATGTGGTTGATCTTCATGGGACTTATCCCGGCCAGGGACATCTGACGCTGGGTGCCCTCACCACAGTCCAGGAGGATGATTTCACCAAAAGCTTTCAAAGTTATTGCTGGGTGGCTCCTGTTTTTAGTGGGTAATGCTGATGAGGTTCCCAGGAATGTTATTTCCATTGATTTCACCTATAAATCTAGTTAAACTGGTTTTATTTAAATGTTTTTGCTATCTGAATCGAGGATTAACCAAATTAATTTATTATATGTTAAAAAAGAAATATAAAGTGAATTAAATTTACAACTATAAAAACATGCAATTTAAACGTTTACAATCACAAACGATTGAAAAACTAAAAAGGATCATTGTAATTTAAAAAGGATCATTGAAATATTCTTTCTTTAAGTCCTTTAATGATCATAAATAATTATCGAATGGGTGATCATATATGAATATATCAAACAGGTGGTAAGATGAGGAAAGATCTCAAAGATTTAACTCAAATGTTAAATCAGGATATAGGATTTGAGGATATAACCACCAGGGCACTCATAGACCCAGACTTACAGATCAAAGCCAGGATAATCTCCAAGCAGGAAGGGGTCATCGCCGGTGCGGAGCTACTTTCCAGTCTTCTGGAAGAGTTCGGCATCACCACAGGGAATATTAAAGCGGATGGTACTCATGTTAAGCCGGACGAGACGATCATGGATATGGAAGGTGAAGCCAGGACCATTTTAACCATGGAGAGAACCATCTTAAACCTTCTCATGAGGATGAGCGGAATAGCCACCGCAACCTTCCAGATGGTAAAAAAGGCCAGGGAGAGAAATCCGGATATTAGAGTTGCTGCGACCCGTAAAACCACTCCAGGGTTACAGTTCTGGGAGAAGGAAGCCGTACGTGTAGGTGGGGGTGATACTCATCGTTACCGACTGGATGATGCGGTGCTCATCAAGGACAACCACCTGGCCCTAGTGGGTGATGTGGAACTCGCCATTCGGAAGGCCAGGCAATACGCCAGTTTCACCAAGAAGATAGAGGTGGAAGTTGAAAACCTGCAGGACGCCATAAGCGCTGCAGAGGCCGGTGCAGATATTATCATGCTGGATAATATGCCGGTAGACCAGATTGAAAGAGTATTAGAAGTTTTAATAGAAAAAGGCCTGAGAGATAAAGTATTGATCGAGATTTCCGGTGGAATAGACCAGAATAACATTGTTGAATATGCAGGAACAGGTGCTGATATAGTTTCTTCCGGATACCTCACCCATTCTGCCGGTGTTCTTGATTTGAGTTTGGAGATCCAG
>WOYJ01000076.1 GCA_011620845.1 Methanobacteriaceae archaeon
ATAATTATTTATCAAAAATAAAAATGTATTTTTAAAAAAACACAAACAAAACCCCCGTCAAATACATAAAAAATAAAATAAAAACAAGTCTTTTAAACAAAAAAATCTAAGGGGCTAAATATCTTTATCGATCTGAGTCACTATCCAGGAGCGTTTGAAAAAGGTAGGGACCCTTGCAGCGTAATAGTTCATCTATCATCATTTAGTCAGAGTATATGTATTGTACCTTGTCTTTAGAGGACTGCCATAAATCCAAATATTTCATCTTTCAAACACCTTCGCTGTTTGAATATGAAATTTTCCACAGATTTTCAGTGAAAGATTCCTTTCATCACCCAATACTTTAAAAAATTGCTTATTTACTATTTGTGATGCTTTTAGAGAGTTTCAAGCCCCTTTTGAGTAATGTAAACATATTTAGCCCGTGGATCCTCACCGTCATTTATCTTTTTAAATAAAGCGATATCATCTAATATTCTGTTACATCCTCAGCATTGGCCTCAATAAATGCCCTTTTCCGCCTCATACATGACTCACATACACCGCAGTGTTTTTCTTCGCCCATGTAGCATGAATAGCTTAGCTCAAGGGGTGCGTCTATCTCTACCCCCAATTCCACTATTTCTTTTTTAGTTTTAGCAATGAGTGGTGCTTCTATTTCTATATCATAAATTGATCCAATCTCCAGGACACTGTTATAGGCATCCAGAAATTCTTTTGAGTTATCAGGGAAGGTAAATGCCTCTTCCAGGTCCCAACCAACTATTATTTTCTCTGCTCCGGAAGCTTCAGCAAATGATGTTGCTATGGCTGTAAATACTATGTTCCTGCCGGGCACCCATACTTGCCGGGCGGTTTCATCACATATCTCCTTCTCGTCCAGTTCATCCAATTCCAGTTTAGGAACGTCCGCATCAGATGTTAAAGCTGAACCACCCAGATCAGCGAGCCAGGGGAGCTCTATTACTGTATGGCCTATACCTAATTTTTCGCAGATGGCCCGGGCTGATTTGATTTCCATCCGGGCGCTTCTTTGACCATAATCGAAGGTTACCCCCAGGATATCATATTTGTCCTTAAAGTATGCGGTGGCTACTGTGGAGTCCAGTCCACCGGAGAGTACTGTGATAGCTTTTGGTTTAACCATGGATTTTTCACCTAGTATCTTTAAAAATTAATTCTTTTAAAAAATTAACAATCTAAACCTAGATAATAACCTGCTCATCTAATATTCTCTTAAATTCCTCACTGGCCTGTTTCATCACGTTTTTAAGTGGGACTCCTGTTTTGGCAGAGATGACCTTGGCATCCTCGTACTCCGGGGCAATGCTGATTATCTCCTCACCGATGAGCCCTACTTTGATGTTGATCTGGGTTACTTCCCCGGCTATGTCCATTTCTATGGGTATGATCTTCCTCTCGGCGATGTTTCTGTGTACGTAGGGGAGTACTCTGACTCCCAGTGTTCCTGTCTCCCGGATTATCGCCTCGGATACTATTGTCGAATCTTCTGGTCTGGTTATGACTCGAAGGAGATGGCCAGGCCGGTTTTTCTTATTGAGTGTGGGGATGATAGTTACATCCAGTGCACCTGCCTCTAACAGGTTGCTGAAGGAGTGTCCCAGTACTTCACCAGATATGTTGTCCAGGTTGGTTTCTAAAACAGATACCTTATCTGTCCCCAGGGGCGCGTCACCAGTTAAAACTCGCAGGGTATTGGGAAAGGATAGATCCCGCCTACCTGCTCCGTAGCCTACATTCTGGTTGACTAACATGGGGTAGTAACTTAAAAACTGGTCCACCATATTCTTGAGGAGTGCGGCACCGGTGGGTGTGGTGAGCTCGAAGTCCACCGGACCTCCGAAGGTGGGGACTCCCTTGAGTATTTCCAGGGTTGCCGGTGCAGGGACGCTTATGGGACCATGGCTTGATTCTATTCTTCCCCCACCCAGTGCTACAGGCATTCCATAGGTTTTCTGGGTGTGTAACTGCAGCTGGTGGAAGCAGTAACCCGCCCCCATTACATCAGCCACAGCATCTGCCGCTCCCACTTCATGGAAATGGACTTTATCCAGGCTGACCCCATGAACACTGGATTCAGCTTCGGCCAGTGTTTTAAAAACGTTACTGGCCAGTTCCTGCATGTCCGGTGTTACATTATCATGTGTTATACTGTTCAATCGTCCCCTAAGTTCTTCATATTTTATAGGTTCCTTATCCTGGCAATCCACGTCCACGTAGGTGGCGGTGATCCCTGATTTGCTCGTCTTGCCTATATCAACATTTATCTCACCAAAGAAGGATGCGTAATATTCCATGATGTCCTGGACTTCTTCTTTTCTTATTCCCAGGTCTATCATCGCTCCTACTACCATGTTTCCAGCGATTCCTGCGTTTTGGGGGTCTATAACCATTATCATAATTATTTTTCTCCAAAATTTTTTCAGATAATTTGGTTTCTATTAATTTTTCTGGAAAATCTTTTTATAGATGTTTAATCTCTTATTCTATTATAAACTCGCAGTAGTCGTCTCCAGTGGCGTAACACTTTGTTTCTGTAACTTTCCGTGGTTTCTTGTAATGGGCGGAAAACAGTGCTTTCAGGAGGCCTGTGTCGAATGCACAGGCGGTCTTACCCAAAAATGGCAGTCCTTTACATTCGAAGCAGTCATAAACATTTATCACCAGTGGTTCTATACTTTTAACTTCCACCCGTCCCAGCTGGTGTGACTTCCAGAATCTGGCTATGTTTTCCATAAACTTGGTCTCATCAGGATCCTCCAGGGATGGATACAGTGTCTCTCCTACTTGAACCCCTGCATCATGTAATATGGGGTCTACACTGAGCCCCTGGCTTATTAAAGAGACTCTTATGGTTTGAAATAGTAGGCGGAAGAATTCAAAGGGGCTGCCATCGCTTTCCAGGTAAGTTTGAACGTATTGTTTTAAATCCTCTTTGAAGAGTTTTTCCCGGGATAGTTCGCCCAGGTACTCTGATTTTATGGAGAATATTTTCTTACGGGCATCCTCTGGATCTGGTCTGGAATCTATTATCCCCTCATCATACAGCTTCTTGAGGTGTTCTGATATGGTGGATTTGGCTTTACCAGATAGTTCCACTATTTCATCGAACTTCCTTTCCTTCTCACGAAGAAGAGATAATATTTTTATTCTTATGGGGCTATCTATCACATACAATCCCTTCGGAGTGGAGAATAGCTCTATCTGGTATTTGCTGTCTTGATTTTCATCCATAAGTCTCACAATATTTTTATGATTTCCTACACATAATACAATAGTGTACACTTTAATTTTTCTTAATACCGTAACATATAAATACTCTTGTTCGGAGAATATAGAACATTCGGAATTAACCGAACAAAAAGGTGATCTTTTATGAAATACAGATGTTTGGTATGCGACTACGTATATGACCCAGAAAAAGGAGATCCTGACTCTGGTATAGAGCCAGGAACAGAGTTTGAAGACCTGCCAGATGACTGGCTATGCCCTGTTTGTGGAGTGGGCAAGGAACAATTCGCCCCAGTGACTGAAGAGGAAGAAAAAACCCTTAAAGAAGAGGAAAAGAAAGCCCTGGACATGTTCTGTTACCAGTGCTCCCAAACAGCGAAGGGCACCGGCTGCACCACCATAGGCGTATGCGGTAAACAACCCACTGTAGCCAGGTTACAGGACAACCTGCTATTTGCAATCAAGGGGATATCAGCATATCTCTACCACGCCCGTGAATTAGGGTACGCCGACCCGGAAATCGACGCTTTCCTGGAGAGAGGATTCTATTCCACCCTCACCAACGTCAACTTCGATGCACCGGACTTCATCAAACTGGCACTGGAAGCCGGAGAGATGAACATCAAAACCATGCAGCTACTTAAAAAAGCCCACATCGAAACATACGGCGAACCAGTACCCACCGAAGTACCCACCGGTACCAAAAAAGGCCACGCCATAATCGTGACCGGGCACAGCATGAAAGCACTTGCTGAACTCCTCAAACAAACAGAGGGCAAAGGAATTAACATTTACACCCATTCAGAGATGCTCCCTGCCCACGGCTACCCCGAACTCCACAAATACCCCCACCTGGTGGGCCAACTAGGAAAAGCCTGGTTCGATCAAAAGAAGACCTTCGCCAAATACCCGGCAGCCATCCTGGCCACCAGTAACTGTGTCTTACTACCAACGGATGAATATAAAGACAGGTTATTTACCTCTGGAGTGGCCATGATACCAGATACCACCCACATCGAGGACTACGACTTCACACCCCTGATAGAGAAGGCATTATCCCTCCCGGAACTCCCGGAAGAACCAGGAGAAACAGTGCTGACCACTGGATTTGGAGCAAGCACCATCCTCTCCCTCAAGGATAAAATCAAGGAACTGGTGGAAGCAGGTAAAATAAGGAGGTTCTTCGTGGTTGGTGGGTGCGACTCGCCACTGCCCCAGGCCAAGTATTACACGGAATTTGTAGAGAAATTACCGGAAGATACTGTAGTACTGACACTGGCCTGTGGAAAATACCGGTTCAACGACCTGGACATGGGGGACATAGAAGGAGTACCCCGACTGATAGACCTGGGACAGTGCAACGACGCCATCGTAGGCATAGATGTGGTAGCAGCATTATCAGAACTCTTCGGTCTGGAGATAAATGAACTACCACTGACCTTCGTCTTAAGCTGGATGGAACAGAAGGCAGCAGCTATACTATGGAGCCTGCTATCCCTGGATATCAAGGGAATGTATTTAGGTCCTATACTACCGGGATGGGCTAACGAAGACATCATCAATTATCTGGTCTTAAATTACGACCTGAAACCAATCAGCGACCCACAAAAGGATATCAAGGAAATACTGGGATAACTCTTATCCCTTCTAATTTCTTTTTTTTTTAGGGTAAATTTCCCACCTAAAACCTATTTAAATCCAAATCGAGGAATGTATATGGCCAAGGAAGTAGACGAAGATAAAGCATTCGAACAGGAACTCAAGGGTAGAATGGGATGGAAATGCTCCTGTTCCCTGGATATCATAGATAAGAAGTCGTCCCTGGTTGAAGTTACCTGTAAAAATTGTGGAAAGACCTTTAAGACAAATATAGATAAAGATCTATGTTTTGACTGTGAAAAAACTGGGCGAAAATGAAATTTTAATGAAAAATAAGTTTTTAAATCTGATTTTTTAAAACACAGAAATTTTTTTGAATTTTTAAAAACATAGATTTTTTTTGAATTCTCACTATTTTTTAATTGAACACCGTTTTATCCTTGTTCCCCTTATTTCCAGATTTAACAACTATTTTACGTATGGGGACCTGCAGGATAGTAAATCTTTCCCCCTCTAATTCTTTCATTATCTGATCCGTCATCTGGTCTACTAATTCTTCGTCTACAACTGAACAAATTAAAACTGCGGGAGTAGCAAATTTATGAACCATTCCAATAGCTGATTTGGGATCTTCCTTGATGGAGAAGCCCTTCCAGTCATCAGGGGACATCCCCTTATATTCCAGGATGTAAAAACCAGTGATACCAGCATCGGTTAGGGCGTTCATTGCCTTACCCAAATTTTCCATCTCAACAAAGACCCTAAGATGTACTTTCATAAGAAACCACCTATACTAAAACCACCTAACTATATATTGGTATTATTCTTCATATTAATTATAGATATTGGTGATGCAATGGAAACTGAAACCTGCCTGAACGATGTCTTTATTACTATCAAGGATGATACTCTGATTATTGAAAGGGAAGAGGGATTATTATCCATGGGAACTTCAGATCTGGGCGGTGGCCTGGGTATGATTAAATCCATTGTAATAGGCGGTTTAAGATCCCCTGAGGATTCCTCTCCTTCCAGCTTCCTTGAAGGTGAAGAAGATCTGAGTAAGACTTTAAAGGTGGATGAAACCTTAGAACCCGCCGCAGTTACCATTGGTAGTTTTAATATAGCCAACAGCATTAATGTAACCTATGACAAGGTAACCGCCCTGATTATGTACGATGACAGCGTTGGATTACCGGCCAGCGTCACAGTGCTGGTGGATGAAGACCTGGACGAACCAACCCTTCTGGAACTCTTTAAAGCAGCTGTTGAAGGGAAAAATGCTGCTTTATGGGATTTAGGTTTAATTAACGGTTTGTCTTTAGATTTATTCGATTCAGGAAATTATGATTCTATTTTAATTGCCTGCACTGGTTTTGGAAGTTCAAAAACAGGTGAAGAAGCCGATGTTCTGCGTTCAACCGTTGGAACATGTGTCCGGGAAGCGACAGAGAAGTTGCTTGAGAATTTAGGATACCCCCGGGATGTGGTGGGTTACATGGAAACTGTGGGGGTTACCGTGGAAGATCTGGTATATGCCGGGATGCAGCTCTGTGTAGGGGGGGATGAAACCCCCGAGCTTTATGACACTCTCCGAGAACAGTTACTAAAATCTTTAGAGGATATAAATGTGGTTTCACTCATCATGGCCGGAATCAGACTGGAAGAAGATTACGCCCGGCACCGGGTGCGTGGTGTGGACGTGGACGATGACCCGGCCTATCTCTACTCGGATGAAGTCCTGGGAATGGCAGTGGCCAATCAGATCGCCGGTACCAAGGCCATATTTAATTTTAAAAGGTATGATGAGGAAAAACCAGGCATAATAGGGGTGCTTGGTCCGGTGCTTGATGATGTATTCGCTGGACTGGTGGCTGGTTGTATGTCCAAGATATTTGAGGAGTGAAGATGGCGAGAAACGATTTAATGGTGGACAAAACCAGATCCTCTAAGAGTAGTGTTAGAGGATTCCTGGGTTTGGTATCCTTCTCTACAATACTACCCCTTAATATTCACACCACCATCGAGGAAATGGCCAGGTTCACCTGGCTATGGCCGATCATCG
The DNA here is from genome assembly GCA_011620845.1 of Methanobacteriaceae archaeon. GTDB lineage: Archaea > Methanobacteriota > Methanobacteria > Methanobacteriales > Methanobacteriaceae > Methanobacterium_A. The sequence continues at coordinate 6,917 of WOYJ01000076.1, forward strand.
GTGGATTCATTGGAATACTGGTGGGCCTACTTGGTTACGTAACCATGGATCTAATCACCATACCCCAACTGGTAGCCGCGGCCATTATTTACAGTTTCGCCATCTGGTTTACCGGTTTCCATCACCTGGACGGTCTGGTGGACTTCGGCGACGCAGTGATGGCCCATGGTGATCCGGAAAAAAGGATACAGATAATGCGGGATGCAAGGATCGGCACCGGTGGGATAGCTTACCTTTTTATTGTAGCCATTATAACCTTCGCATCCATTGCATCAACCCCCATAGGCCTTATATTCTTCATCCTACTGGTATCTGAAGTATCAGCTAAACTGGGACTCCTCACCTGCTCCACTTTCACAGCACCATATCCAAACGGCACCGGCAGGTACTTCATAGAAGCCATGACCCCCAAGATGTTGATTTTATCCTTAATTATAACCCTTATCATCGGATACCTGATCCTGAACATCACAGGGATAATAGGAATAATAGGTGGGTTAATCGGTGGGCTTATAATGGCCGGTGTTGTCCGGAAGAAATTCAACTACGCTACTGGAGATATCCTGGGAGCTTCCAATGAAATATCCCGGATGATCGCCCTAGTTTTAATGGTAGGCTATCTGAGTGTGATTTAATATTGAATTTAATACTGATTTAACGGCAATTTAATTTAACCACGTGATACAATGACTAAAATTAAAGTTTTAAGACTGGACCACCGCAGAAGAAGGGACGCCCGGATAACCACCCATGTCTGTTTAACAGGAAGGGCATTCGGCGCGTCTGAAGTTATTTTAAGCGGAGATAAAGATACTAAACTCATGGAGAACGTTGCCGATGTGACGGAGCGCTGGGGAGGAGATTTCACAGTCAGTTACCGGAAGAACTGGGATAACCTGTTGGATGAGTGGAAGAAGAACGGTGGCCAGGTAGTCCACCTCACCATGTACGGTGAACAGGTTCAGGATGTTGTAGATGATATAAGGAGTTCAGATAAGGATAAGCTGGTAGTGGTGGGGGGTTCCCGGGTACCCGGCAAGGTGTACAGGGAAGCTGAATGGAACGTTTCAGTAACCACCCAGCCCCACTCGGAAGTTTCGGCCCTGGCTATTTTTCTACACCTGTACTTCCAGGGGAAGGAACTCGGTAAGGAATTTGAGGGCGGTAAATTGAAAGTGGTGCCCAGTTCCCATGGAAAGAAGATTATAGAAAAATAAACAGGTGTTCTTTAGGCATTTTTTCGTTGTTTAAGCTATATTTCTTCTATTACGCTTTTTTACATTGAATTGTTTAACCTATTTTTCGAAATATTTAACAAAAATTACCAACTTAATTGTTATTGGGTGAAATAAACCCCAATAAAAATAATTCTTAAGTTTTTATCAAAAAAACAAAAGAGGGATAAAATATGGGAAACCAGTTAGGAGATATTAAAGGGAAAGTAAAAGAAAAAGGAGGAGAATTAAAAGGAAAAGCCAAAGAAACAAGCGGAGAACTAAAAGGAAAAGCCAAAGAAACAAGCGGAGAATTAAAAGGAAAAGCCAAAGAAACAAGCGGAGAACTAAAAGGAAAAGCGAAGGAAAT
>WOYJ01000036.1:0-5642 GCA_011620845.1 Methanobacteriaceae archaeon
TCCAGAAGATAGCTGACGGACGGGCGACCAAGATACTGCTTCCTGCAGAAACTTCAGGTATTCTAGGTTCAATTGCCGGGATCGGAGAACTCTTCAGGGGAAGGTAAAACAGGTCCTGATACAGGAGAAAAGGCCTCTGGTAATGTGAAAAAAGAACCGGTTAAATAGGATACAAAAAAACTGGTTGATACGCAAGTATTGGTAGAAAAATAAAAAAATAAAGAAATAGGGGGGAATTCCCCTCACAAATTTTTTTTAACTGGTAGCTTCCTTGTAAAGTATCTGCACCAGTTCGTTTAGTTTGCTGCTATTGTAACCTTCGTAGTATTTGTAGCCGTTATTGATTAAGTATCTGTCTGGGTTAGCCAGTCCAGTGAAGGATGTCGGGCTGAAATTATCGTCGTGCGCGCGTTCTAACCATTGTAAACCTGTTATCTTTTTAGCTCCATCTGTAAATACAACGAAAACCTTCTTGGTATCTTTTAAACTTTTATACCAGGATGTTCCCATTTCATTCAGGGTCGATGCACAGGCTCCTCCGACGAACTCCACTATCAGTGCATTGATGGGTACGTTGGTGTTGTTTAAGATGGCGATGTTGTTAGCGCCTACACCATAGTTATAGGCAGGAATTCCTAATTTTTTAAGTTCACTGATCACTGCATCGATTCTTGCATTGTCCACGGCATTGTTGTTTATCTTGTCTGATATGATGTAAACTGGTCGAAGTATGGAGCTGGTCATTCCCGTGGTTGTGGTTCCAGTCCAGCGTGTTGTATAAATGTAGTTGGGTAACCGTTTATTGTTATTGTAGAACGTGACTACCTTTAAAAACAGCAGGGTCGTTGACTCGTACCTTATCTTTCCCGTTGTAATGGTCCAGTAATTAGGTACCTTACTTCCACTTGAAAGACTGGCTATACTTTTTGCCAGAGATATGAAGTCTGCCTTTAGAATATTTCCTGCTTTAATTGTCTCTGATGACGTAGTTGCCGCGGTGATCTTCTTGGTCTTGATGGTAACGTTCTTTCCACTGTTTAAGTCGGTGATCCTCTGAGCCAGGAGCTGTAAAAACTGTGAGATCCCAATGGTTTTACCAGCCACAGTTACCGTGGCGGGCATCTTGTTTCTACTTTCCACATAGGCCTTGACACTGGCTACTGCCTGGTTTAACTGGGTAGGGGTGACAGAAACTACATCAGTAGTGGACGGTGTAATTGGTGTGGTTCCAGTTCCACCTTCTGATGTGTAACTTTTACCAGTCCAGGGTGTGACTGCCACGTAGTTTGGTAGTCTCTTATTTGTTTTATAGAAGATCAGGATTCTGCTGTAGGTTTCCACCATGGTCTCAAACTTGATGTTCCCCTGGGATGTGCTCAGGTAGTTGGGTATTCTTCCATTGGTATCCGCTGATTTTTTCAAATTTTGAGCGACAGTAACGTACTCTTTTTTCTGAATGTTCCCTTTTTTCAGGCTTTCCGTTGGTTTTGAAGGTACGTCAACATTTTTTACTGTGATGGAAGCTGTTGAACCGCTGTTTAATTGTGATGTTTCAATGGTTATCAAGTATAAATACTGGGGCATGGTAACCTGTTTACCAGAAATGGTCACGTAGTTGGGCAGTCGTTTATTGGTCTTGTAAAAACTATTAACACTTGATGCTGCGGTGGTTAATTGACTGACTGTTACTTTAGTGGTGGTGCTGGTGTTAGTTGCAGCTGAAACAATATCTACAGTTAGGGGCAGTGATATAGCCAATAATAGCATCACTGCTAGGAGTAGTTTTTTATTTATTTTACCACCTCAATTATCCAAAGTCCTGTAATAGGATCCTTATCTGGATAGTGGAATATTTGAGTTCAGGACCTTAATAAATGTTTGTTTTATGGATAGGAAAGTATGGGAGTTAAACACTTTAATGTGATTTAACGAAGTAAAAATGGTAGTTTTTTATGGGTCACGCTGATTTTAAAAATTTTTTCAAAAAGTGAAAAATGAAAAAATAAACCTTTCTGTTTTATCAATAAACAAAATATTGGTTAGACCCAATTTAAAAATCCAAAAAATCTATTTAAAAAAGCAGATCGTTGGCCATTCAAAATCTATCAAATATTAATCAAAGATAAATACACCCTCCACCCAAAGAAAGAATATGAAAGGAAAAGTGGTATTTATTGGAGGGGGCCCGGGAGACCCTGAACTTCTCACCTTAAAGGCTTATAAAATCATAAAAAAGGCAGATACAGTAATCTACGCCGGGTCACTGGTAAATAAAGAAGTTTTAAATGAAGCCAAACCAGACGCCCAGATCTACAACAGCGCCACATTGAACCTGGATGAAATAATAGATATAATAGAAAAAGAAACAGGGAGAGGCCACCTGGTTGCGAGGGTGCACACCGGAGATCCCTCCATCTACGGGGCCATCGGGGAACAGATACAACGGCTCAAGGAGAAAGATGTAGACTACGAGATAATACCGGGTGTAAGCAGCCTTTTTGCAGTTTCTGCTGCACTGGAAAGTGAACTAACCCTCCCGGAGGTATCACAAACCGTCATAATAACCCGCCCAGAAGGCAGAACACCCAAACCAGATAAGGAAGCAATCAAGTACCTGGCCGAGCACCAGGCCACCATGTGCATCTTCCTGGGCGTGCAGATGATAGAAGAGGTAACAGAGGAACTTAAAACCCATTACCCAGCGGATACGCCAGTAGCCGTGGTTAAAAAGGCATCCTGGAAGGATGAAGAAATAGTCAGGGGAACCCTGGAGGATATAGCAGGTAAGGTTAAAAGTGCCGGGCTCACCAAGACCGCCATCATCGTGGTAGGGAAGGTGCTGGATCCAGGGGAAATAACACCATCCAAACTATATGATAAGGATTTCAGTCATGAATACAGGAAATCATAACCAGTACTTATCGGAGATTTACTGAATGAAAAAAAGTTATATTATCCTGATCATCATCCTTATAGCTGCCATGGTAATAGAATATTTCGCCTACACCCAATACAATATTCTAAAAACACAGGAATCCATAAAGGCATCCCAGGAGCTTAAAGATAATGCCACCACCTATTTCGACCAGGCCGTGAACTTGGAAAATGCAGGGGATCACTCCGGCGCCATCACCATGTACCAGAAAAGTATAGATAATGCCCGGAGGGCGCTGGCCAGTGATAATCAGGCGTTAACCCAGGCCAGTGGGATTTACCATGAATATCTGGATAATGAAATCCGGTTACTAGAGAAGATGATCCAGTTAATAGAGTATAAGATCTACCTGAACAAGGTCCTAACTAACAGTTTAAACACGGGACAGGAAAAGGTGGAACCCAGCGTGTTAACCCCTTACATCGATAATTTAACCAGGGAAGTGGCTGACCTTAAAGAAGAGGCAGACCGAATAATCAGGGATAACCCAGATGAGTTTAGGTTTTTAAACCCATGATAAATTCTTTTTTTCTCTAATATCTCCTATTTATTTAAGGTATATTGAGTTTTTTTTATCCACTATGCAGTAGACATTTTATTTCGCTATAGAATCAAGATACATCTCATATTTTGGACGGTAGAGCTCATATTCCTTGGCTGTTCCAATTGCAACATCATAAAGTAGATCTTCGTCCTTCACATGCAACAGTTTACCTTCTTTGATGATACGGGGCCTCATGTAGAGGGGCAGATCCTGAAATACCTGGACATCAATCATATCATAGTAAGAGTACTCTATCCGTTTATCAAGGCCCTTTCGGGCTTTATCTGGGAATAAAACCAGGCATAAATCCACATCCCTTGCTTCCTCCCCCCGGGCATAACTACCGTAGAGTATTACAGCCAGTATATCTGGATCCTCTTCCATCTTGACCTGCAGTTTGCTTAAGATGGCCTGAACTTTTTCTGAATCAATCATCCCCAGTTCTCCTTAGAAACTCAATAACTGCCTCTTTAAATTCTATTACATCCTTTATATCATTAGTAAGAATTTCATAAACCCTTTCATCGTCGATTTGAGAATATCCATGTACCAATATGTTCCGAAAACCCTTCATCTTCCTGAGTTTTTCCACCAGGACCGGGCTTAAAACCGTTCCACTTATTTTATCCAGGAAATCTTCTTCACCATAGGGTAGCCCCAGCCTCATCTCCTTAACAAGTATGGCCGAAACATCCATAACTGACTCTACGGTTATCTGAATCAGTCTTTCAAGTGCCCTCTTCCTCATTGGGTCTGTAGAATACTCTACAGATGAAGAAGGTATGATTTCTTCTATCTCCTTAAGGTACTGATCTATCTCATCTAACTTGATGTATATTCTCTCCTTGTCCATGAAATATTCCCCGAGACACCTGCCTAGTACTAATTATGACAATAGAACTAAATATAATAAACAGTCTATTTCTCAATAGCTTAACATACAAAAGATATATAAACCCTAAAAATAAAACTAATTTTTTAAGTCCCTTGGGGTAGTGGCAATCCTGTGAGGCTCTGGACCTTTCGACGGCGGTTCGACTCCGCCAGGGACTACTTATTATTATTTATTCTCTTTTTCCTCTATTTCTATAGCGTCTTTATAGATTCCCATGAGAATTTCATCCTTGAGGTTTAAGTCTTCTGACTTATTCTTTTTAACTAAGGCGTTGTATTTATCCTTAAGCTTCTTCATCTTGGATTCATGTAAGAGATCCCTGGTTTTATCCTCAAGTTCAGCCTTCTTTTTTTCTATAATTTTCTCCTGTTTTTCCAAGTACTTGAAATCAGCCATAGATCCTCACTCCACTCCTTATCACTAAACTGTATAATTGTTCCTTACTATAACTTTGGCATTACATTCTAATAATCGTATCTAATTATAATCCTGGACCTATCATAAAAGATAGATTGATATTCCCACGCTTCCATGGATTATCCCTGTAATTACACCGAGGCTGGCCATTGCAGGGTGGACTTTAAAGGGTATGCTCCTCCCTTTAAAAATCAACAATCCCAGTGATGCTGTTAATTATAAATAGGAGAATCGTGGTGATAAACCCCATAGAAGCTGTGGTAATAAATAGGAGGAGGGTAGTGATGCCCATATATAGTACCAATGGCTTTCCCAGGATGGGAAAATACGCTATTTCACTTAACATTTGGATACCTTATTATTTACTACCCTTAATTTTCAACGATTATTTTACCGGTCATGGAGAGGTGTAATCCACAATGGTAGGGATATTCACCTGTTTCAGTGAAAGTATGGGTAAAATTCTCCCCATTAGCGAGTACTGGACTTGTAAATGCGCCTGTATCACTTACCACATCAATGATCAGTTTCTCTATTTATCCAGGTTACTGTGGTACCCACCTTCACAGTCATTTCCTGGGGGATTAAATGCGAAATTTTCTATGGTTACCGTATTCGTAGCAGTGAATTCGGTTGTATTCTGCCCATTTTGTGTGCAGCCTGATATAGCTACGATTCCCACCAATAGTAACACTCCCATTACCAGAAATTTTAATTTCATAGTTTAATTTAAGTCCCCATATTCTCTTAATAATTTTCCTATACCTGAGCATATCTTAATAATTTTCTATACCTAAGTAGTGCTCCAGTACCAATGAGAAGAGATGGATAAAAATAGGTCTAAACCATAA
>WOYJ01000036.1:5742-8454 GCA_011620845.1 Methanobacteriaceae archaeon
AGTAGTGCTCCAGTACCAATGAGAAGAGATGGATAAAAATAGGTCTAAACCATAAAAAAGAGTCTAATTAAAAAAGAATTAATGGTGTATGACACTCTCTGATTCAATGGGATGAATCTTACTTAGGATAGGAACCATCCTCATCATGCACCTCATCACCCACCAGTGGGGGGTTGAAAACACAGAGCAATCTCAGATCACTACCCAGGGCTCTTAGATAGTGCTGGTCGTGCTTGTCCAGTGCGTACAGGGTGCCCGGGCGGATGGGATACACCTCACCTTCAGGGATGGTCTCCACTTCACCTTCACCCTCCACACAGTACACCGCCTCTAAATGGTTCTTATACCATATCCTGGTCTCGGTACCCTTAAAAATCACAGTCTCATGGAAGGAGAAACCCATATTATCCTCCTTAAGAAGCAGGCGCCTGCTCACCCAGTTACCGTTAGGTGCGAACACCTCCCGTTCAGTGTCGTTTATATCATCTATCTTTCTAAATATCATTAAAATAACTCCTAGTTTGTTTAAAAGAAAATTAAAGGAATCCAGTCAATGGATTCACTTAGAATATAACACTTGATGGAATTCAACCAACCTGATTCATGGATTCACTTGGAATTCAACCAACCTGATTTATGGATTCACTTGGAATTCAACATCTGGTTGATGGATTCCTTCTGATTCAACACTTGATTTATGGATTCTCTCTGATCTAACTTCTGGTTGATGGTGTCCTTTTGATCCAGTTCCTGGTTGATGGATTCCTTCTGGTCGAAGAGCTGATCATGATTTAAGATCTGGTTAATGGACTCCTTTCGATTATAAACCGTGTAGATTGCCTCTTCTACTATGTCCAATCCTTCTTCCAGGATTTCTTCTTCTATCACCAGGGGCGGGAGGAACTTAACCACATCGGAATCAGCACCGGATAATTCTATTACCAGACCCTGGGAGAAAGCTTCGGCTGATACGTCTCCGCAGAAGCCCTGATCAGGTATCTGTAAACCATATATAAGACCCCTACCCCTTACATCTGTCTCCAGGGAGTCATATTCCCGGGATATATCCATAAGCCTGTCCCGGAGTAACTGTTCCTTTTTACATATCTCCCGGGACAGTTCATCATCTTCCCAGTAGCTCAAGAGGTTCGAGGCTGCAATGAAAGCCAGGTTATTTCCACGGAAGGTCCCGGAGTGTTGTCCCGGTTTCCACCTGTCCAGCTCTGATTTCATGAGCAACAGTGAAAGCGGCAGTCCACCCCCAATGGACTTAGATAAAGTTATGATATCTGGACTAATCCCAGCCTCTTCGAAGCTGAAGAAGGACCCGGTACGGCCGTTACCCACCTGGATATCATCTACAATGAGTAAAATACCATATTCCCGGCACAGCTTCTCTATCTCCTTAAGCCACTTCTTGGAGGCCACGTTGACTCCTCCTTCTGCCTGTACTGTCTCCAGTATCATGGCTGCCGGGAGGTCCAGTCCACTGCTTTTATCCTCCAGTAACTGTCTCAGGTAACCCGCGGTATCTATATCTGGGCCGAAGTAGCCGTCGAAGGGTACGAATGTCACGTTCGCCCTGTTCGTGAAGGCCTCCTCCCTGTAGAACTCGTTGGCGGTGGCCGACATGGACCCCATGGTCATACCGTGGAAGGCGTTGGTGAAGGCGATGATATTCGACCGTCCCTTGACCATCCTGGCAAGTTTCAGGGCTGTTTCCACTGCGTCGGTACCGGTTGGTCCGCAGAACTGGAACTTGTATTCCATGTGGCGGGGCTCCAGGATGGTGTCGTTGAATTTCTCCATAAACTCTCTCTTGGCAGTGGTTGCCATGTCCAGTCCATGTACCAGTCCATCCTTCTTCAGATACTCAATTAGGGCTTCTGATACCACCGGATTGTTATGTCCGTAATTGAGGGTTCCTGCTCCGGCGAAAAAATCTATATATTCATTTCCCTGTTCATCATATAATTTAGAGCCCTTAGCAGTTTTAAATACCGCTGGAAAATTACGTACATAACTCCGCACTTCTGATTCTAATTTATTAAAGGTTTCCATATTATTTTCAAAGGTTTCCATAGTATCTTCCCTCTTTATACTCGTTAAGTAACTTAAATGAATTGGTTTCCTGGTTGAACGGTCCGATACGTATAATAAATTCTTCTGGATGACGGGACTCCTGGAAAACTTCCTTGGTAAAATAGCTATCCTCAGTGACGGGTGCATCCAGGTGTCTGGCCAGATTGTTGAAGAGTGATCTGGATGAACGGTTATCAGATGTAACGGTGGTCTCCAGGTAGTTGATATCTCCCAGTTCCTTACGCTTTAAAATATTTAAAAGCATCTCCCGAGCAATCCCCCTACCCCTCATATGGTCGCGGACTGCGATCTGCCAGATGAAGAGGGTGTCACTCTGGTGGGGATGGATGTAGCCAGAAGCTAAACCCACTATATCATCCCTAAACTCGCAAACTGCACTGGTCCTGTCAAAATGGGAACATACCAATAAGTAACTGTATACTGAGTTGATTTCAAGTGGTGGGCAACTTGCAACCAGGAAATAGAGTGATTCACCATCATCTAAATGGGGCTTTCTGATGGTGATTGATTCAGGTATTTCTTGTTTTGGCTTCGACATAAACGTAAAATTCCTGATAAATTAAAAAAAACATATTAAAACTAAGGTTTTGGTTATATTATGTATATAGA
>WOYJ01000073.1 GCA_011620845.1 Methanobacteriaceae archaeon
AGTTTAACTAATCAAATAAGTAATTTATATTAAATTGATAGTTGCAGGGCAATTTCACATTATTATCCTTTCATTCACTGTTATTGGAGGAAAATATTTTTATTTGTAAAAAAGGGGGTGTGAAATATGAATTTAAAGAATTTACAAGTAGCAGCCCTGCTACATGATATAGGGAAATTCTACCAGAGAACCAGGAAAAAACACAACTCTAAATACGCTAAGCTGAGCAAAGAAGATTATGGAATTAACGGTGCTCATTCCAAATGGTCAGCCAGTTATGTAACCAATATGAATCTGGATCCACAGATAGAAGAACTTGTACTGTACCATCACAACCCGGAGAAATCTGGTCATCCGGATATGGCTAAAATACTGCAACAAGCAGATCATCACTCTTCAAAGGAGAGAGATAGGAGTGGTGAAACCAAGGAAGTTAATAAAGAACCTCTCATATCTATTTTTTCACAAGTTAATATTACAGGGGATAGTGAAACCCACTACTTTCCTTTAAAAACATTAGATCCTACTTCTAAAATCCTGAAACCAACCCAGCTCAAACAAGAAGCAATTGAAGGGCATAATCTCCAGCACAGGTATGAAAACCTCTGGAAATCATTCACCTCAGAATCACAGCACATTATAGGTGAATTAGATTTCAATACATTATATTATCTTATAAAGAAATACACCAGCTTCATCCCATCAGCAGTTTATATGGATGAGCCAGACATATCTCTTTTTGATCATTCAAAGACAACTACCGCTTTGGCAACATGTCTGTACCATTATTATATTGAAAAACAGGAAATAGCCAATGAAAATGAACATAGTTACCTAATGGTTAGTGGAGATCTCTCCGGTATACAAGATTTTATATATAAAATATCTTCACCCCAAGAAGCTCAGAAAGGGATGAGCAAACGTTTAAGGGGCAGATCATTTTATTTAACCCTACTTAACGACGCCATAGCTCACAGGATAATCAACGACCTTGAACTTTCTGAAGCGAACATCTTATTCTGTGGTGGGGGTCACTTCACCATCATCGCCCCGCATACCAAAAATGCTAATGAAAAATTAGACCAAACATTAAAGGAAGTTAACGAAACTCTCTACCAGAATTTTGGATCGGACATCTACTTGGCCCTGGCAAAATTACCCTGCTCAGGCAATGACTTGGAGGAATTTGGAAGGCTGATGGAAGAAGCATCCTATCAGAATCAGCGGCATAAGAGGCAGAAATTTCAGGATATGTTAGGAGAAATTTTTAAGGAAGAAAAAACAACCCCACCGAATATCTGCCCGGTGTGTGGTAATGTGAATGAGGCCAATAATTCATTCTGCAGATCCTGCACTGACCATGAAGACTTAGGAAGGAAAATAGCCAATGCAAAATATTTAATTCGTTCAGTTAGTGAAGATCGAAGTGGGGATGTTAACTTGTTAGGAGTTAGTTACTGGCTGGCTAAAACTGATAAAGATGTAAATAAAGTTCTAGATAAAACCAGTTCAAACACTGAGGTTCTGAAACTTAATAACACTGATTTCATGAATATTAAAAAAACAGATAACCGGTTTTCGGCTGGTTTCACTTTCATGGGAAATACAGTACCTTATCATTCCCAGAAGGGCACCCTTTTTTTCAGTCACCTAGCAGAGATAAGTAAGGGCGCTAATAAGTTAGGCATATTAAAAATGGATGTTGATAATCTGGGCAGAATATTTGCAGAAGGATTAGAACACCCCACGATATCCAGGGTTTCAACATTAAGCTCCTTTATGGACTTTTTCTTCTCAGGCTATATTAATCGGCTGGCCAGAGACTATCGGGTACTGGAAAAAGTATGCCCCAACTGCCAAGATAAAGTAGTATCTAAACAGCTGGAATTTGATGAACAGGAAAACCCAGTAACTGTCTACCAAGAAAAAGGTAAAGATAAAGTCTGTGAAGAATGTTCAAAGAATGCCATACCCACCATATACACTGTATACTCCGGAGGGGATGATTTACTTGTTTTAGGACCTTATGATAATGTAATATCATTTGCAAAGGATTTAAGAGAAGATTTCAAAAATTGGACATGTAATAATCAGGATATAAGTCTATCTGCAGGGATATTCCTGGGAGGGGGTAAGTTCCCAGTGGAAAGAGCGGTTAAAAATGCGGATAAATATTTAGAATTATCTAAGGATGAAAAAGGAAAGGATTGTATTTCTTTATTTAGTGAAACACTGAAATGGGACACTCAAGACCTTTATAAGGGTTTTGTAGATCTCTTCGAATTCGGACTTAAATTAGAGGAATTAAATCAAGAAGGAAAAATATCAAAGGGGCTGGTATATTCCATGTTAGTCCTTTGGGAGAATACCTTTGGAGGTATGAGTACAAATAGTAGGGATAAATCACGAATAGAGCGGAGAAGTTATGTGCCCTTGTATAAGTACAAATTGCGTACGGTGAATAATCATAAAGTAAGAGAAGAATTAAACCAGGAAGGATTGAAGTTCATGCCATGGATTAGAGTACCGGCATCATGGGTAAGTTTACGTACCAGGTGATTAGATGAATGGGAGAAGGATGGATCAAGAAATAAATGGAATAGTAGGTAATATAAAGCAGTTGGAGATGTTGAAAGATTTAGAACCAAAAGTCTTTGCTGATGAGGATGGATATGCTGATGTCATATCCCGCAGATTAGCCCGGGAAAGAAATATCAAACCTAAACTAAAGACTAGTCAGTTAAGAAAATTTTTTGGAGCTATCAGAGATATTGAACGAGAAAAAGAATGGAATAAAATGGAAACTCAATTTTATCTATTAAAACCTAAACTAGCAAATTCCCGGGGAAGAGAACTTATACCCGAAGAATTCTATCAGGTGATGAAGGTTTGCATGAGTAAAGTAGATAAAGGAACAGAAGAAGATAAGAAAGAAAATTTTAACTGTATGGTAGAGTTTCTAGAAGCTATTGTAGCTTATTACAAATATTATAATCCAAGAGCATAAAGGGGGTGTATTAGAATGCAGTTTAGAGAAAATATGATAATAACAGGAAAATTGGTCTGTGAAACAGGACTTCACGTTGGTGGAGCTAACGAATCTATTGAGATTGGAGGAATTGATAATATAATCATCCGGGACGCTAATTCTGACCTTCCCTTCATACCCGGATCATCACTAAAGGGGAAGATGAGGAGTCTCATGGAACTGAACAACCCCCAATCAACTGAAAACATAATTAATACCAGGGGAAAGCCATGCAAATGCGGCACATGTCTCCCCTGCAAAATATTCGGCGTATCAGCAGATGATAACAGAGCTGAAGGAAAACAGAGAGGACCCACCCGTCTTATTGTCAGAGATTCCTTCCCTACGGATGAAACCTTGAATTCATGGGAAACGAATCAAGAGGTAATCCGAGGTGCAGAAGTTAAATATGAAAACACCATCGACAGAATAACATCAGCAGCCAACCCCCGGCCAAATGAAAGAGTACCTCGCGGCTCAGAATTTAACATAGAACTAGTATTCAGTGTATATGAAGATGAGGACGAACAGAACTTCCAAGGGGTATTTGAAGCCCTACGTTTAATAGAAGATAATTATCTAGGAGGTAGCGGTACCCGAGGTTATGGTAAAATCAGCTTTAAAGATATTAAAGTGGCCCGAAGAGGATCTGATTACTACCGGGAAGGAGTTTCAGAAGAAATCATAGCAGAGGGCTCCAATTTAAAGGAAGCAATAAGTTCCATAAGTGAGTAGGATGATTATCTACCTTAAACCCAGGTCATTATTTCCCACTCTCCATTCAGACACCATCTTCGGGGCACTGATCTACACTATTAAAGAGATATATCCAGAAATTTTCCAGGAACTCTTGGAAAAATTCAAAGATAGTAATCCACCATTTTTAGTGTCATCAGCATATCCCTACATTCAAGAGGAGGATGAAAGAATAAGGTTCTTTCCTAAACCCTTGTTAGAACCAGGGAAATTTGATGATATGGAAACTTCTAAGAAAATCAGGAAATCCCGTTACATCGAGGAAAGTATTTTCAATTCCTGGATAAATGAAGGAGAAAAAGAAATCGACCAAAGGATGGATGATTACCTGCTTCGAGACGGATTGCTATATCATAAAAATCTTAAATCTGATTTTAACTTTTTTGCTGGAACCATACCCCGTAATACTATAAACCGGATAACCAATGCCTCTGAGAATATTTTCTACTCCTCAGGTGTAGCCATGAAAGGATTAGGGTTGTTTTTTATGGTTAGATTCTTGGAAGATGGTTATGATAATATTCTGGAGGGATGTATGCGTTTTTTAAAGGACCGTGGTTTCGGGGGTGACATCTCAATAGGTAAGGGTCATTTTGATTATGATATTAGAGATGAAAATCCCTTGTCAGGTGAAGGGGAACGTTTCATAACCCTCTCCAGATATATACCTCAGGTTGAAGAGTTAAAATCCATGGGAGATGATCTCTGGTATGAGTTAGGCTCAAAGAGGGGTCGATCCTCAACAGGTGCTCTTAGACGTGAAATTAGGTTCTTCAGGGAAGGTTCAAGTTTCAAATCATTAGATAAATCCGTATATGGTTGTCTGGTAGATTCAGGAGAGGATGCTGTGGAGTATGGTATGGCATACCCTGTAGGAATAGGGGGCGTTTAAATGAAACTTAATGTTTCCACAATATCGCCAGTTCATGTGGGTAGTGGAGCGGAATATGGCAGTGCAGAGTTTTATAAAGCCTCATTTAAAGGTGAAAATGTACTTGTCAGGGCAGATATTAATCATCTTTTCATGATGCTTCCTGATGATCTTAAAGACGAGTTCGTCATCCAATTGGAGGATCCTAATTTCAAATTACACTCCTTCCTGAAGCAGATTAAGACACAACTTCCCAAGGGTGGGTTGGGAAAAATAAGATTATACTTCTCTTACCTTAAAGGAAAGCTACCAGATAATGTCCAAGAGCATATTAAAACTTCCAACCTTGCCTATATTCCCGGGACTTCCATAAAAGGCTCAATTAAAACAGCGATTCTTTATGATATGGTGGAAAATAAGGATATAACACGATTAGACCGACTTTTCCGTAGAGGAAGAAATGGGAAACCTGAGATTAAAAAATGGGATTCACAGAATTTCACAGACGACTTCTTCTCCTCAGACAAGAATAGAAAGCCTAACACCAGTATAATGAGATTCTTACAAGTCACAGATACATCCCCTATAAATAGGGTGAGTGTTTATAGCGTGAATTCGGTCAAAGCGGGTTCAACTGGCTGGACCTGGTACCGTCATTCTATTGAACATGGCAAAACTTTTATAGAAGCCATAGGTGAAAATCAGGAGATGAGCTTTGAGATAAACCTTAACCAAACCGATGAACTAATCCAAAACCTCCGCTTAGAATATATGGAGGATTATTTATCACTTGACCGGATTAGGGAGTGTATCTATTTGTTCTCCCAAGACCTTATCGAAAATGAGATAGAATTCTCCCAAAAATACAATATAGACTTCTTAGAGAGATTCTACGAAAGTCTGTCATCTCATAATACTCAGAAAAACCCGGTGATGAATATTGGTCAAGGCACTGGTTTCCTGGCCAGTACAATTGGACTCAAAATAAGAGAACTAGACAAGGGATTATATGATAAGGTCAGGCAAGCCTCCGGACGTAAAACATATCCTCAGGAGTTTCCTAAGACTCGCAAAGTAGTATTAGAAGATAATGTACCATTAGGATGGGTTAAGTTGGTGTGATGATGAAAAGAGCGCTTTTAATGACTGTTGGAACTGGGGTGGGTGCGAAAAAAGAACAAATAGATAGTTTAGCTCATGGGCTTCTTTCATCTATTCTACACTATAAACCAGATTTAATCATCTTTTTCGGTTCAGAACTTAGTAAATTAACAGTTAATTCTATTGGTGAACAGTATAAAGAACAGACGTCTGAAGAAATGGGTGTTCATCAGTTCATTACCATCGATCATGTGGATCATTTTGAGGAATGCTACCGCAAGATCCGTACGGAAATTTTAGAAAGACCAGACTGGGATATTATAATTGACTACACATCTGGCACTAAAACCATGACCATGAGCGCTGCAATTGCATCCGTACTTTATCATAAAGAATTAACCCTAGTATCAGGGGAGAGAGGTCCAAATGGATTGATCTTACTTAATACTGAGGAAATAAAGACTCAAAATCTTTACTCGGTCTATGATGATCTCTTGATGGCGAAGGTAAAGGAATCTTTCAATCAGTATCGATTCGAAACAGCCAAAGATATCCTTATGGAAATTGTCCGGGATGAAAATAAGGAAGATTACCAAAATTTAGTGTCAGCCTATAATTCTTGGGATAAATTCAACCACGAAGATGCCCTGAAATCAATAACCACTGCTCATATCAGCACTAAAGATGAATCCTTTAAAAAGAATAAGGAGTTTCTGGGAACTCTAGTTAATGCTAAGAAGGTTAAAGAATATTATTTACTAGCTGATCTTATTAATAATGCCCAAAGAAGATTTCAGGAGGGCAAATATGATGATGCTGTCGCCCGACTCTATAGGGTGGTGGAATTCATCGCCCAGACTAAGTTAAAAAAGGAATATGGAATTGAAACCTCAGATGTGGACTTGAAAAAGGTCCCAGAATCTGTGAAGGAGAAGTACCAGGAAAAGAGTAAAAATGGTAAAATTACCATTGGTTTAAGGGAAGGATATAAACTTCTCCAAGAGCTAGAAGATGATTTAGGGTCAGAATTTTATACTGACAAAAGACTTTTAGATCTTCTAAGTAACAGGAATAATTCCGTACTGGCTCATGGATTTGAACCAATAACTGAAGAGAAAGAAGTTTCTGAGTTGAAAGATAGGGTATTAAATTTAGGCTGCTTACTCTATCGAAATCTGGAAGAATTAATGGTGAAGGCAGAGTTCATGAAACTATGAAGTTTAAGACCACTTATCTTATATTAGAAACGGATAATCCTGTTAAAGAGGAGGCTAATAAACTCCGGGGCTATATTGGAAACGAGTTTCCGGATAATATAATACTTCATCATCACTTGAACGGGACTAATTTTCTTTACACTTACCCTAAGGTTCAATACAAGATTATTAGTGGTTTTCCTTCAATTTTAGGTATTGATGAGGGAGCAGAAGTGGTGAAAAATATTTCTAGTGATCTTGAAGAACTCGAACTGGGGAAGAATAAGTATAAGGTAGAGCAGAAAATTTTGTACGAAAAGATTTCTGAAGTGCGGACCGATAAAGTTATTCATTACAAGTTTTTAACTCCTTGGATTGGTCTAAATTCCAAAAATTACAAAATATTCAATGAAACCAGGGAATGGAAGGAGAAGAAGATACTTTTAAACCGAACATTGGTAGGGAATATTTTATCAATGTGCAAAGGTTTAAATGTTATAGCAAACCGCCACCTAGATGCACATTCCCACTTAGATAAGGAAAGAGTTAATTTTAAAGGTTTACAAATATGGGGCTTTAGGGGTGAGTTCAGGGTTAACTTCAGGATTCCTGACTTTTTTGGATTAGGCAAAGGAGTTAGTCAGGGTTATGGAACTATAAAAGAGGTTCAAAATGTTGACTCTGGTGATTTATGACATTTCTGATAACCATGAACGTTCCAGGTTGATAAAAAAATTGCAACATTTCGGATTGCATAGAATACAGAAATCAGCCTTTCTAGGTAATTTAAAAAGTCAAAAGAGAATTGAACTAGGAGATGTTATTCAATATCATCTTTCCGGCCCTAAAGATAGCATATATATTATTCCAATCTGTGACAAATGCAAAGACATGACTAGGATATTTTCAGCTGAAAAGAGAGTTTTGGAAGAATCTGATGAATTTAAAATCCTATGAGGATGATCCGCTATGCGTTTAGTGGTGGATGGCTATGGTAAATATATTGGTAAAAGGGATAATCAGATCATAGTTAAAGAAAAAGGCCAGGAAATAGACTATTTTTTGGCTGAAGAGCTTTCTCAAATAATAATAACTGGGAAAGGTTCGGTTAGTTTTGACGCTATCAGGTTAATGGCCCTAAATGATGTGGATATGGTGGTTTTAAATTGGAGTGGTGATTTAATATATAGACTCTCACCACCAGAGCTTAGGAATGTTCAGGCTAGAAGAGAACAATTTTTAAGTTATAATGATAGTCGAAGCGGATTTTTATCAAAGGAATTCATTAGGTCTAAGTTGGAGAACCAAAAATCTGTATTAGCTAGTTTGGCCAAGAATCGGGAGGATAAAAATGAAGATGTTTATCTGGAAATTATTCAGTGCAGAAATAATATTTCA
>WOYJ01000148.1 GCA_011620845.1 Methanobacteriaceae archaeon
GTTATAAATAGTAAATTAATAATTCTGCTTTTCTCACAGTATTCTGGGCTTTATTCTTTAAGGTTCAATGACATGTTTCAATCCTAATTCTTTCCTGATTTTTCTAATCTTCATCAGTAATACCACATGAACTATATAATGATGATATGGTTAAAGAGTAAGTATAATATTAGGAGTCATAAAAATGACCGATTGGATTGAAGTTTCAAGTGATGATGAAGAGAAGGAACAGGTTAAGATGTGGGAGCCGGATGCAATAGGGGAGTCTATTCAGGGTAAATATTTAGATAAAGAGGAGGGTGTTGGTCAGTTTAAAAGTAATCTTTACACCATTAAAACCCAGAAAGGGGAGGAAATAAAGTTCTGGGGGTCTACGGTGTTGGATAATTTACTGGAGAAGGTGCCACTTTCTTGTGAAGTTAAAATTATTTTTCAGGGTAAAAAACCGTCGAAAGCTGGGAAGAATCCCTGGAAGGATTATAAGGTGATGTATAAAAAGGATTGATTTTGAATAGAAGTCTATTTTTAGTCTAAGATCCTTTCATTATATTTAGAGAACTAATATCAGGGAATGGCCCCGTGAGAATATTTTGGAATCCAAACATTAATTTTATAGGGCCCAATTTAATATTTAATTTTCAGTTAAATCAACTGTAAACACTCCTGGAAACCCTGTATTCCCACCTGTATCCGCAGTATCGGCATTTTGATTGGACTACCCATTCGTCTGTGCTGGTGTCTACTTCAGTATCTGCTAATTGTGCTATGTTGTTTGATCCGCAGTTTGGACAGTTTGGGGTGTTTGAGGTAATCCTGTATGACACATCGTTGTGTGGCTGTTCCTTTGAGGCGTTATCAGTATCACTATTACTATCGCTTTGGCTGCTATTGTTAACTGTAACGTTGGTTTGATTGGCTACTGATGTATCGTTTTTATCCGGCTGGTTTCCGTATAAAATATATCCCCCGGCAAATCCCAGTACAACTACTAATATTACTATTAAAACAATCAAAATCGTTGTTCTTTTATCCAACATATTATTTCTCACTAATTTTTAACAAAAATAGTTAATGAGCTCTACTATTTTTGTACAGCAATGGCCACCTATTTATACTACTTTTTTAATAAAAAGTAATAATAATATTTTGAGTTAGATGTTATGAGAATTAAATCAACGCACTTCATTGACACTTCCATACTGGCTAGTCTTGTGTTCAAAGATCCAGATGAAAAGGAATGTTTAAGTATCTCAGAAGGATACCAAGGGTTTACAAGGGAAAAATAAGTCATTTAGTGTTGGGGGAACTTTATCTATCACTTCTTGATGGTATATCCGACAATATAAAAAGAACAGGGGCATTTCAAGAAATAAATGCGAACATAGAATCATTAGACTTATCATATGTGACTTAAATCTTCCAGACTATATTGGCTGTATTAGGAAGATCCGAGATGCAGATTCTAGAATAGAAATTACAGATACTAAATTACTCGCCGAAGCATTATGTAGTGATTGCTATTATTTCATCACTGTTGATAACAAGATATTGGACAGTACAAAAATCAACGAATTAATAAAAACAGCACATCCCGGAGATACGATCTAACCATACTTTTCTCTTAGAGCCCTAATTATCTCTGTAGCAGTTTTACCACGGTATTCTGGTTTTATATCCTCCGGTTTAAGGATTTGGTTCAATCCAAATTCTTCCCTGAGTTTCTTTAGTTCTTCATCCATGTTACTAGTTATGATGGTATTTACTATATAAATATCGTTACCATACAAAACGAGTTTGGAATAATAATTAAGATAACTACTCCCGATTAAAAAGGCTTAAAAATACTAATATGCTGTTGGATTATTATAAATCTAGTGATAGAACGCTGCATTTCGTTTTTATCTTTCCTATGACCTGTCTTCCATTGAATATTATCTCTCTTCACTACCTTTCCTTCTCAGACACCGTTTCATCAAGGAATCGTATCGCTACCTCGGCCAACCTGGGATCGGTGCCCATGGCGTAGTGTGTAAGGCCGGGAAGGATGGCGAGTTGTGAGTTGGGTCTTCCTGAACCATCCCCACCTCCGTCTTTTTTGCCGCCACCCAGGAGGCCAAACATCTTCACTGCATGTGCCGGTGGGAATATATCGGCATCTCCGGCAACGATGAGTACCTGTGCTTTGATGCCGGTTATTTGCTCTGAGTAATCGAAGTCTTTCTTCATCAGTTTCCCCATCTTTTCAAGGAGTCTGGGGAAATCCTCCGGTTTCGGGGCAATGCTGGTGTACAACTGATACATCGGTGTTTGCTTCATTCCTTCGGCTGCTGCTGCATTGACCTGACCCTGTTGCATGAGTATGTCCGGATAATGTATCACGCCTGAATGGATTCGAGGCCAGGATGAGTCTATCGGTAACTTCTGGATGTCGTATCGTTGTTTGAATGGCGACGTTACCGCCAGGTGAATAACCCATAACATCGCATTGCCCGTAGCCGAGGTACTTGATAAAAGCTGCGATATCGTCCGCCATCAACTGGTGGCTGAGAGGACGATTGATGTCAGGTGTACGTTCATGCGGCCTGTAAATCGACCGCTATGACTTTTCGTCCTTTAGCGAGGGCAGGGAGGTTCTCTCCAAAATCTCTATAGCCCCGAGGCCACCGTGCAGGAGGATGAGCGGTTTACCTTCGCCGTGGATTTCGCAGTAGAGCTTAATTCCGTTAACGTCGGCATATTTGCCCAGTTGGGTTACCATAACCATTATTTTATTGTTTACGGATTATAAAATTTTTTGTTTTGATCTGGAAACGAGTTGTTCGCATTTTGTAAACTAAAAATGCGGATTAAGAAAAATGCACAAAGTCATTTACAAAATAACAATGCCATACATATTAGCTTTCAAAATGATCTTGATAGAGTACTAAGTAAACTGTGGAAAGGATAAAAATTACTTGCAAGCGTTCGTTTTATCAATAGAATAAATTTTTATAATGAACCCTCTGGGTATAGTTAACCATGATGTCGTAATATGTTAGTTTCCCGACAAAATGTCGGGAAAATGTCGGGAAAATGTCGGGAATAATTATGATCAAATAACTTTCTCATAACGAATATTTTTAGATCCTCCCGCTTTAACCAGCAACCTTCTTTCAATCAAAAAGTTTAAATCCCTTTGAAGTGTTCTTTCACTAACATTTGGGGCAATTCTACAATATTCATCGATTTTAATACTTCCTTTCTTCATCACATACATCATAACACTTATTTGTCTTTCATTGAGACCATGTTCCTTGAAATAATTCTTATCATAAACTGTTTTCCCTATATAAACTGAAAAACCTCCCATTTCTTCTTTAAAAACTGGTTCAACCCTATTTGCTTTTCTCATCGAATCAACAATACGTTTTATTCCAGTTCCATATTCTTCAACAAGTCCGGACAAATAGAATATTTTGGAAATTAGAGGGTTTCGAGCTACAGATCGGTGCGATTTTTTTAATAGTTCTATTGTCATCCCAGCAGGAAGTCCGCCAGCATTGTGAAACCATATATGGTCATCGTACACTCTGATCTGAGTCTGTAGATTATGCAGGTGATAATTACGATGCACAATAGCATTTAATAGAATTTCACGGATAGCCTCCAGAGGATAATCCCATACATCCTTACGGGTAAATTCTTCACCAGTAATCTCATACCGAACATTGATAAAATTCTTTATGGCTTCTTCAGCATCTACCACTTGATTAAAAAGATTGCCATCAATAAAGCGATCACCAGTGATGGTTATATCATCTTTAAATCTTCCCACTCTTAAAATGGCATTAGTGAAATGATTTTGGGGATTTTTAGCAAATAAAATATAACCTGCATTGGTTAATTTTCCATCGATTATCAGTTTAAGTTTCTCAAGGATAAGCATGACATCTTCATCATCCTCTGTTTTTAATCTACCGCTTCTTTCCGCCATCTTCAGAAATCTTTTCACAGTAGATACATCTATTTCCTCCAAATCATAATTTCCGAGCATTGAATCCCAATTAAATTTCTGTAAGAAAAAATTTCTTAGATCATCTTCCTGCATCAGGCGGGTAGTGCTTCCAACCCTTTGATAATATTTACCCTTATAATGGACTAAATTTCCTTTTTCCACTTTAATCACTAAGATATTCTTGTTTTCACTACTATAACAGTTTATTTGAGGGTGCACACCAATATTATTAACAATTTTATCAGTGACAACTCTTAAAATCGGTTCTGAGCAGTCAAATCCGGAGATCTTTTTATCATCAGATATTCCCAAGAATAATTTACCTCCTTCAGTATTTACAAATGCAGCCAATGTCTTGTAGGCGGAATCGTTCATTTCTTCCTTGAATTCTATCCGGGTTCCTTCGTCCATTTTCAGAATATCAGAAATTTCCATTTTCAACACCATGATTCATATTTTATATAATATTATTATTACTAATTGAAATAATTATTATAATCAGGGAGCAAGATAAATTATAAATAGTAAGAAAGTTATAATAATTTCAGTGGTTTTATGACTATTATGGCAAAAACGAATATGTATGATAAATATCAAACTGTAATTCCCAAGGAGATCAGGAAAGAATTAGGCATAAAGGGTACAGATTATTATATAGAATGGTTTTTAGACGAAGATGGGAAATTGGAAGTGGAATTCGTTAAAAAATTAGATTTTATGGAAATGGGTGGTCGTTATAAAACAGAGGAACCTATAAATTCAGTAGAACTTAAAAAAAAGTTTAAAAAAGGAGAACTTGAATGATATTTCTCGACAGCTCCTTTTTAATTAGTTTCTTTGCAGAAAAAGATCAATACCATGAAAAAGCCATGAAAATAGCAGGAAAAATTGAAAACAGAGAAAAGGTAATCTCAAAACTGGTAATAGCAGAAACCATAACCATTATAAGGTTGAAGTTAAAGGCAAAACAGGTACTGGAAATCTACAGTAACTTACCTGAAAATTTCAGGGTAATTGAAGACCAGAAATACTATAACAATGCAATGAAGGAATTTTTAAAATACAACGGCAACATCAGCTTTTTTGATTCAATGTATCTTTATTTGATGAAAAAAGAGAACATAGATGAAATAGTAAGCTTCGATGAAGATTTTGATAACAAAAACGGAATAATTAGAGTACATTGAACGCTTAGTTACTTAATGCAGCTTATTTTGTATTAATTTTTGATTAAACATTTTTCAACTGAATTCACGGGGGCTAAACTCAAAGGTGCCTGGCGGATATTAACCGTAGACACCACGCATGAGTCCATAAAAGTGGTCAGGGAATATGGTGTAACAGACATAATCGATTACAGAAAAAGGGACTGTTGGTACCCAGGCTATATGTGCATCATAGAAATGAAAATGTGGTAAGTGGAATTGTTATGATGTTATTTTTCTTATCTATTTTACTGAATCCATTGGATATAAATATTCCATAGCTTGATCCATAATTTCGGATGGACTTTTTAAGCTGCCCGGTTTTTTTCTTATTTAAACCCACCTCGACCGGTATGCTATCGTCCAGATTCCGGAATAAGAGGAAATCTGCCCCTCCCTTTTCTGTGGGATAGGATATGTTAAGGGGGATGTTATGGGTTTCTTTCCATCTGAAGAAGGTGGATGCTACCAGATTTTCTGCAAGTCCCCCTAGTATTTCACGGTTAACTGGATCGTAGTTTCCCAGTTTATAATTCAGGGCTGCGTTAATTGATGGTGAAAGGAAATAGTATTTCCATGGTTTGCGGATCATTTTACCTGGGCCACCATATGGTTTTACACTGAAAATTAACTGTGTCTTCTCCAGAATGTTCAGGATAGTCCGAATTAAGGTTGGTGAAGCCTTCAATCTCTCTGCTAATTTTGAATCAGATGTTCCTCCTGGTTTTTGCATGGAGAGGAATGTGATAACACGTGAAATGGTGCTTCTGGTTTCTTACCAACTGTAAGGTAGAGACAGATTGTAAGAAATTATAAATAGTAAGAAATATATAATTGTTCTGTAGTGATTACCATGATTAAAGTTGAAACTAATATTTACGACAAATTTCAAACAGTAGTTCCTAAAAAAATAAGGGAAACACTGGGATTGACTAAAAATCATATAATTGAATGGACGATAAATGATAAGGGAAAAGTAGAACTGAGTTTCAGAAAAAAAGTCACTGATGATGATGTAATTGGTATGGTATCCTTAAAAGAAAAAACAAACGCCGTTAAGTTAGTGGAAGATTTATACAAAAAAGGGGATAAAAAGAGTTGATATTCATAGATACTAATTTCTTCATCGGTCTTTTTATAAAAACAGATTATTGGTTTACAAGAGCAAGTGAACTCATAAAAGAAATACCTGTAAAAGACAGGATCATATGTCAAGCTGTATTAAATGAAACAATCACTTTATTAGGTATGAAAACAGATATGAGTACCTGTGAAATAGCATATAACTATTTAAGAGATACCTGTACCATATTTAATGAAACAGAAATTAGTAATTATAATAGTAAAATAATGAAAACATATTTAGAATTTAATGGTGATTTATCATTTACAGATTGTACTATTGTTGAATCTATGATGCAATTAGGCATAAAAAAGGTAGTAACCTTTGATAAGGACTTTGATAAAGTAAACTGGATAGAAAGAATACATTAGGCTTTTTATCTAGTTACCGCCGGTGCGTCGGGAATTTAAGCTTATGTCACTATGACTCATTAGAGTTATCTAAGCAAGAATCTCCGACTTCCACAAGTCAGAGAGGTTCAAATGGTGCATGGAAACTACGATGAAGATCTTTTGAAACCAACTCATTAAGGTCAAGAAGTTAGTCTCAAATCCACGTATGATTAAAAAAATACGAAACAATTCTTGAAATAAAAGGGGATGGAGAGAAAATTTAAATTATAAATCATGGTTTGGATGTACGAATTAACATCAATAAGTCATCAGCTTAAAAAGATAATTAAACCATTGGAAGATGATATGAATTATTTTTAAGGTAATAAAATGTTAAAATCATCGAAAAGTCTGAAACTCCTGACCAAAAGCCATCTCCTCACCCAACTCAAAGAAACTATCCATGATGCAGGGGAAAATATTTTAATAGTTGGTCCCTGGCTGGACGCTTATTTTACTCGTATAATCGTAGATTCACTACCCAGTAAAGAAATTGAGGTCAACTTCATAGTCAGGATAGATGATGGGGTGATAGATACTAAAACATTATCTGCACTGAACTTCGCCCGGCAGAACCTGAACAATTTCCAGGCAAAATCATTAGAAAACCTCCACTCCAAGGTCATCCTGGTTGATGGGAAAATCTTCTTCCTGGGGAGTGCCAACTGGTACTGGTATAGTCTTAATGAAGGTGTTGAAATGGTAATCCAAGGACATACAAACCAGTTACCTGAATTAATCCCAAAATTAGACCGGTACTGGGGGGATGGATCTCCTATCCCTAACGATGTGATTAGTAAATTTCAAGATTTTAAACCCATCACTAGGTTCAAACGTTAAAAAAAGCTAGTTTATATTCGGATCTAATGGACAACCCTTCTCAATCAATCCCAAGGTTATATCTTCAAACTCATCCCACAGCCCGGGTGCTTCCTCATGGAAACGTTTTGAACGTGGTATGGAGGAAAAATCCACTCCGTTTTTAGCATATGTACTGTTGTACTCTCTGTCTTTGGCATCTAAATCCAAGAGTTTAGTATAGATGGATTTCAGCTTCTGCAGACAGTTATAGAAGGATGATATTTCTATTATCTCCTTGTCGGTGAAGTTTATGGTGAGTAGTGGTGCCTGTTTGCTCCACATCACTTGGTTCCATGAGGGCAGGGGCATCTTGATGGGCCGGTGGGCCAGGCTGATTTTTTCCTGGTCTTCATCTCTTTCGTTTTCTTCTGCATCATTTAACTTGTATCAGAACTCCTTAAGTAGCTCTATATTCCTTTCATTTTCCAGGGAGATCAAGGTCCTGGTTGAATTTTTCTTTCTTCGTCTTCTCTTTCTATCTCTGCGCCAGTTACTGAATTCACTGGACGCCAGTCCCAGAATGGCCTCCAAATAGTAAATTTTTTAAAATAATAAGGTAAAGTTTCCTTGAAAATAAATATTCCACCAATAAATTAGCAAAACAAATAAGAATTAGTGATGATATCACCAATCTTGTACAATACACTAT
>WOYJ01000181.1 GCA_011620845.1 Methanobacteriaceae archaeon
GTGTCTGCACTGTTTATGAGTCTGGTTATTTATCTGATCTAAAATAAACTATTTTTTAACTAAAATAACTCCTAATCTATCCTTTTTTTAATTTGACTCATATTTCAATCATTAAAGCCTGATGGCCCTTTCATGCCTGAAGTATCGCACCGATAAAACAAACACAACCGTAGAAACTAAAATGGTGGGAATGGTTGAAAGTAAGAGCCACGGATCTACCACGGGAGTAGATGATATTTTAACCAACAGCACGGTGGGTATGAAGTTAAGTACGGCTTCGAAGTAAGGGGCCTTGGTAAAAAGGGGAAAGAAGAGTATGAAAGTGGCAAATACCAGGGCCAGGGTTATGGCTGAGTTTGCCTCTTTGGTACTATCCACCAGCATGGATATTATAATCCCCACACCGATGAACCCTAACCCAACAAAGAGTAGGAGTAGGAATATTATGGCTGGATTGTAGATGGGCACCTTCAGCAGGTCTAAAAGCAGGATCCAGGCCAAGCTTTGCAGGACAGAAAAAGACAAAATAGGAATTGCCTTCCCGATTATCACCATGGAGCTGGTGAGGGGTACCATCAGGAGGACTTCGAATGTTTTTCTCTCCCTTTCCCCTACCACACTATCGGTTACGATGTTGCTGGCCATGAAAAAGGGCAGTAGGAGTACGAATGGTACGATGAACCCGTACATCACCTCCACGAAGTAACTGCTGTCTATGGCAATGGGCGATTTTTCATCATCATTAACTGTTATCTCGGTTAATACAATGGAGTTCTGGACAATGTTAATGGTGGACTGGTTTAACCCGGCTGCTTCTAATTTTTTGGCCTGTTCATATTTGGTTACTGCATCATTGATTTTCTGATTTACCACGGCGTAGAATACGTTGGTGTTATCTATATGTACCGTCATCTCACCCCGGGATGAGTTCTCCACTACCGCTACCAGGTCTTTGCCCAAATCTTTGGTTGCATTTTCACTGTTGTAAACTATCAGGGTGAACCCCTGCTCTTTCAAATATCCAGCCATCTCTGACCTGCTTATGTCCGGGTCTACCCCGACTTTAAGGTTGGATGTGATGCCATATGAATCAAAGAGGGCCGGATCTGCGGCTACAGCAGTTACAATGGCCATGGAGAAGGCCCCCAGGATGATGATCACCTGTATGAATATTATCAACAGGTAGATCTTATTGTTAAGTATATCCTGAGCCTCTTTTCTTGAAAGAGCAAGTATCTTCATGATGATGTTTTATGTTTCCATCACTTCATATAATGTTCCCATCACGCATTTCAATTATCTCATCAGTAAATTCAGCAGCCAGAGGATTGTGGGTTACTATGATTATAGTAACGCCTTCCTTTTTGTTAAGGTCATGCAGGATACCCATTATTACCTCGGCATTTTTAGTGTCCAGTTCACCGGTGGGTTCGTCAGCCAGGATTAATGAGGGGTTGTTAATCAGAGCCCGGGCGATGGACACCCTCTGCTGCTCTCCACCGGAAAGCTGGCTAGGCCGCTTGTTATGCTTCCCTTCTAACCCCATTTTATCCAGTAATTCCTTGGCTTTCTCTAAATCTGGTTTTATCATGGGTAATAAAACATTTTCCAGCGCTGAAAGTTGTGGCATGAGATTGAACCTTTGGAAAACGAATCCTATCTCATTCCTGCGGAATGTGGCCTGTTCCTTTCCAGATAGTGTGCTGGTGTCCTTACCGTTCATGAGTAAGGTGCCCTTGGTAGGCATATCCAGTATCCCGCCCACGTGGAGCAGGGTTGATTTTCCTGAACCGGATGGTCCCATTATAGAAGTGAAGGAACCTTTTTGTATGTTCAGGTTAACACCGGCCAGTGCGTTGATCTTTTCATCTCCCATCTGGTATATTTTCCAGACGTCTTTAAATTCCAGGACGTTGTTGTTTTGATCATTCATTTCTAAGCGCCTCCACTGCGTTTAATCGAGAAGCTCTCCAGGCAGGGTATAAACCGGCCAGGACACTTAATCCCGTCGCGCCCCCCAGTACTCCGGCGATTAACCATACAGGCAGCATCTGAACCAGTTGGATATCGCCGATTTGCGAACCGAATAACATTATTGCGATTTGCAGTAGTATGGCAGCTATGATTAAACCAACCACTCCCCCTATGAAACCTATGAGGGCTGCTTCTAATAGTATGCTGCCCAGGACTTCCCTACTGGTAAATCCTATGGCCTTTAATACCCCTATTTCCCGTGTTCTCTCGGTTACGTTGACCAGCATGATGTTGATGATGCTAATAACACCCACCAGTAGAGCTATGCTGGCTATTCCACCTATAAAGAGGGTAAGACCGCTCATCATGTCGTCGATCTGTTTTGACATGTCGGATTTGGTGGAAACTGTGATTCCATCGACTGTGTTTTCTACTTCATCTTTAATTACTTCTGGATCTCCCCGGGTATTGGCGGTGAGGCTAGTTGGTTTGTTATCATTCAAGGGTAGGGCTTTATCTGTATCTAAAACTAGTACTCCCATCCCCATGGCACCTTCACTGATTGTACCGGTTATTGTAAATTCCTGGTCTTCAATGGTTATTTTGTCCCCAATTTTGTAACCCATAGCTTCCACTGTTGGACTTATAACCACTCCGGGAGTTCCATTTATTTCTACCTGGCTCCAATCGCTCGTTCCTACAATATAGATACTTGTCCCGTTAAATTCGGTGAAAAACTGCACCTCTTCTTTGATGTTGTAAAGCTGTGACATGTTTCTTAATTCATCTACCGCTTCTGGACTTAAAAAGGAACTGCCCGACTGGGACATGATGGTCCCTCCCCCGGTGCTGTTCATTATCATGACGTCTCCCATTATGTTGGTGGTGGATTCCTTCATGTAGTTGGTCATTCCAGTGGTAAGACCCACCAGAACCACCAGGGCGGTTACTCCTATAACCACTCCCAGCATGGTCAGTATACTGCGAAGCTTTCTTCTTCTGAGATTTTTAAATGATAAACTGTTAATTCCCATTTTCCGTCTCCTAATAAAAAAATTCTATTTTAGTGTACTTCTTTTCCTTTGTAGTGTACTTCTAATAATCATGTTTAACTATTTAAATCTTCATTTTCAATTTCAAAAACATCCTCTATATGCTCTCTTTTCAATGCTTTAGTCACTTTATAGGCCAGTATCAATGAAGGATTATACTTCCCCTGCTCTAAAGCTATGATGGTCTGTCTAGTTACATCTACAGCTTCCGCTAACTCTTCCTGAGTGATTTTAAGTTCTTTCCTGTACTCCTTGATCTTGGTTTTTATGGTTTCTCTTTTTTTAAGTTCCAACCTTAAATCAAGCTGTATACCTAAAAATCCTAGATACCATAACCACGGGTTTTTCATTTAGTTCTCCTTTTCTAATTTGTATCTGGTTATTAAGCCTATCAAACCACCTATCAGCGCAGTAGCGATGATTAAGATGTTTAAACTTCCTTCCATGTGGATATAACTCAAGACCATGGAAGATAAGATGATGGTTATAAACATTCCCCAGGCCGCGTTCCTCATGGAAATTGAGTAATGTTTTCTTCCCATTTCATCCATTGAGTTATAAGTTGCCATTATCATATCCATAAATAAGAATAAAAATACCCCTCTGACAATTAAATGAATTATCATATTTTGAGGTAGTATTAGTCCATAAAAAGCACTGAAATTACAATTATTAGATAAATCCATCCCTGCCAGGACATCTTAACACCATATGGATCTGAACGACCCTTTTTAAATCATTCTGGCTTAACTATCACCACCAAAATCACCCCATTTTTGTAAAAAAATATATTGTAAAAATGGATCTGAACGACCCTTTTTAAATCATTCTGGCTTAACTATCACCACCAAAATCACCCCATTTTTGTAAAAAAATATATTGTAAAAAATATGTTACATATAATGTAAGAAATACATTACATCATATTTAAAGTTTTCCATCTAATTAAGGGCATCATCCACCGCGCCTTTTCAAACCACAGAACTCTAAAATAAGTCTTATCAATCCCGGCCGGGGTCCAAAAACCACATCGTCACGCTGGAATAGCTTTATGGAAATCCAGTAGGTGATGGCACTCACCACTATCACGAATCCCAGGGGAATTAGAAAATGCCAGGCCGGAATTATATCTCCTGAAAAAAGCCTTATTACCATGGTTAGAGGGGAAATATTAGATATAAGGGATTTATTTGTTATATAAATCAATGAAGGAATCATTAAAATCCCTACTATAGCCACATAACCAAACGTCAGCCCTATACCTGCTTCTTTATAATTTTTTGAATAGGCAGCGATGATCACCGTGACTCCAATGACTGGAACGGCAGTAATAATCACCAGGAGGTAAACCAGGAGTGGGTTTGATATTTCAAAACCAGTTATTAAGAGTATCCCCATCCAGATAGCAACCTGCAATGCTATAACCCCCACCACAGCCATGCTCTTGCCGATGATAATGTCTGAAGAGTTTATGGGCATTGCCATGAGTATTTCACCTGTTTTTCTCTCTTTTTCCCCAACAACGCTGTCTATAATCATGTTTCCAAATAAGAAGAGGGGTAAAAAGAGGAGTATGGCTAGCATGGCCTTGGTAACTATCTGCATGGGAAGGGACTCACCAGTATTTTCCTCAGTTACCACGGCTGGTGTGGAATTTTGGAGTGTTAGGGAATCTATCCAGGAATTTGACAGAGTAATAGCCAATATTTTAGCGGTGTTATTGACTTCATCCCTCACCACGCTTCTTTTCGGATCAGCCTGGTCCAGATACAGTTTTACCTCGATGGTGTCGATGTTCCTTATCTTATCCAGGGAATCAGCCGGTACCAACACTACTGCCATGGTTTTACCGGAATTTAAATTTTTCATGGAATCATCGAAGCTGGCATGGGTGATTGTTATGAGTTCGGGGTTGATGTATTTGGAAAAAAGACGGCCCTCATCATCTACACTTAAGGAAGCAAATCCTGAAAGGGAGGGGGTTATGGAAATTCCCTCTTGCGATTCAATGTTGGTTATAAATGCATTAAATACGAATAACATTAAAAATAGGACTGAAATCTGCAGGAAGAAGATGGTTAAAAATTTTCTACTCTTAAGTGTTTCCTTGAGTTCCCATTTGGTTATGGTTGTGAATCTCAAGATGGTAACCCCAAAGTTATTTTCAAATATCCAACATATTTAGCGGACATCATCATTGCGACATCATCATTGTTTAAACGAATTAATAAACACATCTTCCAGCGTGGGTTCCTTGGTGTTTACCGAAAGGATATTTCCTTCAAATACGTTGATTATATTCTTTATATCGTTTTTTGATTTTAGGGAGATGGTGTATTGATTGTCAACCATCTCCACATCTTCTACCGTAGAAAAACCTTCGATGGCCTTAACTACCTCCCCCTTAACTACGTCCCCACCAGGATTCTCCACTTTGATGTTCAGGATTAAATCCCCACGGATTTTTGATTTAAGATCCTGTGGAGTGCCAATATCCATAATTTTGCCCTGGTTCAGGATGGCCACCCGATCACAGAGTGAATCGGCCTCGTCCATGTAATGTGTGCATAGTATGATGGTTTTATCTCCCTTGAGTTCTCTGATAAATTCTCGAATGTTATGGGCGGTGGCTGGGTCCAGGCCCATGGTGGGCTCATCAAATATCAGTATCTGGGGGTCGTGTATGAGCGCCCGGGCGATGCCTACACGCTGTCTTAACCCCTTAGAGAACGTGTTTATTCGATCTTCCGCTCGATGGCTCATATTTACCAGTTCCAATAGCTCTTCTATTCGGCTATCGATCTCTCCTTTAGGGACACCGTAGAGTTCAGCGAAGTAACTTAGAAGGTCTTTGGCTTTGAAACGCTCGTATAGGTTAGGCTCCTCTGGTAAGTATCCAATCATGGATTTGATCTTGATCGGCTCCTGGTGGATGCTCATACCGTCCACCAACACATCACCGGAGTCTGGTTTGAGGATGCAGCAGGTGATCCGGATGGCGGTGGTCTTACCCGCCCCGTTGGGCCCGATGATCCCCAGGAGCTCTCCTCTTTTTATATCCAGGTTGAGGTTATCTAAGGCCTTTATCTTACCGAAGGATTTGCTTAGAGATTCTATTTCTATCATAAAATCATCACCCACTTCTAAATGTCTCCTCTGGTTTCTTGATAAAATTATTTCAAATTTGTACTGGGGGATATTTTATCTTATCCACCAATAAAATAATGATCCAGTTTTAGTATAACTAATTATATAGAATCTGATGGGGGTGTTAATTGTTGGTTAAAATTGATTTCAGTGTGAGAAACATCAAAAAATGTTTATGCCCTGGCTGTCCCGTCCAAAAGGAAAGTGAATGTGCCGAGGGGAAAAGAAGGATTATGCTTGAGATAGCTTACTCCAGTGAAAGTGGCATGTACTTTGAGAGGGACCGGGTCCCGGGAATGTATTGTACCACTGGAGAAGCACTATGTTCAGATCTTGATTTTAATAAAATCTGTAAATGTCCTGAATGCCCTGTATGGGAAGAATATGGGCTTGAAAACAAATACTATTGTAAGTATGGGAAACCTGATTACTGAAAAATTTACCGCCCTCTAGGGCAGTAAATTTTCAAATTTAACTCGCCCCCTTCAAGGTGAACACCGTTATCTCCGGGTCGCAGTTGATTCTAAACCAGAAAACGTTGGTACCTAATCCCCTGCTGGTATACTGAACCATGTCCTTCACCTGATATTTGCCAAGGGGATACTTAACGAAATGGGGCCCTCTAATTATGGTACCCAGTCCAGGTATTACAAACTGTCCCCCGTGGGAATGGCCTGAAATCTGTAAACCGAATCTACCGGTGGTGGAGCTTATATCGGCGAAGTCCGGTTCATGAGCCAGGAGTATGGCCGGACCTTCCTCTGGTAATTTTTCCATTACCAGGTCTAGGCGGTGCTTCTCGAGCATCACACTGTCCACTCCGGCTATGTGTAGCTGGGCTTCCCCTCGCCTCAGGGTGTAGACATCGTTGCTTACATCTACGATCCCGGATTTCTTGAGTACGTCTCGGATTTTGTCTGCGCCTAGCCAGTGATCATGATTTCCCAAAGTTGTGATAGACAGGTCTTTTGGATTTAATTCCTTTAAAGACGCTTCCAATTCACATGCCACATCTTCAAAGATATACGAGACAAAATCTCCGGTTATGGCCACCATATCCGGGTTTTGTTCGTTTACTAATTTTATTACTCCCTCTAGATGTTTAGGGGTTATCCACTGGCCTAAATGTATATCTGAAATATTAACTATACGGTAATCTTCAAAAACAGGGTCAAGTCCCGGTATATCCACTTCAACATCCTCTAACTGGAAATCGTCTGGCCTGAATTCAGGTTTAAATAATTTGTTACGCCAGTTGGTCATGCCACGTTGCATTGTTTTCCTTAAACGTGGATATTTCAACTCATCTTCCTTCATGTTATAGATGATCTACTCCTTTTATGGGATAAATCTATCACTGGATAAAATAAAAATAGAAGAAAATTGGTTGTTAAGGGTTTGCGGATGATTAAACCATTATTCACCGGCGAATATACTGAAGATACCGGTTAGAAGTAACCAGATTCCTATTAAAAATCCAAGGTAAATTGGATGGAAAGCATATGTGCCTAAAATTATGTAGATTACACCAAGCACGATTCCTAATACCCCACCCCATACTCTATGTTTAGCATCTAATCCACCTAAAAGTGAGATTACTCCGGCAATTATCATTAAAATACCGGCCAAGTAGAGTACTATGCCTGTTAAGAAGGCGAATAGGGCTGGGTAGAAAACTAAACCAAAACCTATAATTAATGCTATGATACCCAATATGACCAATAAAACACCGACCAGTCTGCTGACCTGTAATTCGGCCACACCTGCAATAAGGAACCAGATACCCAGCATGATCACTGCAAATCCAGCTATGAAGCTGACTGCAACAATACCCACCACAGGGAAGACCATTATCAGGATACCGAGTATATTATGGCCAGTATACCCATTATCGAATTTCTCAAATAACTCCTCCTACCAAATTTTTCCAACAAACCACTTAACAAGATAATATTAAACTTTCAAATGTATAAATGTTAGTTTTTATTTAAAATAAACAAATTAAGAGCTTTTTAAAGGTTTTAAGTTGAAATTCATGGAA
>WOYJ01000005.1 GCA_011620845.1 Methanobacteriaceae archaeon
AAAAATTTTTTAATTCAGAGTTTCTAGGAGATACTATATGAATATCAAAGATATTTTAACCGCTCCAGAAGATGAGAAATTATTTTTACTGGGTAACGAAGCTGCAGTTCGAGGAGCGCTGGAGTCCGGAGTATCCGTGGCATCCACCTATCCCGGCACACCCTCATCTGAAATAGGGGATATCCTCTCCAAGATAGCCAAGGACGCTAGTATCTACTTCGAGTTTTCCACCAACGAGAAGGTGGCCTTAGAGTTAGCGGCAGCGGCCTCTGCTTCGGGACTTCGAACCTTCACCTTCATGAAGCACGTGGGAGTAAACGTGGCATCCGACTCCCTGATGAGCGTGGTCTACTCCGGAGTAAATGGGGGGATGATCATACTATCCGCGGATGATCCCTCTATTTTCTCATCCCAGAACGAACAAGACAACAGACACTACGCCCGCCTGGCCAACATCCCCATGCTAGAGCCTTCCAACCCCCAGGAAGTCAAGGATTTAATGAACTTCGGTTACCAGTTATCCGAGGAGTACCAAATACCGATTCTGATGCGTACCACCACCAGAATATCCCATATGAGGGGAATTGTGGGAGTAAATTCACTGGATAAGGAGGAAAGAAGGGGATTTTTCCATAAAGACCCCAAACGGTTCGTCCCGGTGCCAGAGGTTGCCCTGGTGAACCACAGAAAACTGGTGGAAAAAATAGGTAAACTTCAGGAAAAAGTAGATAACTCTCCTTTAAACCGCGTATATGGTGATAAAACTGAATTAGGAGTGATCACATCAGGAAGCGCCTTCAATTATGTTATGGATGTGGTGGAAGAAGGCGATCTCCCGGTAAAAGTTCTTAAGTTAACATTTACTTATCCCTTCCCAGAGGAAGCAGTACTGAAATTCATCCAGAGTGTTGATAAGGTACTGGTGGTGGAGGAAGTTGACCCGGTGATGGAAAAGGATGCACTGGCAGTGCTGGGTAAAAATGGTATCATTAAGAAGGTTCATGGGAAATTGGACGGAACACTACCTTTGATCTATGAATTTAACCCTGAAATTGTACGTAATGGTATAAATAAGGTTTTAGAGAATGGTTCAGGTGTTGAACTTGAAAAAGGTGAGGAAAAAGAAACCATTCTCCTTCCCAAGAGACCACCCACCTTATGCCCAGGATGTCCCCACCGTGCCATCTACTACGCCGTCAAAAAGAGTATCGGGGATTTA
Source organism: Methanobacteriaceae archaeon (assembly GCA_011620845.1). Lineage (GTDB taxonomy): Archaea > Methanobacteriota > Methanobacteria > Methanobacteriales > Methanobacteriaceae > Methanobacterium_A. Next base: position 1,220 of record WOYJ01000005.1, read on the forward strand.
AATCTGAAAGACGTTATCTTCCCCACGGATATCGGGTGCTACACCCTGGGAATTGAGGCACCATACGAGGCTGGTGACTACCTCCTCTCCATGGGTTCTTCCATTGGAACTGGCTGCGGCTTTTCCAAGGCCACCAAACAGAAAGTGGTGAGCTTCATAGGGGATTCCACATTCTTCCACGCGGGAATACCTCCCCTGATAAATGCCGTTCACAATAAAGACAACTTCACAGTGGTGATACTGGACAACCGGACCACGGCCATGACTGGTGGCCAGCCACACCCTGGTCTGCCCCGGGATGGTATGGGAGATCCCGCCCCGGAGATATCCATCGAGGAAATTGTTAAAGCAGCGGGTGTGGGTTTCATAGAAACCATAAATCCATTGAATCTGAAAAAATCAGAACAGGCGTTCAGGCGGGCCCTCCAGTATCCGGGTGTTTCAGTGGTGATATCCAAGTATCCCTGTATGCTGATTAAAACCAGGGGCCGGAAGAAGAAATTCACTGTGGAAATCAAGGATAACTGTGATAACTGCCTGGTTTGTCTGGAAGATCTAAGCTGTCCCGCCATTTACCTGGCAGAAGATGGTTCCATAAATATAGACGCCCAACTCTGTAATAACTGCAGCATGTGCATACAGGCCTGTCCAGAGAAGGCTATTGGTGTCAAGAAAAAATAATAAAAATATATATTAGTAATTGCTATCATTCTTTATTGAAAAATCGCTAAACATCATTAGGGAAGAAAATTTGCTAACATCATTAGGGGAGAAATCCATGAAAACGTACAACATTTACATCTGCGGTGTAGGTGGACAGGGAATAATAAAGACATCCATCGTAATGGGCGAAGCAGCCATGAAAATGGGGAAACCAGTGGTGATGAGTGAAATACATGGCATGGCCCAAAGAGGAGGGGTGGTATCCACCGAGTTAAAGATAGGCCACTCCCGGAGCCCACTTATTGGAGATGGTGAGGCAGACCTTATCCTGGCCTTCGAGCCACTGGAGGCGCTTCGATCCATAGATAAAATAGGAGAAGGGGGATGTGTGGTTACCAACACCGCACCCATCATGCCCTTCAATATAAGCGCCAGTGAAAACCCTTATCCCAGGATGGACTTTATTTTAAAGGAGCTTGAATCCAGGTCAAGCAAATTATACGCCCTTAACGCCCTGGATATTGCAAAGGAAGCGGGACACATATTATCCCTTAACATGGTGATGCTGGGTGGTGCAGCAGCGGTACCAAACTTCCCAGTAGATAAAACATCATTGCAGGAATCAATGAAGGATAATTTACCAGCAAAATCATTGGAAATTAATTACAAAGCTTTCAATAGAGGATTTGATATCGTAAATTCTAAGTAGATGGTATTCTATTGTAAAAAGAGGATTTCAATAAATTTTAGGAATTTATAATTCCTGGCGTGGAGAATGAGTTGATGAAGAAACTGCTATGGTGGCTGATCGCAGGATCATCGGGGGGGCCTAATCGGGCGAAGATTATCATGAGATTAAAGGAGAGACCCTATAATGCCAACCAACTGGCTGAAGAACTGGATCTGAATTATAAAACAGTCCGACATCATCTTAAGGTTCTACAGGAAAATGATGTGATAACATCCAGTGGAAAACAGAAGTATGGGGAGTTATATTTCCTCTCGGATAAGATGACCGATAATTATGATGTATTTAGTGAAATTTGGGAAACGTTAAAAAAATAGTAGATTATTTAAGGGAGAAGAGGTTAAAAAAATGGCTGTGATAGAAAATGTAACGTTAGCTTACATTGCAATGTCGATAGGAGTAATTAACGTCTGTCTGATGATGGGGTTACTTAATTCTTACTTGAAAACCTATAAGGAAATAAAATCTGGTTTCACCGTTGGTCTTATATATTTTACATCCCTTATACTCATCCAGAATATTTTCACCACCTTATACCTGGCTATTCAAGTAATTGTACCCGCTCCAGAGTTGCTAATATCTGAAATTCACGAACCAATCAAACCATTACTGTTCATCAACATGATCCAGCTGGTGGCACTGATTATTCTTTACAGGATCACCAGGAAGTAGCTTGGTGATTAGGTGAAATGTTGGAAGAAATTGTGTGAGAAGTGGGCATAAATATTTAAATTAATTTTTCATTTATATACAGTTATGTCATTTTTTACCTTAATGATAAAAAACCCGTTCAGGAACAGAACCCGAGCAACACTGGCTATTATTGGAATTGCCATAGGGATAGCAACCATCGTAGCGTTAGGCATGGTTACAGGCGGCCTTCAGAGTTCTACCCAGAGCACCCTCAAAGCAGGATCCGCTGAAATTACCGTGACCAAGATTGGTAACTTTGGATCTAGTGGCGGAGTTATGGATGAAAGCATGGTAACCGATCTGAAAAATACGAACGGAGTCAAGGATACAGCAGGTATCTTAAGGATTAATTCTAATGTTTCTACTTCTTCTGGAGGCTCGGGGTTCGGTTCCATGGGCGGATTTTTAGTTAACGGAATTGACAGCAGCAAATTAGCTCTGGTAGGTATCAATAGTGTTAACGGCACCATATTCACTAACGGAAGTTCAAATGAGATAATTATCGGTAAAACCGTTGCGCAAAATCTTAACAAGACTGTGGGTAGTAAAATAGATATATATGGAACTGAATTTGAAGTTACCGGGATTTTTGAGTCAGGAAATTTCATATATGACATTGGGGTATTTACCTCACTATCCACCCTCCAAAATCTGACCAATAACACAGGTAAAGTCAGCTATATACAGGTAAAGGTCAACGATAATGCAAACGCCTCTCAGGTGAGTAAAACAATCCAAGATGAACGTCCTAACGATCTATCTGCAACCACGGCCGTAGATCAGGCTAACCGGATAAATCAGAGCCTGGGAATGATAGACACAGCTTCATGGGCCATATCGCTCCTGGCAATAGTGATCGGTGGTGTGGGAGTTATCAACACCATGATCATGTCCGTCTTTGAGAGAACACGAGAAATAGGTGTACTGAAAGCTGTGGGGTGGAAAGACAGAAGGATACTGGGAATGATCCTGGGTGAATCCATCGTGCTTACTTTAGTAGCTGCGGTAGTGGGTATAATATTAGGTATAGTGGCGGTGGAGATAATATTCAAATTCTTTATAACTTCCCAATCCTTTGAAGCTGTACTTACCATGGACACATTATTAAAGGCCTTTGGTGTGGCTTTATTGGTGGGTATAGTAGGTGGATTGTATCCTGCTTATCGCGCATCAAGATTGGCACCAACTGAGGCGTTACGCTACGAATAAAAAATATAGAGGAAATTTTATGACTGAAGAGAACGTCATTGAAATACATAATCTCCAGAAAACCTATGACAAAGGGAAAATCAAGGCATTAAATGGTATAGATCTGGAGATTAAGAAGGGAGAATTCATATCCATAATGGGGCCCTCTGGTTCTGGTAAATCCACCCTCTTGAATATGATAGGGGCCCTCGACCGGGCGGAAGAAGGCACCATTAAAGTGGCCGGTATAGACCTAATGAAGACCAGGGATTTAAGTGAATTCCGTTCCCAGGAGATCGGCTTCGTATTCCAGATGCATAACCTGATACCCAACCTTAGTGTCCTGGAGAACGTGGAGATACCCATGTACGAAACCAGGGTGAAAAGTGAGGAAATGCGTAGAAGGGCATTGGAACTCTTGGAAGCGGTTGGACTTAAAGATAAGGCAGATAAAAATCCCACTAAACTCTCTGGCGGTGAAAGACAGAGGGTGGCTATTGCCAGGGCACTGGTAAACCACCCCTCTATAATCCTGGCCGATGAACCAACCGGGGCGTTGGATTCCAAAACCGGGGATGTTATACTGAATTTACTCAAAAGTTTACACAGTAAAAAACAGGTAACCCTGGTAATGGTCACCCATGAACCCTACGTGGCTGAAATGGCCGATCGAATACTACACGTACTTGACGGTAAGATTAACAATTCAAGTTAATCACTATTGGATTATTTGGAGGTTGTTTATTTACCTCCTCCATTTTAGATAAAAAACCCCTATAATTAATATTTATATACTTATAAAAAAGTAAGTCTGTAATAAAAAAATTAAAAAAATTAGGACATTACCAGTTATATACTTCTTCTGGTGGAATTATCACCGCACCACCCTTGTTCAGGGCTTGGATACCTCCATCCACATCTTCAGGATGCAGTAAGACAATGGCTCTTTGTTCTTTTTCATCCACAAAGGCATACAGGTAGTCCAGATTAATATTTGCTTCATCTAGGAATTTTAATATGGCATTTAATTCGCCGGGCTTATCAGACATCTCCACTGCAATAACGTCCCCTACTTTAACCAGGAAATTGTTTTTTTCCAGTACTTCGGCTGCCTTTTCAGGTACCGGTACTATCAACCTTAATATGCCGAAATCTGATACATCAGCTATGGACATTGCCCGTATGTTAATATCGTTGTTGGCCAGGACATCCAGGGCTTTCCTCATCCTACCCTTCTTATTTTCCAGAAATATAGAGAGTTGTTTTATTTTCAATGTAAATCCCTCTTTATGAGTCTCCTTTTTTTGTTAATCCTCGAATTCCATCTTTAATACTAATCATCCTCTTATAAAACTTAATCAAATTTCCTCTTATCAATAACCCTTATGGCCTTTACTTCACTTCTGGGAAGTGTTTTGGGTTCAACCAGGGTTACATCAACCCTTATACCAATTTCATTGTGTATCTGGTTTTCAATTTTCCTCTTAATACCCACCAGTTCCTTTACCTCGTCTGAGAAGAGAGTGGGTGATGCTTCCACCTGCACTTCCAGCTCATCAAGGTGCTGCGGCCTGGTTACGATGATCTGATAGTATGGTTCCAGTCCATCAATCTTCAAGAGGGCCTTCTCTATCTGTGAGGGGAAGACGGTCACTCCTTTAACTTTAAGCATATCATCGGTTCTTCCAGTTATGCGGTCCATTTTGATGAAGGTCCGGCCACAGGAACATTCCGTCCTTCTCAGTGCAGTGACGTCCTTGGTCCGGAAGCGGATTATGGGCATACCCTCCCTGGTGAGGTTGGTTAAAACTAGTTCACCCTTCTCACCTTCAGGAAGGGGGTTCAGTGTTTCTGAATCTATTATTTCCGGATAGAAATGGTCCTCCATGACGTGCAAGCCGTCCTGTGCTTCACATTCCAGGGCGATTCCCGGGCCCATTATCTCGGTTAATCCGTAGATGTTAAATGCAGGGACACCATACCTCTTCTCTATCTCTTTTCTCATTCCTTCGGTCCACATCTCTGCACCAAAGCCTATTGATTTGAGTTTAAGGTTATTCTGGTTGACACCTTCTTCTTGGGCCACTTCTGCCAGGTAGAGTCCGTAGGACGGGGTGAAGATAAGTACGTTGCTCCCGAAATCTTCCAATATCTTGATCTGTCTCTTGGTCTGGCCGGTGGAGATGGGAATGACCGTGGCCCCTATCTTCTGAGCACCGTAGTGTACTCCGAACCCACCAGTAAAGAGTCCGTATCCATGGGTGTTCTGTATTATATCATCTTCAGTGAGTCCAAACATGGTCAGACCCCGGGCCATAACCTCAGACCAGATTTCAATATCTTTCCTGGTGTATCCGGAGACTGTTGGTTTACCGGTGGTTCCAGATGATGTGTGGAGTTCCACGATCTTTTTAGGTGAAACAGCGAACATCCCGAAGGGATAAGCATCTCTTAGGTCATCTTTGGTGGTTAAGGGAAGTTTTCGAATATCTTCCAGGGTTTTTATATCCTCTGGTTTGACACCAGCATCATCAAAACGCTTTCTATAAAAGGGCACATTTTCATAGGCCTTTTTTACCACTTCCTGCAACCTCTCTAACTGTAACTCTTCTCTTTTTAGAGGTGGCATACATTCTTCTTCTTCATTCCAAAACATCTAAGATATCCCCCTTAATCGTCCTTAAATCAAGTTTTTTTAGTGTCAGTGTATGATATGGAAACTGTTGATCACCAAGTCCATCTCGTCTTTGTAATCCAGAGGTGACGAGTCAAATATGAACATCACGAAATAGATGGTGGTGTTTTTGGATACAGCCACTCCCCTGGCATTAAATGTGGTGTTGTTCACATTATGAGCGAATTCAATATTGTAACCCGTTGAATTGTCTATGGTTATATTGCCTTCATAGGTGATGGCACCTGTCTGCATGATGTTCTCCCGCCACTGCGACACCCTCTCCTGGAAGGTGAGGTTTCCCAGGTCTTCGTTCATCACCACGAAGCTGTTATTTTCATTCTTGGCAACAGTGACCACTACTGGTGCCTTGGTCCCATTGGTCACATTCCATCCTTCCGGATAATCGAATGATATTAAACCATTGTCAAAATGGTTCATTGGTGGAGTGGTTATATTGGTGGTGTTGTTGGTTTCATTATGGGTTGCGTTGAAACTGTTTATAGCCAGCAACCCCACCACACAGATAAAAATGATAAGTAATACGCCTAATACAATTCTTTTATCGTTAATGCCGGGGAGTCTCTGCAGTTTATCGGAAAGTAATGATAATCCATCCCTATCATCTGATTTTCCCAGTTTAGAAGGGTGATCTTTCTGGGGTTTGCCTAAGCCTTTTCTCTTTGCTGTGCTTAAGCCGTTTCCCTTATCTTTGCCTGAGCTTTTCCCGGTAACTAAACTTTTTCCCTTACCTTTATCTAAGCCTTTTCCATTACTTGGGCGGCCTAAACTTCTTGGCTTACCTTTATCTAAGCCTTTCCCGGTAACTAAACTCCTTCCCTTACCAGTGATCTTATCCTTATTTCTATCCTTGATGGTGATGGCTTTGTCCTTTAAATCTTTTAAATCGTCCAGGTCTATTATTTTTGATTTATGGGAATCATTCTTCCCCAGTTTTCGTGGGCCGTTATTCAAAGTTACACACCATAGTTTTTAATTCTAAACTTAATATATCGATTGATCTAATAT
>WOYJ01000044.1 GCA_011620845.1 Methanobacteriaceae archaeon
GTTTTAAATTACATAAAAGAATTGTAGATAAAAAAATTTGGAGGGATAATAAAATGGCGAATATTGGAGATCCTATAAAAACCACGGTTGAAGAAATTCGGAAAGTACTGAATATCGAAAATGTGATCGGTGAAGTAATCGAAACTGATGATAAAACATTAATTCCCATAACCAAGATGGGTATGGGTTTCGGTGCAGGTATGGGTGAAGGTAAAGGAGGTTCACAATCCCAAAGTGAAGGTAGTGGATCTTTAGCAGGTGCTGGTGGAGCAGCAGGTATTGAACCCATAGCCATGATAGTTATATTTAAAAATGTAGAGGGTCCAGAGGGTGTTAAAGTACTAACTCTTTCCGGAAATCCAATAGCTCAAGCTTTAGGAGAACTAGGTACTGCAGCAATGGATATGGCCAGAACTGGTATGCAAGAAATGAAAAAATCAGGTAAACATAAAAAAATGAAACGGAAAGCAGAAGAGACAGCTGAAGAAGTCAAATCTGAAGTAAAAAATATGTAAGTAAGAGATAAGAGCGGATTAGGTTGATTTACACCATAATTGGTGTCATTATCTTAATTCTGGCACTAATTTTATTATCAATCCTCTTTATCCCCTTTCATATTTCTTTTTATCTTAAAAAGAGAGAAACGGATATCAGAGGATATTTTCAAGTTAGCTGGTTAAAGATACGTTTATTAAAACGTACCATACCAGAAGAAGAGAAGGAAAAAAAGGAGAAGAAGGAAAGGAAATTTAGTTTTGATAAAGTTTTTGATGTTCTTCGAAAATTTATAGCAGCATTTGACTATTTAACACCAATTCTACGAGCATTTATCCAGTCCCTTGACCTTGAAAAGCTATCCCTTAATTTGAATATAGGATTCACCAGCCCGGTAACCACCGCTTTAATCAGTGGCTATTTCTGGAGCATAAGCTCTATATTAAATCTTATTCCCACTGTAAATCTTTCCATGACTCCTGATTTTCAAAAAAGTAAAGTTGATGGTTCCTTTGAGTTTGAACTTAAATTAATACCCTATCGGATAGTAGCGGCACTTTTGAAGGCTTATACTAAAAAACCTGTGCGTGAATTATTCTACGCCGTGAGAAAATTAAACCAATGAATGTGAAAAACCATGAACGCTGCCCTTTTAAAAGAAGTTATAGATTCCGTCCTGGTTGAAATAACCTATCATGATTGGAATAAACATTTCTGGTTAAAACCAGTTATGGATTCTCTGCCTGATAACGAAGAAGTTTCCATAGACAAAGCAATTACTAAGGGTAAATCAATCAAAGTAGGAAACAGAATCATATATCCAGTTATCATGTTTTCAACCATGGAATTTGAGGGCAAATTTACTTATGAATCCATAACACCCTTTGCATTAGCTGTGATAGAGCAGGATGAGAAATATTTCATCTCTCTGGATGAAGAAAATGAAAAGATCAAGGAACTTCTCAGTGAAGATGAATTATGGAGCAAATTGGGTTTAGAATGAAGTTCAAAAGAGAAACAATACAAATTCAGTGCAAATAAAAATATTTTAAAAAGGACAGATAGGTACTACTTAGATAAATATCAATAAAAATAAAAGAAAAAATTAAAAATAAAGAATTTAAGCTGCTTTTACGGCTAATTCGATATCATCTGCTTTCACAGTTTTTCTACCGGCGTGTTTTGCAAGTTCAACGGCTTTTTTAGCAATTTCTTCGCCTTTTTCTTCTAAAGATTTTGCTAAGGTCTCTTTTGCATCATCACTTATCCTTTGTGCACCAGCATTTTTGATGATCCTTCCCACCGGAGCAATAGGTAATTCAGCCATATTATCACCTCCTAATTTAGCTAGGACCCTATAATATTTAAACTTATCGTTTTTTATAGCATTTTGGTCCATGACATATAGCATACCAGTGTAACTGATGAGAAGATCATGTAACCAAAACTATTAAGGTTACAAATTATAATATGAAAATGCATGTTTGAAAGAGTAGACATTGACCATCAAATAGAAGAGATACTGGAAAAGGCTACCAAAACCAGGATTTCACGAGATGAAGCAGTCAAACTCATGAAAACAACAGGAACAGAATTCCACGCACTCATAATTACTGCAGATACTTTACGTCATGATATAGTTGGAGATAGGGTCACCTACATACCCAACTGGAACATAAACTTCACCAATCTCTGCACTGGAACATGCGGATTCTGCGCTTTCCGTAAAGACGAGGACGAAAAAGGAGCTTATTTTTTAAACATCGACCAGGTGGTTCGAAGGGCCAAAAACGCCTGGAATAACGGGGCTAAAGAGGTCTGTATTCAGGGTGGTTTGCACCCGGATGTGGACGCCTATTTCTACCAGGAACTGCTCCAGAAACTCAGAGCAGAATTACCAGATATTTACATACATGCCTTCTCTCCCATGGAGATACTGTATGGAGCTGAACAGGCAGACATATCCATTAAAGATGAACTTAAGATGCTGAAGGAGGCCGGACTTGATTCCATTCCTGGTAATGCCGCAGAGATCCTAAACGATGATATACGCCGGGTTCTCTGCCCCACCAAGATGAACACGGCTAAGTGGATAGAGATAGTGGAAACCGCACACCGAACCGGAATACCCACCACCTGCACCATGATGTACGGTCACATCGAGGAACCAGAACACCGGGTGGAACATATGGACATCCTGAGGGGGATACAGGAGCGGACCGGTGGGTTCACTGAATTTGTACCCTTGACCTTCATGCACCGCCTAACGCCCATCTATAAAGAGGGAATCTCCAGGGCGGGAAGTACCGGCCTTGAAGATCTAAAGGTGTACGCTGTGGCCCGGCTGATGTTCGGGGATCTCCTGAGGAACATCCAGGTTTCCTGGGTGAAGCTGGGATTTAAATTCGCACAGGTATGTCTCACCGCAGGGGCAAACGACCTGGGAGGGACTTTAGGTGAAGAGAACATATCCAAATCTGCCGGGGCAGAGCATGGAGTGCGGACCACACCTGAAAATTTCCAGAGGATAATCAGGAATATGGGCCGTGTGCCGGCGGAGAGGGATACCCTGTATAAAAAGATCACCCCGGTTTAATGCAGGTTTGTAGATGAAAACTTCAGAACTACTTTTAAGACTGAAACAGAATATCAAACGGTATAAATCAAAGGTAAAACCTAATCCCGACTGTTTGGATGAAAATAACAAATCTGTACAGTGTGCTGTTTCTAAATATAATTTTCAGAACTTCCATGCATTATTAAGTTCGTCTCCTGAAGGATTGGATGATGAAATCGATGAAGAGAAATTACGTGATCTGGAAAACAGGATAGATAATTACTTCACTCTACACGGTCCATACGATGAAGAATTTAAGGAGTTCATCAAATCTATATCGATTTACTTAACCTTCATCGCCAGTAAACCTTTACATCCCCCAGGTATTAAATTTTCATATGGAACCACGGTATATGAAGAGAGCGATGTCTATTACTGCACAGCCAAAAAGTTACACATAGATGAGGAATATTCACTGTGCAGGTGCTGTGTTGCTCGAAATGAATCAATTAGTACTAATTTATCAAAATTCGATGAATAATGGCATATGATCACTGTATTTTATCCATTCCACATAGTTTCCAATGGAAAACTGTTTTACGTTTTCTAAAAATAACTTTGGCATAAATATATAGTCGATATGATACGGTTTATCCTCTTTCCTGTACATATAAAACGTTTTATCTGTTTCTTCTCCAAAATCTTTATCCTTTAGATAATGATAAGAGCTTTCAATTTGATAATCTTTTAAAAGCCCGATGACATCCCACAAATCACCATATAACTTGTAACTTAACGGAAATTTTACATTCCAATTAAAATCACCGATAACTATAGTTTTATCATCCAACTCATCTAAATATTCGTTCAAACCTGTCCACACTTGTCCAATATATCTCTGCTTTTTATCATCCTTACTATTCATAGCCCAAAACGCTGCAATCTTAAAATCATCATTTACTTGAACTAATAGTATGTAACTTACTTTACCTTCATCAACAGACAATTTTTTTATTTTTAAATAATTTTTAGAGATGATTGAAAGTCCCTTATTTTTATCATCCCCAACCCAAAAGATATTATATCCACCATCAATCACGTTTTGAAGTTTATCTGGTTCTTCACATTCTTGAATTATCATAATATCCGGGTCAAAAACATCAAAAACTCTTTTATAATTATTACGATACGCTCCGTTACAATTCCAAGTTACTATCTTCATCCTGTTCTACTCCAAAACTATAATTTCAGTAATTCATTAAATCTTATTAAAATTTATAGCTCACCATAATTTATTATCAGCACAGGATGTTTAAATAAGAGAAAGTTATTTGACCGATGAAACTTAAGGTAGATTATGAAACCATTGACCTATCGAATATTGCTGAGAAAAGAACCAGAAGGTGGGTATACCGTTATAATTCCTTCACTCCCCGGCTGTGTTACCTATGGAGATTCTATAGATGAAGCAATAGAAATGGCGAAGGAAGCAATTGAATTGTATATTAATAGTCTAAAGGAACATGGAGAAGAAATACCCACAGAAAGAGAGATGTTAGAATACACCTTAACTGTGGAAGTACATGCCTAAACTACCTTCTCTCACACCAAAGAAACTTATCAAAATACTTGAAAAGAAAGGTTTCAGACTGGACAGGGTTAAAGGTAGTCATCATATCTATTATCATCCAGGAAACAGGAGAAGAGTTATTGTTCCACTCCATAAAACGGATCTGCCCAAGGGAACATTACTTGAAATCCTGAAACAAGCTGGAATACCAAAAGATGAATTAAAATAAGTTATACCGATAATCACTCTTTTTAACTAATTTTCAATGATTAAACTCGCGGGGCTGCTCGATTGTTAACTTCAAAATTCCTTTGTATCAGTATCTGACGTGTATACAATAAATCCACTTTGAACATAAAATAGGGATGATGATCAGATGTTTTGGGAAGATCAGGTTAAAAGTTTTTTAGAAGACGAAAAACGATTAGCTGAGTTATTAGAAGAAAGTAAAGCTTTAGAAAGCCTTAAAAATGTAGAGGATCTTAAGTTCACTACAACCATACCTTCGGACATTTAACCGGATATATAAAATTTGAAGAGGTTGAAGAGCTGGATGAGGATGATCAGGCAGAAGAAAGTGAAGAATACCTCTACCAGTACATGAAAAAGGAACAATGAATTATCATCTGAAATTAAAAAACTCCAAAAACGGTTGAAGAAAATTAGAGAAGATTGGATGGAGGAAGTAGAGGATTTAAATCTCACTGATTAGATCAGCCAGCTGCTCTAAATTACTCACCTCAAAGGCTTCTGCACCGGCATCTTCATAGTAGGAGACACAACTGTCGGCTGCATTCCACTTTATTTTTGGTTCCGGGTTTAAAATCAGCACTCTTTTTGCCTTCCGGGACATGGCAGAAATGAAATCTGCACTCAGAGGTTCTCTTTCATATTTGGGTCCTGCCCAGTCACGGCAGTCACTTAAAATCAGGACGTAAGATCTATGGTTTATGTTTGCCTGGTTCAGGAAGCTCTGGAAGGCAGTGTACATGTTTGATTTTCCCTGGACCATGGAATTCTTCTTCCGGATGTCTAAAACCTTGATGAAAGCATCCACGATGTTGAGTTCCTGTAGTGCTGTGGATATCTCCGCTGTTTTATTGTCGAATTCAAAGGCCCGGGCCCGGTTGAAGCTGTTCTGGGCGGCGTAGATCATGCAGAAGAACCAGATGCTGATCCAGTCACAGGACACACTCACATCACTCAGGAAAAAGTGGTTCTGCTTTTTTATCTTTGGTTTACTTTTAACCAGTTCCAGGAGACTCCCGCCGTGTTTCATATTCTTCCTTATGGTCCTTCTGATATCTGGTTTCTGTTTCTTTGACTGTTTATACCTTCGCGCCCTTCTGGTGGCGATTTTCCGGCCGAGCTTCTGGCATAAATCGATCAATTCAGGTTGCAGAGCATTTAAGGTGTGGATGTTGCTCGTGATGAGTTCTGCGTTACCTTCATGGTCTGCATCGTCGTTGGCATCGTTCAACGTGTTTTTTATGTAATCCAGCTTGTACTGGAAGTTGTCGTTGTAATTAAATGAAGCTTTGTTCTGTTTAGTGACGGAGATGTTCAATTTTCTTATGAATTTATCCTTATCTTCCAAGTTAGAGGCAGGTTTATCTGCCATTTTTCCCTTATTTTCAAAGAATACGTCATAGCATTCATTGAACTTTTTTCTCTGCCTCTGGTCTTTAAGGTAGATACAGGCCAGGGTTTCCCTTAAATCAACACCCTGTCCCTTAACCAGGGAAACTGCATCACAGGCGGTTTGTGTACTGCGTATGCTTGCCGGGATTCCATTCTCCCTTAACACTCCGGAGAATCTGACTATTTCATCCATTAAGACACCAAAAAAGCCAACTTTCATCCATTATCCACATTTTAATAAAATTAATGTATTAATCGAGTTTAATATTCTTTAAGACCTTGTTTTTATCCTCTTCATTTTTTACCACCACGTTTATGGTCTTTCTTAAGGACTCTTCATCTAAGTTGTTTTGGCCGAATATCATCAGGCTTCTCACCCAATCCACACTGGCCCGAATGGAAGGTGTTTTAATTAAATTGAGCTTCCTGATTTTCTGTATAACCTTCACCACGTTTTCTATCAGTGATAGAGAAGCTTCTGGGGAGTGTGATTTAACTATCGCCACTTCCCTTTCAAAGGTGGGGTAGTCGATGTAAAGATACAGACAACGGTCTTTGGTCTCGTCTAGAAGCTGTCTCTGGGAGTTTGAGGTCATGATGACCAGTAGATCATTTTTAAGATCGAACGTTCCAAGGTCGTTAACTGTTATCTGCTTCTCCCCGAGGGCTTGTAAAAGGAAACTCTCTATTTCCTCATCAGCTTTATCTATTTCATCGATTAAAATCACTGCATCCCTTTCATTTATAAAAGAAGATAACAGGGGTCTTTTTATGAAAAATTCCTCCAGAAATACATCATCTGCCTCTGTTTCCTTCTTCTTGGACATCTCCAGGCTCAGAAGCTGTTTCTGGTAGTTCCATTCACCTACGATCTGCTCGAAGGTGATACCCTCATAGCACTGGATCCTGAAAAAATCACGGTTAAATGCCTGGGAAATAGCTTTAGATAACTCAGTCTTCCCGGTTCCTGGGGGGCCTTCGATTAATATCGGTTTTTTCAATGATAAAGCTAGGAAAGTCACGGTAACGATATTTTCTTCTGGAATGTAATTGTTTTTGGTTAAAACGTCTTCCATATAACTCGTATTTAAAGTGTTTTTGGACATTGAGTCACCAATCTTTTTTTATTCAAGTAGATATATTGACCCTCTGTTAAATCAATCTATCAGCAATATAGCCATCATTGTTATTTGGGAGGGATCATCTTCGCCTTTAAACTGCAACTGTATCCCTGCATTTTCTGCTGTTTTTGAGAGGTTTATACCCATAGCCTCGGATGCAAAACGTGACATCACAGGATTCAGACATACACCTTCTTCCACGTTACATTCCTCACAGAGCATGCATCTCCCACCAAAAAACACGGTAGCTAATGGATATCCCTGTTTAAATGCTGCCCTTTCAACCTCTAAGAGAACCATCAACATGGATTTGTAAATCTCGGAGAAATCAGACCATGTAGCGGACGCAGCCGTATCAGGGTCCTTATATCTATCCCATAACCTATCCTCTCCACCATTTTTAGGTTTGTACTTCTCATGCAATATCTCAGAAATCTCCGGTGGTTTAATCCTGATAACCATGGCCACACTGTAGTCATTTAAAATCTTACGGAAACTATCCACACTGGGTGTGTAGGGAGGGCATCTCAAATTCTTCCCATAGGTGGGGCAGCCAATCATACACCGGAGGCGGACCCTGTCTTCAACCACTATCTGGTCTGCAGGGATGATTTTAGCTTCATCACATCCCAGTTCCAGGGCTGCTTTTTCTAAAGCCTCATACTCATTAGTTTTTTTCAATGTTAATGCCTCCACTTTATTACCATCAATTTATTATAAAAAATTCGAGTAGGATGATCATTGATCAACCTTTAATATTTAT
>WOYJ01000026.1 GCA_011620845.1 Methanobacteriaceae archaeon
CTGATAATATTAATGCAAATGGAACCACTGGTACTGATGTCACATCACTACCTTCTAATTCTAGTTTCACACCACCTAACCGGGGAACCAGTGTATTATAAAGTAGCGCTGAGAAGAAGCTTATCACTATTGTGAAGAAAAATGAGGAAATAGGGAATACTATGATGGCTGCTACTCCAAGTGCAACAATAGCTCCGCCAACTTGTGGTATAACTGCTCCGAAAATGCCGGCAACGATGAGTGTTATAATGGCTAGAATGAATGCTAAAACTGCGTGTACTGAAGAAGTTAACAGTGTGAAAGGCGCCAGTTCGACTGATTTAATTTCTACCATGTTCTTTCACCTCCTTTTATCTTGACTAACTATTATTATGTCTTTACACTGTATTAATATTTTTTAATCAAAAAAAGTGAAAAAGTAGTAACACTAAAAAGAGGAATACCAGTAGGCTTTAATCGAACCACTTCTTTGACTCTCTTAAAACATCTTCCACTATTTCCACCGCTGAACCCAGGTAGGTGTGTGGGTCCATGATTTCCTTTATATCCTCTAAAGAAAGGTATTTCCGTATTCGGGAATTTGAAGCAATCAGTCCTTCCAGTCCCTCGCCTTTTTGGCTGGCTTCCACTGAACAGCTTCTCACCAGGGCATATGCAGTCTGTCGTCCGGCTCCTCTACGAGTGAGATCGGCCATCACTCTCTCCGCCATGATCAGACCCTGGGTGATGTTTAAATTACGTTCAATATTTTCATCATGGAAAACCAGATTATCAAAGAGTTTCTGAGAGAGGACCAATAAATAATCGGTTAAGAGGCAGGATTCAGGGAAGATTATCCTCTCGCAGGAAGAATTTGTAAGATCCCTTTCATGCCAGAGGGGGTTGTTTTCCAGGGCAGGGATGGTATGGGATCTGATCACCCGGGATATCCCACATATCCGTTCGGCGGTTATGGGGTTCATTTTATGGGGCATGGTACTGCTTCCCACCTGTTTGGCCGGGTCGAAACTCTCCCCAATCTCCTTTATCTCTGTCCTCTGTAAGTTCCTAACTTCTAAAGCCATCTTATCCAGTGTGGTGGCTATGTTGGCCAGGTGCATGATGAATTCCGCGTGGTTATCTCGCTGCAGGACCTGATTAGAAATCAGAACCGGCTTAAGGCCCAGTATCTTGGATAACTTTTTATGCACAGCCAGTCCATCTGTTCCCAGGGCGGCGGCGGTTCCCACAGCACCGGTCATCATACCCACACATAACCGGCCTTCCACTTCATCGAGTCTCTCTATCTGCCTGTGGAGTTCATCGGCCCATAGAGCAAATTTCATACCGTAAGTGGTAGGTAAAGCATGCTGTCCATGGGTTCTGCCTATACAGACGTGTTTGATATGTTCTTCTGCTAGTTTAAGAAGCGTCTTAGTGAGTTTAATCAGTTTAGCCCTTAAAATAGCGATTGATTCTTTAAAAAGGAGTGATTGTGAGGAGTCTATGATGTCATTTGACGTGGCACCAAAATGGACATATTCTCCGGCATCTCCATCACAGACTTCAGCCAGGGCTTTAATGATGGATGCTATATCGTGATTGGTCTCTCTTTCAATCTCAGCAACCCTCTCGGGTTTTACATATCGTGTGTTTGCTTTATTTTTTATCTCTACTGCGGCTTCTTCTGGAATCAGTCCCAGAGAAGCTTCTGCTTCTGCAAGGGCCGCCTCAACTTCCAGCATCTTTTGAAGTTTATTTTCGCTGTCCCAAACTTTTCTCATTTCCTCTGTGCCGTATCTAAACTCAATGGGGTGGATCGCCATTTAAAAACCTCTGGATAATTAAAAAACTTTTAAATTAATTTTATAGTTTGATAGTTAGAATAGAAAAATTAAATTTGTAGATTCGTTTAACTAAAAGAATATCGCAGGGCTAAGCATAAGGCTGCCAGTATGATGGTCATAACCACCACTTGTGTGGGTGTAATCTTAGGTCCTCTAGTTTCCTCCTCGAAATATCTGACCAGACCAGCCCCACTGGGAGGAAGCACCTTTTTATCTTTTTTTGCCATAAATAATCACCTTAAATTGTGGATAAATTGATATTTTGTTAATTTTTTGATATTTTGTTAATTTTAATTTTTTTTATATATCCTTGCAAATTTTTGATATTCTTGTAAAATTATGAAAATCCATCTATTTATACTTTGATTTATTTTCTAAATAGAACTTTTTAAGTTTAACCATTACCATAGTAAATATCAACACATAAAATGTGGATAAATTACTTAAAAATCAATAATCGAGATTTTGAGGAAAATTCATGGGATATTTCGATACGCTAGAATCTGAAACTGAAAAATTATATGTCATTGCTCGAGAGGCCCGCCTAAAAGGTTACGACATCGAAACCGAACCAGAGATACCCCTGGCTAAGAACCTGGCCGAAAGAGTAGAGGGATTGGTTGGACCAGAGGGAATTGCCAAGAGGATAAAAGAACTGGAAGCAAAGGGAATGTCCCGGGAAGAAGTGGCTTTCCAGGTAACCAGAGAGATCACCAAATCCGAAGTAGAAGGCAAGGAAGACAGTATTGAAGTTAAGGAAGCAAAAGCTGATCAGGCCATAAGGACTGCCCTGGCCATATTAACTGAAGGTGTAGTCGCCGCCCCCTTAGAGGGTATTGCCAAATTAAAGATTAAAAAAAACTTCGACGGAGGTTGGTACCTGGCTGTGTATTTTGCCGGGCCAATAAGAAGTGCAGGAGGAACTGCAGCTGCTATGGCCGTGCTTTTAGGTGATTACATCCGGTTATCCCTGAACTTAGACCGGTATAAACCTTCTGAAAGGGAGATAGAACGCTACGTGGAAGAGGTGGAGCTGTACGAATCTGAAGTGACCAACCTTCAGTACTCCCCCAATCCGGAAGAAGTGAGATTAGCGGCTAAGAACATACCAGTAGAGGTAACCGGCGAACCAACAGACAAGGTTGAAGTATCCCACCGGGATCTGGAGAGGGTGGAAACCAACCAGATCCGTGGAGGTGCACTACTCGCCATGGTAGAAGGAATCATACAGAAAGCCCCGAAAGTAAGGAAATACGCTAAAAAACTGGATATAAAGGGCTGGTTGTGGTTGGAGAAATTCTCTAAGAAAGCCCCTAAAAGTGAGGAAGATGAGGGTAAAAGCTCCAAAGTGGACGAAAAATACATGCAGGATATCATAGGAGGAAGACCAGTCCTATCTTATCCCCAGGCAAAGGGAGGTTTCCGCTTAAGATACGGAAGAGCCAGAAACAGTGGCTTGGCTGCTATGGGTATCCACCCGGCCACCATGGAGACAGTAGAATTTCTGGCTGTGGGCACCCAGATGAAAATTGAAAGACCCGGTAAGGGAAATTGTGTGGTGCCCGTAGACAGTATAGACGGTCCCATAGTAAGATTAAAAGATGGATCAGTTGTAAAGATTAATTCAACAGAACAGGCCAAAAAACTAAAACATGACATGGATGAAATCCTATTTTTAGGGGATATGCTGGTTGCCTTTGGAGAATTCCTTAGAAACAACCACGTACTACTCCCATCCGGCTGGTGTGAAGAATGGTGGACCCAGACTGTTCAAGAATCCCCAGACTACAGTGGTGACCTGGATCTAGAGCTCTTAAAAAATGAGATCACCGCCGAAGAAGCCTTCCAAATTTCCAGGAAATATTCTGTACCGTTACACCCTAAATATACTTACTTTTATCATGATGCCTCTGCCCAGGAAATCAACCATGTTCGAAGCTGGTTAAATGAAAATATCAACGATAATAAAATTATCGCTGATATAAGTCCGGAGAAGAGGATATTAGAAATTTTAGGTGTTGAACACCGGGTAAAAGACGCGAAAGTCATCATTGATGAAGACGACACCCACGCCCTATTAAATACCTTACCAGAACCACTGAATGAAGAACTAAAAACTATTGAAGCTATTAACAAGGTTTCACCAGTCCAGATAATGGCCAAAGCACCTACTTACCTCGGTGGTAGGGTGGGTAGGCCAGAGAAAACCAAGGAAAGGATGATGAAACCCGCACCCCATGCACTGTTCCCTATAGGCAACGCAGGAGGTAGCAGGCGTAACATAGTCGATGCAGCAAAAAGAGGAAATATAACAGTTGAAATAGCCCGGTGCCGCTGCACCCAATGTGGTATTGGGTCCATGCAGGCCATCTGCCCTGCTTGTGGAGGAAGAGCCCTGCCCACCGGTTCAGGTAGTAAGAAGATAAATCTGGGCCACCTCTTAAAGAAGGCCTATGAGAGGGTGGGCATCCGGAAGATAGATGAAATCAAAGGGGTAATCGGGATGATATCCGAAGAAAAATTCCCGGAACCCCTGGAGAAGGGTATTCTACGGGCTAAAAATGGTGTTCACACCTTTAAAGATGCAACTATCCGACATGACTCCACCAATCTACCGCTTACCCACTTCATACCCCATGAAATCAAAGTCACACCCCAGAAATTAAAGGAACTAGGATACACCCATGATATCAACGGGGATGAACTGGAAAGTGACGAACAGATAGTGGAGATAAAAGTACAGGACGTGATTATCTCTGATAACTGCGGGGAATACCTCCTTAAAGTAGCCAATTTCGTGGATGACTTACTGGATAAGTTCTATGGCATGGACAGATTCTACAATCTGAAGAGTTACAAGGATCTGGTGGGACACCTGGTGGTGGGTCTGGCACCCCATACATCTGCCGGTGTTCTGGGTCGGATAGTAGGTTTCACTAAAGCCTCTGGATGTTACGCCCACCCCTACTTCCACAGCGCTAAGAGGAGGAACTGTGACAGTGACGAGGACTCCATAATGCTCTTACTTGACTCTCTTTTAAATTTCTCTAAGGTTTACCTGCCCAGCTCCCGGGGAGGGCGTATGGACGCCCCACTGGTTCTATCATCCCGGATTGATCCAGAAGAAATAGATGATGAATCCCATAACATAGACACCATGCCTCAGCTTCCACTGGAAATGTACCAGAGCAGCTTGAAGTTAAAAAAACCATCAGATATAGTGTCCATCATAGATAACGTTGATAAAAGGCTGGGTACAGAAGCTCAGTACCAGGGACTGATCTATTCCCATGGGACCACCAGCATCCACAGCGGACCTAAGGTGTCCCTGTACAAATTACTACCCACCATGAAGGAAAAGGTGGATGAACAGATTAAACTGGCCGAGAAAATACGGGCAGTGGACCAGAAGGGTGTGGTTGAAGGTGTGCTGAACTCCCATTTCCTTCCAGATATGGCGGGTAATATCCGGGCCTTCGCCAGGCAGAAAGTTCGCTGCACCAAGTGCAACAAGAAATACCGGAGGATGCCGCTTTCTGGTGAGTGTACTTGTGGCGGAAATCTCATCTTAAGTATTTCTAAGGGTTCTGTGGTCAAATATTTGGAAATCTCCAAGGAATTATCCAAGAAGTATCCCATCAACAACTACCTGATCCAGAGAATTGAGTTAATAGAATTCAGTATAAATTCTCTATTTGAAAGTGACAAATCAAAACAGAGTTCACTCGATGTGTTCTTATAGAAGGAAAATTTTTTATATGGTATTAGCACAAATAAAATGTAGACAAGTATGTCTAAGTTAGGGGTGTCAAATTTCTTATAAAAGAGTTGATATTGCTTCTAATAAAAGAGTTGATATTGCTAAAAAAATTCTTAATTCATTAGTTTTAAGCCAAATTTGGAGGATAAAATATGAAAGATGCACGCATTATTGCTGCACTTCCTACAAAAGCCCACAGTTGTGTGTTAAAGAATAACGGGATATTTGAAAGGTTCAGTCACGAGAAAATAGTTAAATCCTGCCTGATGGTGGATGTTCCACTATGGGCTGCGGAGAAAATAGCTTCACAGGTAGCTACTGCAGCCTACGATGGGATGACTACCAAGGAAATAAAGATGCTGGTCTATGATTCCCTAAAGAATGTGGATAAAAAAGCCGCGGAAAGATACTTCAACGCCAACACCCTACGGGTACGAACCTCCAGAGACACCATTGAAACCTTCGATCAAACCAAAATAGAACAAACACTCATTGTAGAAACCGGTGCTTCAGAAAATTTAGCCCGGAAAATCGCCACCAACGTATATAAAGAACTGAAAAAACTCAACGTGGAATACCTCACCGCTCCCATGATCAGGGAGATCGTAAACACCAAACTGGTGGAGTACGGACTGGAAACCCTGAGACGCAAGTACACCAGGCTGGGTATTCCTGTTTATAACATCACCAATCTTATAGAGAACGGTTCCCGGGACAACGCCAATATGATACACAATCCCGAGACGGTACATAAGTACGTAGCAGACGAAGCTCTCAAACAGTACGCTTTACTACATTGCCTCCCCAGTGAACTGGCCGACGCCCATATGAGCGGGGGAATACACATCCATGACCTGGAATTCTTTGCAAGCCGGCCTTTAAATTGCCTGCAGCATGATTTAAGATTATTTATCAAGCATGGTTTGAAAGTAGACGGCACAGGGGATCATACTTCCGTAGCCGGACCCCCCAACCATATTGAAACCCTGATGAACCACGCCGGAGAGATCATGCTCGCCGCCCAGCAGAACATGAGCGGCGGACAATCCATGAGCCTGTGGAACGTTTTTGTAGCCCCATTTGCAGCGGGACTGCCCTATGAAAAAGTAAAACAGGCCGTACAGATGTTAATCTATAATCTTAACATGGCCTACGCCGCTAGAGGCTCACAGGTACCATTCACTTCCATAAACCTAGAGTTCACCGTCCCCGACTTCCTCAAGGACGAACCAGCTTACGGACCTAAGGGTAAGCTGGTTGGAACCTACGGAGACTTCGAAGAAGAAGTCCGAATTCTGCAGCGTGCCTTCACCGAAAATCTCCTTCAGGGAGACTCAGACGGTAAACCACACCTGTTCCCCAATACCATCTACGTATTAAGGGATAAAGTCCTCAAAAACGAGTTTGAAGATGACCTGAGACGAGTGCATGAACTTTCCGCCAAGTATGGTACCCCATACTTTGCCAACATGCTCCCTGACTACCGGGGAAACCTGGCCAACTACATGGGATGTCGAACGTCTTTGAGTGATAACTGGACCGGTGACTGGTCACAGGACTGCCTGCGAACAGGTAACCTGGCATACATAACCCTTAACCTGCCTAGAATGGCCTATAGCTCCCGTGATGATGCAGAATTATTCGATTACCTGGATAACTATCTGCACCAAGCCGAAGAAGTGCTGCTACTCAGGCGTAAACATGCCCTGAGCTGTCTGGACGATTACAACCTGTTACCATTCCTTACCCAGGAATTCGATGGTGACAGGTACTACAGCATCGACAACGCTACCCTATCCTTTGGTTTTGTCGGGCTCAACGAAATGCTCCAGTACCACTGCGGAGAAGGAATAGAAAACCCTGACTCACGCAAATTCGGATTAAAAATACTCAAATACATGAACCAGAGAGCAAAAGAACTCAAGGAAGAAACTGGACTCAGATGGACCGTGTTACAGACCCCAGCCGAGTCAACCGCTTACCGGTTCGCCATGCTCGACCGGGAGAAATTCAAAGACAAAATCATAGTCCAGGGAGATGCCGAAGCCTCCTACTACACCAATTCATCCCACGTCCCAGTAAACTCCGATGTATTACTACCGGAGAAAATAAAGATCGAAGAAAAATTCCACCCATTAACCCTGGGAGGACACATATTCCACGCTTTCATGGGAGAAGCCTACAGCGAACCAGACTCCCTGATGAGCTTAACTCGGAAAATAGCCCGTAAATCTGATCTAGGATTCTGGGCCTACAGTTCAGCACTAAGCTTCTGCATCAAATGCAAAACCCTGATGAAAGGATTACAGGAACAATGCGCCACCTGCGGAGAACAAAAAGAAGTGGAATGGTACGACCGCATCACCGGATACGTGCAACAGGTCGGCCGATCCAAATCCGCCTCTGGTGGCTGGAACCCGGGTAAAATGCGGGAATTAAGGGACCGGAAACGGTATTAAATCGCTTGATTAATCAAGTTCCATTTATTTATTTATTTTTAATTAAATCTCCTTATTTTTATATAAT
>WOYJ01000150.1 GCA_011620845.1 Methanobacteriaceae archaeon
ATATATAATATATGTATAAAAGATCAGATTACGTACGAATCTATATGACTTCCGAGGGGGCCAAAAATAATGGAGTCCCCAGTGAAAGCAATATATTATCTCTACTTCAGACAAATAATTTATATTTTGACGAACTTTTATCAAAAACCAAAAAATCTAAGCCAAACCTTTCGAATCATCTTAAAATATTAGAGGAAAAGGGAATAATTGGATCAAAAGCAGATTTAAATGATAAAAGGAAAAAATCTTTTTATATCAAGGCAAAACAGCTCGCTGAACTTTCCACCAATGTGAATTATGATATCGATGTGGAAAATTATTTTAAAAATTCCCTTATTTCTGTCATTCCACTTAATGACCCTACAAGTTTTTACGGATTACTGTTTACAACTATTAGACTTTATCTAGGCGAAAATGGGATAGATATCTATCCATTACTTTTTAATATAGGGAATTTTACAGGCGAATCAATCTATGAATACGTAAAATCCCCAGAAACTGAAAATGTAATGGACAATCTAGGGAACCTATGGAAAAGAACCTATGGAAAAGATATGACCTGGGAGATTTTAAATCAATTAACGTGGATCCTATAACCATTCGCATAGATAATAATTTTGAATGTAAGGATATGGTCAACATAGATAGATCAAATTGCGCCATTGGGGCGGGAATTTTTGAATCCATCTTCTCCAAACATTTCGAGTCGGAAGTTTTAGTGGATGAAATGAAATGTGTTGCCAAAGGAGATGACCATTGCCTTTTCAATATTAAAAAAGTAGGGAAAAAAACAGCTACATCCCCAAAAAGTACCATAGAAATTATTTAAATAATTTGAATTTTATTTTCAGTCTTCTGATAACTATTATCTCAGTACTCTGATCGACTGACCCTCTCAAACTTCTCCAGTTTATCCAGGGGTTTGGTGGCATCGATCCCTATCTTGGTAGTGGTCCCATCAGGGGTAGCGGTTGGATCGAGTGAGGACCCACGAGCTCCGGGAATAATGATCAAATCATCGTCCCCTTTAACCCTGGTAGCGATAGCATATTCTATATCATCACTATTAAAGACATCTATATCCTCATCAACCACCACACAATGTTTAAGTGATGGATGGGCCGTTAAGGCAGCCATTAAAACGTTTTTTCCATCGCCCTGTGTTTGTTTCTGGATGGACACAGCTGCATGTAACCAGCAGCAGCCTCCCTCAGTTAAGACAACATTTTTCACCGTGGGGACTGTGTTCCGGACTATGTTAAATATCCTTGGCTCCTGAGGCAGTCCCTGGAGGAGTTTATGCTCCAGTCCAGCGGGCATGATGGCATGGAATAGTGGATCTTCCTTTAAGTGCATTTCTGTAACTTCAATCACCGGTTCTCTACGTATCACATCATAAGTATCGGTGAGATCAACAAACGGACCTTCCTCTGTCCTTTCATGTGGTAGAATTTGTCCTTCAAGGAGTATCTCACAATCCGGTGCTTCTATATCCACTGTATCACATTTTATGAGTTTCATCTCGCCCTGGTGGAAGTTGTTAGCCACTTCCAGTTCGTCTGCAGTTATGGGTATGGATGTGCAGGAGGCGAGAAGTGTGGCAGGGTGCATGCCTATGGCGATGGCTATCTCCAGTGGTTCATCTAATTTTTCCGCCTTCTGATGGTAGGTGTAAAGGTTTCTGGGAACGATCCTTACTCCCATCCGGTTACCCTCTTTTACCAGCATTCTGTGGATGGATGCGTTTCTTATCCCGGTTTCTGGGTCTTTGGCTATGATCACCCCTGCGGTTATGTAGGGGCCGGCGTCATTTTTATAGTAGGTGGGGATGGGAATTTCTTTAAGAATTTCTTTAAGGTCTGTTTTCCCAGAAACAGGGAAGTTATCATGTGTACTTTGAATATCAGTAATTGGTATGGGGTTTTCCATAGCCTTAATTATTCTACTACCAATTTCAGGCACCTTCACATCCAGTGCCCGGGCAATCTTCTCCCTGGTGTTGCATATACCGGATATTATCCGTTTATCACTGCCTGCTATATTATTAAATATAATCAAATCTTTTGGATTGTTTTTAAGTATTCTGGCTACTTCATATCCCAGGGATACCTCTTGATCCACTTCGATTACCTGGAATTCCTGCTCCAGTACCTGGAGAAAGTTCCTTAAATTATCCATATTTAACCCCTCTTTATCAGCTATGCTCCTGATTTTTCTTTAAATTCAATAGATTATCCTGTAATTCTTCATTTCCTATGGCCAGCATTTCAGCCGCAAGTAGTGCTGCGTTACCACCCTCATCTATGCCCATGGTGGCTACTGGAACACCAGGAGGCATGTCTACCATGGAAAGCAGGGCGTCTAAGCCGTCCAATCTTATGGAACAGGGCACACCTATCACTGGTTTTTCGGTGTAAGCCACCACCGAACCGGTTACATGTGCTGACAGTCCAGAAATAGCAATGAATAGTTTAACATACTCCATCTCGCCCATGTATTCTTCGAATGCCTCGGGGTCTCTTATGGGGGATAAAATTTTCAGATCATAGGTGATGTTCAATTTATCCAGTAAGCCCGTGGTTTTCTCAGCTACTTTGATATCTGTATAGCTCCCGGCGATGATGGCTATATCTGGCTTGTCTCCATTATTTATATTATTGGTTGAATTATCCAGTTTTTCTTCGAATATGTTTTTAGTGTAATATTTACCCTTGAGCTTTTCCTCCAGGCTTTTTTCATCCTTATCAACTTTGAAGAAGAATTCCCGGCGCATGTGGGAGAGATTTATCCTGACTTCGTGGTCGCGGATTCCTATTATCTGGGAAGCAAGTATAGCCCCATTTTCACCCCGGTCAATACCCACTGTGGCTACCGGAGCTCCCTGTGGCATCTGGACCGAGGCAAATAGTGCATCCAGTCCTTCCAGTTTAACATTAACCGGTACACCAACCACTGGTTTGTGAGTGTTAGCGGCTATGATCCCTGGTAAATGGGCTGAAAGTCCGGCGATTCCCATGAAAACTTCCACCCCGTTGTTGGTGGATTCGGTGACTATCTGTTTGACCTTCTGGTGAGTACGGTGGGCTGAAGCCACGTGTAAGTCGTAGGGGATTTCCATGGTTTCCAGAATATTTATCGCTTTCTCTGCAATGGCAAAATCAGATGCACTCCCCAGGAGTATCATAATTTTTGGTTCCATAACTTCCACCAGTTTAGAGTTCATTTATCTAGGCAGGTAATTCATTTCCAGTTTTTAGATTAATTTAATATCCCCATATACTAAAATTATATGCACAAGAAAAGTAAATAAAGTTTTTTTTAGAAGAATTGGGAAAAAATTAAAGTAGACCTACAAATGGTTATATATACTTGATGATGAATTTAACTAAAGAAATTTTTTGAAGGTGTAATCTACGTGTTATGGATCATCCTATTTCTGCTTTCGATCTTCGGTGCTATTAAAACTGTTAACTCCAGTGGTATGTCGGTTTCCGTGATCATCCCCGCTTTTAACGAGGCAAAAACCGTTGGTCACGTGGTTAAAACCGTGAAAAAGGTAGGTTACATCGACGAGATCATCGTTGTTGATGATGGTTCCTATGATGACACGGCGAAGGTAGCTGAAAATGCAGGTGCCACGGTTATTCAGCATGTTAAAAACAGGGGAAAGGGTGCTGCCATAAAAACTGGATTTAAAAATTCAAATGGTGACATAGTAGTCTTTCTTGATGCAGATATCAAAAATTTAACTCCCCAACAGGTGGATAGCATCATCCAACCCCTTATCACTGGGGAGGCCGATATCACCAAGACAAAGTTTAAAAGGGCAGCTGGCCGGGTGACTGAGTTAACTGCCAAACCCCTCTTGAACTTCTTTTTCCCTGAATTGAAGTTTGCCCAACCCCTCAGTGGACAGTTCGCTGCTAAAAAATCCTTCCTGAACCGGATAAAACTGGAAGATGACTACGGTGTAGATGTGGGAATTGTTCTGGACGCAGATGCGATGGGTTTAAGGATAAAGGAAGTGGACATCGGTGAAATTCATCATATGATATCATCACTCCACGAACTCAACGTGGTTGCCACCGAAGTGGTGAGGACCATAGTTCAAAGGGCCACCGAATATGGGCGGGTGACCATGATCGACTCCCTGGGCAGATCCATACGTATGGAGATATTAGGGCTTTCACTGATATTTCTGGGTATCTTCAGCACTTTCTTCATTAGACCCGTGCCTGTTGAACTGGGGTTAATCATATCCATCGCCGGAGCAGTCGTTGCCGTATATTATCTGGTTAAAATAATTAGAATGTCCTATAATGTGATGAGAAAGCCTGAAGGACGATGGCAAACCCTTAAATCCTTTTTTTATATGCATGCACCCATAATTGTATCAGGCCTTATACTAATCGCCATGGTCAGCACTTTTTTAGGGGCTTCTCATTTTGAAGACGGAAGAATAAGCATCGAACCAACCTCCCGTAATCTAATAATATGGGGCCCCAATGAAAACAATAAAAGTTACGACCTCCGAGGCCCATACACTGTTGACAGCGCATTGGAAAATGAATCAACCCTTATAAGAATGCCCCAGGAAGCTATGGATTCTTTGGGACTTGGTTACGGAGATAGTATCTATATAAATAGTCTGAGATACTCCCTTAATCAAACGGTTCCTGGAGAAGATAATGTGATGCGTATACCCTCAGATGCCAGAACTTTCCTGGGATTAAATGTCAGGGACGTAATAAGGGACAGTGATGTCAGGAATATCTTCAAAAACCTCTATGCAGAAAAAATTGTTCCAGTAGAAAATTATGAAAATTTAACCGTTGAAGAAGGTGTATTCGTCAAAACTGGGGCGGATAATGGAAGAATTGTAAACGTATATATCGATGACCAGAGGGTGGCCAGCACCAAGGGAATTTTTGAAAACGGTACATACGGGGTTTATATTAATGGGGTAAGATACCGAAATATCGTTTTCAATGATCAGAACCCTGAAGGTAATTATTACATTTATCTAAATAATATGGTGATCAGAATCGAAATCGAACGTGAAGATAAGGTAGATATGATCTTCGCCAACGTTAATGAGGGGATGTTTTTGAATTTGATCTTCACTTGATAGATAAGGGAATTTGCCTTGTCTCCAATTGTTAAAATAAAAAATCAATAATAAACCTTCGCCGCTTCTTCCACATCATCATAGAGTCCTAATGCGGCTAAAGCACCTATTTCTCCCTGGGCTCCGGTAACTTCCACCAGCTCGATACCCAATTCCTCCGCTACTTTTTGGGCCTCTTCCAGGTAGATCATGGACTTTTTAGCAGCTTCACCATATTTCCTGAGCTTATCTGGAATTTTAAAGCCTTCAAGGACTGCTATTGATGTATCATCTGATAGGGTATGTTCTTTAAGGAGTTCACTGGCCTTTTCTACCAGTTTATCTTTTTCTCCTGGTTTAACTGCAAATACCAGGGCGATCGCTACGCAGTTCTGGGTTTTATTAGGGTTATGGGGGTAAAGCTGGACTGTGATATGATCTAAATATTCGAATCCCATTTTACTGAGTTCCATCCCCACGTTATTGGCCAGGGTCCAGGTGGCACCCTCCTCCTTGGTATCTGTATCATCAATTCCCAGAACTACTTTCTCCATGACTGGTGTGACCACTGCTGCACGGCCGAGCTTGGATCCGCCACCTACATCGTAGAGTTCAACTCTTTTAACACCCTGAGCCATACCACGGCACATCGCCGCGCCTACACCTGCGCCTGCTAAACCAGCGTGGACTACGCGTACTTCATCGCCCTCTACAGATACCTCCTCTATTCCGGCAGCCTTAAAACTTGGCTTTAAGTTCATGTCACTTTTTCCAACTTTTAAAAGGTAGGTGTGCTTATCCCCATCCCTCCTAGAGTCTAACACCAGGTCGCTGCTCCTTTTATACTGATATACCATCCACTGGGAACCGCTTACGCAGGGGTGGTATTCCACCAGTTCTACCATTCCCTGATCAACCATGGTTAAAACTTTCTTATACGGGGCTATCCAGGGATCCTTAAACTTGTCTTTCAGATCCTGAGGCGTTAAAATTTCCATTAACCAAATCTCCTATAAAGAATTAAAAAGAATGAAATTTATAAAAATAGTTTATTCTAACCGTTTACACATTTTAACAGCTGCTTCCACGGCTCTTTTAGCATAGTCCACCCTCTGATGGGCTTCCAGCCGGGTCATGCCTGGTCCGGTGATTCCCAGGGCAACTGGTTTGTCATACTCCAGTGCCAGATCAGCTATTTTACGGGATGCGTGCTGCACAACTATTTCATCGTGTGAGGTTGATCCTTCAATTACTGCGCCTAAAGTTACTACTGCATCTATGTCATCATTTTTTAAGAGTTTTTTAATTGCCAGGGGCATGTCAAAGACTCCGGGTACGGCGATTACTTCGGTTATCTCTGAATCCAGAAATTTAGCATGCTCCCGTGCCAGGTCCAGCATCATCTGTGTAATGTCGAAATTGAATTCTGCTACCACTGCTCCTATTTTTACCATCTTATTTCCTCCATTAGCCTGGTTTTAGTTGTAGAATAATTTTAATTCAGTATCTGGTTTGAATATTATTTATTCAGTTAATTTATATCTTAGTTAATTTTGTTGAAATTTAAATGAAGGCAACGATATACGCTACCGAACTTATGACCATTATAAGTATGATAAATATCGCTATCCATTGCGCTCTGTCCATAATTTTTACCCCTTTTTAATTTCCCAGGTATCTGGAAATTTCTTCCAAAGTGTCTATTAAAGTTTGTATCTCTTCTTTGGTGTTGTAATAGTGAATTGATGCCCGGACTGTACCTCCAAGATCGTAGGCCCCTATTTGTCTTATGGCTGGTATGGCACAGTGCATACCGCTCCTTACACAGATGTTTTTCTGCTCATCCAGTATCTTGGCCACGTCGTGGCAGTTCACTCCACTTATATTAAAGCCCACCATATCATAAATAGCTTCTGGATGTCCGTAAACTATGCTATTTTCAATCTCTTTGATCTCATTATACATGAATTTAGTGAGTTTTTTTCCGTGTTCTTCAATCTTTTCCATTCCAATCCTATTTAAATAATCTACTGCCCCTCCTAAACCTATTATCCCTGAGATATTTTGTGTGCCACCTTCAAAACGTCCGGGTACTTTAGACAGCTTAAAATCGTCTTCAGTGACATCTAAAACTGTCCCACCGCCTAAATTTATGGGTTCAAGATCCTCAATGATTTCCTGGTTGCAGTACAGGAATCCCGTCCCTACAGGACCTAAAAGTCCTTTATGGCCTGGAGAAGCCACGAAATCGGCTTTGATTTTTTTAACATCTAACGACATATGTCCTATGGACTGGGCAGCGTCAACCATGTAATATGAATTATTTTCCTTGACTATTTTGCCTATCTCTTCAACAGGTAAGAGCGAACCGATAGAATTAGAGACATGGGTTACAGTGACGAGTTTTGTTGTTTCATCGATGGTATCTTCTATATCGGCCGGATTTACCCTCCCATACTCGTCAGATTTAATTATATTTACATTTATACCTTTTTTTTGGAGATTTAACCAGGGTAATAGATTGGAATGGTGTTCTATGTTGGGGACAATAATAGAATCACCTTTTTCAAATTTAAATCCATGACCCACCAGGTTTATAGCTTCCGTGGTGTTTTTAGTGAAAATTATCTCCATTGGGTCCGAGTTTATGAATTTAGCCAGTTTTTCTCTGGTATTCCTGACCTCGGCAGTAGCTTTAATGGCGGTCCTATACGCTCCCCTACCTGTGTTAGAATTAAAGTGGTAGTAATATTCGCACATGGCATCGACCACCGGTTGAGGGGTGGGTGTTGTGCTGGCAGCATCTATATATATGACTT
Organism: Methanobacteriaceae archaeon; assembly: GCA_011620845.1. Lineage (GTDB taxonomy): Archaea > Methanobacteriota > Methanobacteria > Methanobacteriales > Methanobacteriaceae > Methanobacterium_A. The sequence continues at coordinate 7,927 of WOYJ01000150.1, forward strand.
CATCTAGGAAGGGAATATCGGCTCTGACATCTGCTACTTTCATTTAATTAACCTCATACGAAAATAAAATCATTTAATCATTCCCACGCTTAAATTTATAGAATCATTTCTATTATAAATTTTTAATCTTTTTAACTTTGCTTAAAAAAAATA
>WOYJ01000151.1 GCA_011620845.1 Methanobacteriaceae archaeon
AGTCAACTTCATCGATGTTATAATTAAACACTTTCAATGATGTTGGTAACAGACTTGGTTAATCTTTGTAAACTTTCGGATGATTTAGATTCTATATATACCCTGATTAGTGGTTCAAAACGGGATGGCCTAATAAGGATGAAATAGTCGTTTAATTCAACTCTAACTCCGTCTACTGTGCTTAAATAACTTTTTGATTCATAATAGGTTTTAATTGCATCTAAAACCTTCATTTTTTTCTCTTGTTCGCAGTTAACCGTGAAAACCGAACGTGAGTATTCTGGTATTTCTGCTGCTAAACAGGAAAGGGTGGTGTTTTTGGCGGCTAAGATTTCCAACATTTTTGAAACCGAATATACAGCATCGAAACATTTCTGAAACTGGGGAAAAATGTACATACCAGGCTCATCTCCACCAAAAATAGCTTTATTATTGACTGTTTCGGTTAAAACAGAATTGACAGAGGTTTTAATGAATTTACCATTATAGTTAGACACTATTTTGTCCAATACTTTAGAAGCAACCACTGAAGAAACAACATTATTTCCTGGATTTTCTTCCAATAGAAATTTAGCAAATATGGCTAGAATGGTCTGATGCCTTATTATATTCCCCTTTTCATCGATGAATTCTACCCCATCATGATCATTATCTAATACAACCCCCATATCTGCACCGATGGATGTCGTAATATCAGAAACTAGGGATAATCTCTGGGGGCTTGGTTCTGGAAAATTTCTTTCTTTTATTTCTTTACATCCTACTGATACTGTTTCACAACCCATTTTATTGAGTACTTTTGGTATTATAGGATTTTTAAGTCCTTTTTCACAATCCACCACAATTCGGAAGCCCTTACTTTCTATTAAGTCGCTTGTGATATGATTAATAACCGAGGAAATGTATTTATCCGTATAATCCTGCACATATTTCAATCTAACAATCTGATTCCAGGGTACCTTTTCGATGTGCCTTTGTTCTAAGGGTATTTCATGAGGGCTAAAAATTTTTATAACTATATCTTCTGGTCGCAGATGTGATTCACTAATAGTAACCATCACCTTTGCCCCATACCTATTCATACCGTAATGTATAACTGGAATAGGGGCAACTCCAAAATCAATTACCTTAATACCGGCCGACATTAACCCGGTGGATAAAGATCTTTTAATCATCTGAGATGGAGTATTAGAGTCTCTGCCGACCATTACACTTTTACCCGCACCTATATAATTTCCAATGAGAGCACCGATCTGTGTGGCAAATTTATTAGTGATCTCCAAGTTAACCTTTCCACGAATATCCTGGACATATTTTGACATTTAAACCTCCAGTATAATTAAAATTTTAATTAAACCTTTAAAGGATAATCAGAATCCACTGTGGAGTGGGGTAAAATTTTTATTTTGTTGGTTATCGATCTATCCGATTTTATCACACTATTCGATCCCACATTTACCGAACTCCCCAACAGAGCACTCTTTTCAATAACAGAAAAACTACTTATAATACATTTAGAATCTATTATACAATCTTCTAAGTATGCATTGGACTTAACCAGAGTATCCGACAGGATCACCGAACCTTTTACTGTGCTATTTTCTTCTAAATGTACATTATTCCCCAGAACAGTATTTTGTTCTAATTTAGATCCCTTTTCAATGATACAACCATCTCCGATAACCACAGGACCAATTATCCTAACTTTATTGTCAATAAGAACGTTTTTTCCCACCCAAATATCTCCAAATACACCTACTTTTTCTTTTAACTTCTTACCAGGAGGTTTTGGAGAAATCTTTTGTTGGAGAACATCTTGATTAGCTTTAAGATAAGTTTCTGGTCTTCCTACATCATTCCAATAACCATCTAAAGTATATCCATAGATTCCTGCACTTTCTTCAATTAATTTTGGGAAAACATCCTTTGAAAAATCCACTTCAGCATCTTTTTCTTGGATATAATCAAATATTTCCGGTTCCAGGATGTAGGTACCTGTATTGGCTATATTGCTAAAAACTTCTTCTGGTGAAGGCTTCTCTAGAAAACGGATGATTTGCTGGTTATCATCCAGAAGAGCAACACCAAAATGGCTAGGATCTTCAACTGGAGTTAAAACCAGGGTTGCAATAGCCTTTTTCTCATGGTGAAAGGATAAAACTTTCTTTAAATCCAAATCAATCAATACATCACCACTTAAAACAAGAAAAGTATCATCGATGTATTTTTCTGTTTTTTTAACCCCTCCTGCAGTACCTAAAGGTTGGTTTTCCAGGGAGTATTTGATATTGAAATCCTTATATTCCTTTTTCAGTCTTTTCTTGATATGACTTGCTAAATAATTTAAAGTCACTATTAAATCTTTAAAACCAGCTTTGTTTAAATTTTCGATAATATAATCTATCATGGGCCGGTTAGCCACAGGAATCATGGGTTTAGGCCTTATCAAGGTCAAAGGACGGATTCTTGAGCCCTTCCCACCAGCCATTATTATAGCTTTTATCATGTAATCGTCTCTTTAAAATCAAAATGGGTTTGTATAAATTTTAAAATTTAAGTATGAAAAGAATAATTCCCTATTCCATTCTTTTTCATCCTATTACATTTTAATTTCCATACTTTATAATATTTTTGACACCTTAAAAAAAAGATAGAATCACCTCTAAATTTTGCGTATTTATAAAATTAAACGGAACAAATCTTGAGTTTTTTAGGAAAAAGTAATTTCAGGGTTTATTTATTCAAAAATTAATTAAACTAGCTTAACAACCATTTGAAAAATCTTTGAACTTCATCTACCCCTTCAACGTAAAAAGAAGAGCTTTTTTTAATATAATTTGGTATTTCACTGGAGAGCACTAAAATACTTACCGCCTTAATTTTTTTTCCTGCAGAAAGCTCATTTAGTTTATTAAAAGCATCAGAATCAGTGATATCATCACCTAAATAAATGACCTTTTTAAGCTGGTATCTTTGAATAATTTTCTCCAAAATAAGACCTTTATCATGTCCAGGGGGTCTAATATCCACAACTTTCCTTCCTTGGGTGATCTGCAGTTTTTTGGTTTCAGGAAAACTTCTTAGGGCATCAATTATCTTTTCACGGACTTCTTTAGGGTTTTCACACTGTCGATAGTGAAAGGAAAGGCATAGCTGCTTATCCTCAAAAACTATGCCTGGTATTTGAGCTAAATCACAAGTTTTTATCTCCTCAAAGGTTTTCTTTAGAGAGGGGAGATATTTTTCTAGATCGATTTCTGTGTTCCTTTCTCCGTTTTTGAGGTATTCAAGTCCATGACTGCCGACGTAAAGCATTCCGTCAATTCCAACCATCCTTTGCGCGTCAAAAACGGATCTGCCGCTGATAAAAGCTACCAATTTAAACTTATTCCTCAGTTTTATTAAAATAGAACGCATTGAAGGACTAATCTGTGCCTGTTCGGGAGTAGGGGCGATTTTACTGATAGTACCATCAATGTCAGTAATTAATGCGGTTTTCTTGTCCAGTTTAAATTCTTCCAGTTCCTTCAGGTGTCTAAATAGATATTTATTCATTAATTCACCAGATCAACTATATCCAATATTCTCTTATGCTCTTTATCACCTTATAAGGATCATTAGCTGCTATACTACTTCCATAAAGTTCCATGCCCCCCATATCTGCTGTGTTTATAAAAAGAGGCCCCCGATCAACGATTTTTACCAGGTAAGGGTATCCATAGCTCTTCAGGGAAGGACAGTAAAGTGCTAGATTAAAACTTTCCACACCTAAAACATCAACGTAACACCTTAATATTTTGAAAATAACTTCTTTAGCTTCATTTGATTCTGAAGGAGCTTCTGGAGAGATAATTAAAATTTCTTTTTCTTTTAGAGGTGTGATACTAACCATGAATTTTACTTCACCGTAACTTTGAGCCAATCCAAGAGCATGGTGCAGATAGTATAGATCAGAGAAATAATCTTTTCCTACCTCTTTTTTATATTTAGCTACGGAACTGTTAAGATTTTCCATTTTAGCATAAGGAAATTCCCTTGTCATTAATAATTGACCATGACCATGAATCTGTGAGGCGCCAGCCTTATATAAACAGTTCCAAACCATGAAAGGGAAGTGGTATCTTTCATCTTTCTGATAAACCTTGTTAAACCATTTAAAGGCCGTTTCAAAGTAATCAGATAATTCTTGCAGGCTAAATTCCAGTGGGTTGTGCTTCTTAAAAATCAGTAAACTACTCCACGCATCGTATTTAGCTATATTAGCAGCTGTTATACAAAATTTGCCTTTGATTCTTCCAAAAGAATCCTCAGGAGTATATCTTTCAGGATCACAGAAATCACATCTTTTCTTTGAGTCTTTAATTAATTTTTGCAAGTGTTTTGCATCGCCTTCTAATTTAAGCCCTGGTCTGGAGGCTCTTAAGGAATTAAAAATCGTTCCCTCACCAGTCCATACATTAAAAAATTTGATGATTTGCTGTTCCTTAAACATTTTTAGGGACGCATTGTTTTTTGAAGGGGCAGTTACTCCCATATAGGATAATGCCCTTTCATTGAAGGATGATGGGATCTTCATGGTTCCCCTATCAGAATAATATTTATAAATTCTATTCAATATAGCGTAAGCTTCGGGATCAGAATTTTTCAGTTCCCGCACTTTTTCTTCCCACTTCATTATTGAATCCATGAAATTTTCTTGAAGTTATTAATGTATAAATTTTTTCTACAATCCAGTTTCAGTTCTGCTTAGTTTCTATATTAGATTTGTGAATTTCTGGTCGTGTACCCTGTTTGGTTAAAATCATTTATTTTAGTATGAGAGGACATATCTACAGTTGTGCAATAATATAATAGGTTAGGAGAGGTGCATCCAGATGAATATTGATATTATAGCTAAAATTTTTGGGGGTTGATGATAAATGTGAGATATTCAGTTGCTAATGTTGTAAATGTAGTGAAGAATCTTAAACTGAGTCAACTGGTTACCGGGCAGGTAATTGAAAAAAATGGACGAAATATACGGATAAATACTGTGGAGATAAAAATCTACGTGGAAATGGCCATAGAGGTTTCAGTACATGGGCACTACTACTCGCCATCCTAAAACTTTGGTTGGTCGGCTGGATCTTACTTTTCATAAGGTTAAAGACAATGTGGAGAATAGGATATTCAATCCTATTGAGCATATGATGAGTTTTAATGGGCAAAAAATATATCAAGATGATGTTTCTCTGGTAAGCGCGGAAATGGCAAGTAAGATGAGCTATCGGGACGTTGCGCGTGAGGCTAAGTTTTTCCTGGAAGATTTCCCTGCAGCTCTCACCATCAACCAGTGTGTTTGGGAGTACGATGGTAAAGCTAAAGAATTCATCTGGGATAATAATGAAAGATATCAAGTGAAAATCGCGTTCTCTGATGGTACCAAAACCCACAGCCAGGGGGAAAGGTAAAAGTAAGAATGATGTGAACGTGGTAATGAGCTGGAACCCTGATATAGGAAAGATTCCACAGCTACAATTATATACACTTTGAACATAAAAAGTAAAATCCTATATTTTAACAAAAAGATGGATTAATAGAAGATTTAGGAGTTAAACCACAATGTTTTGACCTATATGATAAAATTAATTCCTGTTTCATGTGGTTATCAGATTCTATTTTTCTCAAATAGAATAATAATAATTAAATCAATTTTAAACATCTATCATCACTGGGAATAACAATAGTCCCCTCTCTAGGGTCCCCTAATTTTAAATAACAATCTTTAAGGTATAAAAGTCCAGTAAGTGCAGCCAAGGAAGCGTCAAGTTCATGATCTGTAACATCCTCTGATAATTTAAAAAATCGACCTAAATCATGCTTCAAATCATCAAATCCCAGCATCTTCTGACTGGTTCGTGGATGGGTTTCAATAACCTGATATTCTTTTCTAAGCTCTTTGGCGAGCTTGATTCCTCGCAGAGTGAGTATCTTCATCCCCTTGAAAGTGAGGGGCAGAACTCTGCCATAGGGACGGATATCTCGTTCTGCTTGACGAAAGTGGCCGCCTACAGCACATTCACATTCATTCTCAAGACAGCAGCGGCCCTTTGGCAGTGATAGAGGTGCATCAATGGCAATTAATGATGGATGAATCTCTTTTATTTTTTTTAAAATTTCTTCATCACTGTATAGTGTTTTTAAACTGACTTTGTTTTTTAAATTAACTTTATCCATTTCCAAAACAGCAATTCCACTGAGATTCTCTTTTTTACCAGCTAAATCGATCCCTGTTACTTTCATTCTATGATCTCAGTTTTTTGGGGATTATTTAGAATATCAGAATAATACTTTTTTGAAGAATATCAAATTAAATTTAAAAGATCAAGAAACAGGATAGCTACAGTGAAATATATAGCTAAAGTTGTTATATCACTAACTATTGTGGCAAGTGGGCCGGTTGCAACTGCCGGATCGTAATTAAGCCGTCTAAACACCAGGGGAAGGAAAGTGGAGATGCATACCGCTGCAATAATACTTATAAACATGGAAAAACCAACTACGGCACCTAAAAAGTACGTGTCCCATCCAGCTACTGCTACGATGCTGATCAAGCCTCCGCAGATAATAGCAAGCATGACTGCAACTTTAAATTCCCGGATAATGTAACCGCCCAGGGGAAGCTCCGGATCCAGGGCAACACTCCTGATAATCAACGCCTCTGACTGTGTCCCCACCGCATCACTCATATAGACCAGGACCGGTATGAAGGCGGCTAAAACTAGAAATTTGCTTAAAAGTTCTTCAAAACTGGTGACCATTGAAGCAGCTGCAGTACCGCCCAGAACCCCAACGATAAGCCAGGGTAATCTGGATTTCATCATCACCGATGCGGATGAACTGGTTGAGGTGTATTCTACACCCACCCGGTGGAACAATCCTCCAAACCGGAAGATATCCTTTTTAACTTCCTGATTGAAGGTATTAAGTATTTCGTCGTAGGGAACGATTCCCAATAGATGGTCTTCATCATCAACCACGGGTAAAGCTTTAAGTCCATGGGAAAGTGCCAGATACACTATCCTATCCTGGCCTGTGGGCGGTGTTACTTTGACCAGGTCCTTTTTCATAATGTTTTCTACTTTGGTTTCATTATCCTGGGTGCTGAAAACCTTTTTAATAGAAATTACACCCTGTAAAATATTTTGGTCATCGACCACATAGATGTAATCGATGCTGTCAAATTTGTTGGTGTGCTGGGATAACATTTCTTCTATATCCCCTACAGTATCTCCCATTTTTACACGGGGAAATCTGGTGCACATCTTACTTTCCACAGTTTCTGGAGGGACATCATCTGGAACCATTAGTTAACCTTCATCCATTTTTTACATATTATTTGTTGATTGAGATTCTTTAACTTTGGGAAAAAGATGGAGACAACATTTATATGTTATTAAATAATAACATATTTTGAAGGGGATACAATGGATAAAGTGATGATAAATAAAGGACAGAATAGTAATGGATTTGATGTGGAAAGTTTACCCATAGCTGATCTGGTGAACAGCATAAAAAAAGCCCTTGTTTATAAACAGGCAGAAATGCAGGAACACGGTATCGGCATCAAGAATATACAGTTAACCTTGAAAACCATGGCAACCTCCAATACAGGGGCAGGGATAAGTTTACAGATCCCCATACTGGGGAAGGTCGAGTTTGGTTCCGAGATATCTGAAAAATCCCTGCAGACTACCAGTTTAACACTGAAACCACCCATACAGGGTAAAATGGTACAAGGAGTGAAATTAATTGACATGGAAGAAACACTCGCCCAGAGCATTTCCAGCATCATTGAAGGGGTTAAAGCAGCAAATGGTCAGGGCCCAATATCTCTAGAAATGGAGGAAGCCACAGCTGAATTTAACTTTATCCTATCAGGGAACTCCGAAATATCAATGATAATAGGCACTGGATTTGAATCGCAGTTAAGCAACACGCTAAAAATTAAATTCAAAAAGAGAGAAATTAAAATGATCAT
>WOYJ01000025.1:0-5705 GCA_011620845.1 Methanobacteriaceae archaeon
TTATAGTATTGTTCAAGGTTTATCATATCCTATCACGATATTCAAGGTTCCCACCACATTCACATTTACTTGCAAAGTCTTCTGGTGATTCACCGGCCTGGATCTCGTAATATCTGTTGCATTTATCACAGACCAGATAACCCTTTCCTACATGTTTTCTTTTATCAGGAATAGTTCCTTCTACAATTTCATGTTACCCGGAGTGGTTTCTATGTTGGATTGATTCATATCAGTGTCTGAAGGCTTTACATACTTCTGGTCGATGAACTCCATTTCACGCAGCCTCTTAACTCTTTCCTCTGTTGGGGGATGAGTAGAAAAAAGGCTACTGCCAGTACTGTCACGATCAGCTCCAACCGCCGGGTTTATAATATAAATACCATTAAAAGCTGTGTTTTGAATTTTACTCTTTGATTTTTGCATACCACTGATCTTCTCCAGGGCACTGGCCAGTCCCTCCGGGTATCCGGTGAGATCAGCTCCTGAAGCATCTGCCAGGAACTCACGTTTTCTGGAAATTGCGAATTTAAGTAGCTGGGCAAATAAAGGGGCCAGGACAATTAGAACAACCAAAAGAATTATAAGAACTATTGCAGCCGGGCCACCCCCTCGCCCTCCTCCTCGAAATAGACGTCCATAAGATGAGTAACGAGCCATATATCCTAAAAATACGATAGTCCCTGCTAGAACAACCACCACTGTAGCAAGCAGAACATCATAATTTTTTATATGTGACATCTCATGAGCAATAACACCTTCAAGCTCCAGACGATCCAGACGATCCAGTAAACCGGTGGTAACGGTGATACTGGCATTTTCAGGATTACGACCGGCAGCAAAAGCGTTGGGCACGTCTGTGTCTATGGTGTATAACTTGGGCATTGGCAGGCCAGCGGCTATACTCAAAGCTTCTACGGTGTTGTAAAGATAAGGTTCTTCCTGTTTGGACACCTCCCGTGCACCGGCCATGGTTGTCACCATCTTTTCTCCTCCGTAATAACTGACAAGCAAAGCTATAACAAAAATTAAAACAGCAATAACCAGGCCAATGATGGTAGAACCAAGATATAATCCAATTAAATATCCTATTATACCAATTAGAACCGCGTAAAGGGCAAAGAGAAGGTATGTCCATCTTTTATTGGCTGCGATGCTCGCATAAATTGGATCCATTATTCCTCACCATAATTTACCAAGGGGACTTCCCGTGCCTGTTCAGATTCAACTTCGAAAAATTCCCTGGTCTGGAATCTGAAAAGTTGGGCTATTAGGTTGGTTGGAAACTGCTGTACTTCGTTATTTAAATCCAGAACTGTCCGGTTGTAGCGTTGTCTGGCGTAGGCTATCTTATTCTCGATACCGACCAGCTCTTCCTGGAGTAATAAGAAATTTTCATTAGCTTTAAGGGCAGGGTAATTTTCTGCCACTGCAAAAATAGATTTAAGGGCTTGTGCCGCGACATTATCTGCTCCTGCGTTTTCATGTATGGTTGAAGCATTCATCCAGTCGCTTCTGGCCCTGGTTACAGTTTCCAGGAGTTCTCGTTCGTGCGTCATATACCCTTTGACCGTACTGACCAGATTAGGAACCAGGTCAAACCGCTTCTGTAAGAGGGTGTCAATATTGGAATAGGCTATATCGACCATATTTCGCATTGAAATAAGGCGGTTATAACTATAAATCAGGTAAGCAGAGATTAAGATTAATAGTCCAAGTATAATATATGAAGCATCCATTTTATCCACCAGTAATAAGCTGACAGTTACTATTCCTTTTAATATTAAACAAAAAGTAGGTGTTATTAGTTTAAGTAATTTTTTAATAACTTTAATAAGACTACTGTAAATTTTAATTTGTCCTATGTCAAATGAATCCATGTTAATCTGTAGAATTACTCTGATAATTCTAATAAATAGATATTTTTATCTCAAGCTGCTCACTAATCCAGTGATAAACTGTCCCCTGTTTTTTTGATAATTTCATTTAACATTATAATCATTTAAATACATCATAAATTCAAGATTTTAGGATATTTAACTATACTTAACGGATAAATTGTTTTAATAAAACATACAGAAACCCAGCACCGGACAGACTGCTTGCTTGTAGGTTGCTCGGGGAGGAGAGGGTAAACTACCAGTGAACCAGTGAGTTTAGTATGCAGGTAAATCAAATTTTTATAATTTGTTAAGTATTCATATTTCTGCAAACTATTTTTTTTAATCTTTACATATTGATGTGAAAATTTCAGCTGCACTTAAAACAGCAATCGCAACTAATGAAATTCTTAGACTTGTAATTAGTTCTGAATAATTGGAAGGTATAATTTACACATTTCCCAAAATTTGAAATAATTATCATCACTATACCCATCCAAATATCTGTCCCATGGATCTCATATCACTTAATGTAGCGCTTGCAACTCCAAACTACTTTTTATTCACTGCACTCATAACCATCTTGGTAATAGAATAAACCTATACCTGATCCAAAGATAGTAAGAGAAAATCCTCCTAAATATGGGGCATTTTCAAAATTAATTAGTATCCTAATGGCTACGCCAATGGTTGTTAACACATCCTGACAGTTGATACACTTCCAGGATCGATTTTATCCGATAATCTTCCTGCAAAAGGAGATACAAAGATCATTATAATTGATTGAACAGAAACTATTAGACCTGCCGTAGTAGGGTTATAACCTTTTAGATATTGTAAATAAAGTTAAAATAAACCCTACTAATACAAATGCACCGTAATTTATAAATGCAGTGATGTTTCCAAAGGTAAATCTTTTAATTTTAAATTAAATTAATCAAGGAAAATCAGCCCTTTTTTCCCACTAAATAAAATAATGAAATTCCGATTATTCCCTCAATTACAAGAAATAGATTGTAATTGTTGGTGAAATCTGAAAACCATAAAGAATGGCAATAAGAGAAATACCAAGCAGAAATGATCCTAAAATATCTAATTTTTCTCCTTCTGCATCTGTCCAATCATGTTTAAACCGTGTGATAACATAGGCCGCAATTATTCCTATAAGTGTATCCATATAAAATAAGGTTCCATCCTGCAATTTCAGTGATAACCCCTCCCATTATTGGTCATACCAGGGGTGAAAGTCCAACTGACCTGTAAGTGGCATAATTGATTTTACCATGTACCACTGTACCTACAATGCAAATAGGTACAGGAAAGGGCATAATTCAAATTTTTACCGCTTTTTTTGCCATTTATAAATCTCCTAGAGCGAGTCAAGCCCACAATAGGTATTTACATATTATATTAACCGATTTAATAATTTGCCCCATCATTTGCAAGTTCTACAACAACTCCCTCTAAAAATATTCGCGTTGATATTTCAAATAAAGCGCCAAATGGGGTTAAAGGTTCATATTCTCCAGAAACCCTTCTTTCGATATAATCTTTGGTTTTAGGTTTTATCCTTCCAGGTATTTCGATTACCAGATCAGATACATTGGCCAGTGGTGAGTCTGAAAAGGAGGTAATAGATAGGATACTGGCACCTATTTCATGAGCTCTTTTGGTTAAGGTTAAAGTTGGCTCAGTATCCCCTGATCCTGATATAGCCACCATAACATCTTTATTGTTCATAGCCGGGACTATGGTGTCGGTAATCACAAAAACATCCTGATGAAGCCCCTGAAGGCGCGAGGCAAAGGCTTTTCCTATCAGTTCAGATTCTCCAAAACCGCAGATAAATATTTGGGATGCTTCTTTGAGGTATTTTTCAAACCGGATAACCAGTTCCTCATCCATGTTAATGCATCTTATATGGGATATTATCTCTTCAACTACCAGCCGCCACATAAAAAACACCTTATCTTGCATTTCATTCAATAAAAAAATTTTTTTTAGCAGATTAATTTAAATCTTATGTTCAATAGATATGTGCAAGGCTCAGTAATTACATCTAGATTAACCTACTTAAAAGAATTTCCATTCAGCATTCAAGATTTTCCTTATATTAAAAGCAGTGAAAAGTAAATTTAACACTTTAAAAACACCTGCTTTAGAATTAAAATTATGGAATGCTATGCACTGGTTAATTTTTCAATATCCTCAAACTGCTCACTGATCCAGTGATATACAGTTCTTTTTTTAATGATGTCTTTCAAATTTTTTAATCGAATACTTCTTTCTTCTTTATCCATCTGCACTGCCCGGTAAAATGCTTCTGCAGTTTGACTGATATCAAAGGGATTCACTGTTAATACATTTTCTTCTAGTTCTTCATAACAGCCTGCGGTTTCTGATAATATTAGGACACCTTGTTGTTCATTCACTGCTGATGCTTCCTTGGGAACTATATTCATACCATCAGCAATCGGGTTAACGATCAAACAGTCGTAATTTTTAAAGGCAGCTATCACCAGATGGTAATCTGCCTTGAAGATCCATTCGATAGGTTTCCAGCCCTCCCTACTGTACTTGTTATTTATCTCTTCTATGATATCCTTTACATTTTGAGAATATTTCTCATATTCCTTTATTTGCTGTCGGGTGGGCTTTCCTGTGGTTAAAAATTTTACCTTTCCCCAATATTCTGGATGTTTATCTAAAAATAAGTCGAATGCTTTAAATCCACGGATTATATTTTTACTCAGATCTGCCCGATCGGTGCGGTAGAAGAGAAATTTATCCCCTTTAATCTGTCTGATCAGCTTTTCTTTTTCTAATACTCCTTTTGATCTGGCCATATCTTTTATTCCATCATAATCAATGGAAATAGGATAGCTCTTAACTTGTGTGGAATGACCATCATACTTCACTATTCCTTGTTGGTAATCTACCTCATCAGCAAAGTATTCACAGCTTTGAATAAAATTGTGTACATAGCGGGGAATATGGAATCCTAGCAAATCATTAGAAAGAAGACCTTCTAAAATGGCATTTCTCATATATTCGGGTATAATTTTACAGTATTCTGACTGTGGCCAGGGAATATGGATGAATTGGCTTAGGAAAATGTCTCCTAATTTTTTACGTATTAGATGGGGACACAGGTAAAGGTGATAATCTTGCAACATTATTAAGGGGTCTTTTTCATTTCTGGTGCTTTCTAAAACCACCTTTTCTGCAAATTTTTGGTTAATTCGTTCATAACCTTCTTTCCAGGCCTGATGGATATGATCATCTATGTCCGGAGTGTAGGGAGTGTTCCACATATAGTGTTGAACAAACCAGAGTAGTGGATTGCTAATAACACTATAATATTGTTCATATTGTTTCTCGTCTGCTAATACAAATGACATCCAGAATTTAGGATCTTCTAGGGTAATGGGCACCCTATTATCGGAATACCCTTTGGCTACTGTTGCGTCTTCCTCAGTCATGGCGCTGGCTATCCATACCCCATTCAATGCTTCCATAAGTGGGAGTAAAGTTGAAACCAGACCTCCCGCCCCTCTTTTCATCTCGATTTGATTTTTGTGTTTGTGAAATTCCACCGGCCCTCGGTTGGAGGCTACTATTAAATTTTTATCATGTAAGAACTCCAAGATTTTTTCTTCTTTAGGATACCCCATCTTTTCACCAATTTTATTTTTTTTGAAATTTTGAGGCTGTCTAATTATTAGTTTTTATCATCCAATTGTTGTTTAAAATAAGTTGGTATAATCTGTTGAAATAGTTGTTGTTTATTTTAGTTTGCTCTTCTTTTGTTTTCCTAGTTAATTTTTT
>WOYJ01000025.1:5805-7916 GCA_011620845.1 Methanobacteriaceae archaeon
TTTTATTGGTAGAGTTGTTTAATATGGTTAAATTATGTGCTATGGACATTTTAGTTATTTCATAGTCTGCGTATGTTTGTCCCATGCCTGTAAATGCATTAAAGTTCATATTGTGCTTTATATTACCTATAGGTGATTCTACTGTGGCTGCTCTTTTTGTGTATTCTTCCTGGCTTTCGGATCTTTCCATTTTAAGTTTCATTCTCTGCATGGCTTGTTCGTATTTATACGCAGTTATTATTCTTACCTGACGATTTTTAATGCATTCATATCTTGATTTGCAATTTCTACAGGCATGTGTGTTATAATATACTTTTTGACCATTTTTGTATTGATTTTTATAAATTAATATTTGATTTTCTGGGCATATATATTCGTCTTTTTCAAAATCATAAATAAAATGATGCTTATGAAACGGATTTAACTCATCATAGTCCTTATTTTTAGATTGAGATGCTTGGTATTTGGTGGGTATGAATGCGTTGATTTGGTTTTCTTCTAAATAGTTTAATGCTTCACCTGTACCGTAGATAGAATCCCAACTCATCGATGATTCTTGTAATTGCTCTAAATCGTATATATTTACCAGGTTTTCGACCATGGGCATTAGTTGATTGTGATCTGTAGGAGCATCAGCTATACTTGCATGTAATATCATTTTTGAGTCATAATCAACCGCAAATTGAACATTATAAAGTGATTCATAGACATTTTTCTTATTTTTGGTGGAAAAACAGTCAGGATCTGTCAAATTCGCTTTTTCACGCTCACTTTCTCGTAACATTTTCTTTGCTTCTATTAATTTAGATTCTAATTTTTTATCTCCACTTAATATTCGATTAGCAGTTTTTTTAACCTTTTTTGTGACTTTAGTATATTTATCATCGGTTGAATCTATTAATTCTTCTGTTATGGCCTTTAAATGATGAGAAAATTTAGATGAATCTATTTCATTTTTATCTTGATTATTTTTCTTTTTTCCAGTTTTTGATACTAGTATATCATTTTTTTCTATTGTATCTTGGATATCCATACTTATTATACTATTTAAAGCCTCTTTGTAATCTTTTTCTATGATTAAATGATTTTTATCACCATAAAGTAGGTCTTCATTTTCATCTACTTGAAATCGACGTTTAACGATTTTATCAACTATTTCCATGTCTTTTTCTGAAAATAAATTATTCAACGATGCATTAGCTTTAAAAGTAGATCCATCACCTGAAATATGCTTAAAAGTCGTGAAACCAAGCTTTTTTCCAGTAGCAACCAGTTTAAGCAAAGCTTCTTTATATAAATCCACGTTTTCTTTCCTAGCATAGCAAATAGTCCGAAAATTTGGCGTATCTCCTCCTGCTAAAAAACGGTAAACATCATTAACCTTTGTCTGTTCCTCTAGCTTTCTTGATGATAAAATACCTTCCCAAGCTCCCATTAAATCAATTTTTAACAAAGCTTTACGATTATAAGCCGGTTGACCCACCGTTCCTTCAAATTTTGAATGAACCTTACCAAAATTCAAACTTTCAACCAAATCATCCACCAAAAAACATCCATGATTACTAGGAATCTTTGAAACCAAATTATTCAGTTCAAATGACGTTTGATATTGATCATATTTTCTAAGAGCCATGAAAAACCAAATCCTATAAATTATAACAACACAAATTCCATAATAAGATATAATCAACCCTATTATATAAATATAACGCTCATAAAATCACTAAAAACAAAAAAAAATAATCAAAGAAAAATAAAAGAAAAATAGGGTAATACAAAATACCTAAAATGAATTATTGCACAGCCTCTTTTATTATATTTTTTATTAATTTTAAAGCTTGTTTATAATAACTCTCTTCATAATGTACTGGAGAAAGCCCCCATTTATGATTTTCAGAAGCTTTATGATCTTCTAATATATTTATTAATTTAGCTTTGGGTAATTTAATTTTTACATAATCATAGTAGGCCTTAAGGAGTTTATTAAGATTCTTGTAGTATTCAACTTTATTTTCATTGAAAAATTTTAATTCACCATCTTTTGTTACAAATGAATAAACAAAATATGTTTCATGAATAATTATCCTTTCTTCGTCATAAATTTTTAATAT
>WOYJ01000048.1 GCA_011620845.1 Methanobacteriaceae archaeon
TAGTTTATTTAATGTTTTTAATGCCATTTCCAGGTATTTTTGTTCATTTTTTCGTGAATAAACCTCTCTCACTTGTTTTAAAGTTAACAAGTCGTCAATATTTAAGAATTTCCGGAGCTTTTCACGGTTTTTCACCTCAGAATATACATGTGACACTTCTAAATCAAAATAATAAGCCATTAAAACTATTTTTAACATAATTTGATATCTATCTATACTTTGCAACCCGTTTCGAGCCAATTCCTGCTCGAAATTTCTACCATCGATAAGTTTAATTACTTTGCCAAACAAAGTCCAAACAGGGTCTTTTGAATCAGGATTTAACGGGATATTCATTTATTTCACCCAATTAATGATTATATCCATCATTAAGAAGTCTTTCAATTCTTAAGACCCCATTTTAATATATAAAAAATATACAACTATACTTTTACCAGGGACATCTGAATAACTAATCAATACGTGAAAAGCAAGCCCAAATAAACTATGAATTTTCACACCAAATCAGACACCCTGTTATAAAATTAATAATCAACTAAAAAGATTACAGGTGAGATCGATGCTGGTATTAACATCCCCAACCATCCAGGGGAAAGAAATAACCAAATATTACGGTTTAGTAACTGGAGACGCCCTGCTAGGTGCCAATCTATATAAAGACTTGTTTTCCGGTGTGAGGGATGTAGTTGGGGGAAGAACCTCCAAATACGAGGAGGAACTGACCACTGCCCGTAACCTGGCGATGAAAAGTATGATTGAAAAGGCAGAACAGGAAGGTGCCAATGCAATAATAGGCACCCGAGTGGCCTACCATAACCTGGGAGGCACCATGGGAAACACCATAATGGTCACCATCATTGGAACTGCAGTTACCTACCAGGAATAAATTAAGTTTAACTAGAAGATTTAGGAGAATTCCATGCCAACCCTTAGCGACAACTACAACAATTTATTTGCCAAACGCTGGGCATTAATAGCTATTTCTCTAGGAATTATCGTTGGTCTTGGGTCTGCATTTCTCTCTGTGGCCTGGAATTTAGTTATATTCGGTTTCAACATCATGTACATAATTTCCCCCCTGATAGCAGGGTTCGTTGAAACCATAATAGCCCGTAGAATATATGGTAGAAGCACCGGAGCTATAAGTGCCCTTATAACATTTATTCTAATCAACGCTTATGGATGGTTAAGTCTAGGGTGGATTTACCCCAAAGAACCGGGTACACTGAGCATTATTACCATCATTGCCCTTGGTCTTATGATCCAGGCCGCATTTCCCATACTGGTAAACTATATCCTCTTCGTGGTTGTGGTGGGGATATTCCTCAGGCTGATAAGCCTGCCAACTCGAATATTAGGAAAAACTCCAAAAACAGAGGGTGAAGTAATATCACAGGCAGATGCAATTTCCATCCAGGGAGTTGATGAACCCATGGTATCTGTTCCAGATATAGAAGGAAAGAAGATAGAGCAATACGTGGGTTTAGTTACTGGAGAGGCTGTTGCCAAGGAAAAAGAAATAAACGGAAGGTTCACCAAGCTGCTGAAGATGATCCAGCCCAAAAAACTGGACGACCTCCATTTAATTGACGCCCGAGAACTGGCAGTATCCCGGATGTTTGAAAATGCCTACTTATCAGGTGCAGATAGTGTAGTTGAAATATTAATAGACCACATCACTATAGGCGGCCTTCAGGGAAACGCCACCATCGTAACCGCCACTGGAACGGCTGTGATATATATGAATAAAAGTAATCTATCCTAATTTCCATTAAACATAATTTTCTATTACTCATTGAATGAATAATTTACCCTTAATCCCTTTAATAAAAAATTATTTCTATTCAGAGTTGGGGAGTACTATTAATGGAGATCTATGATATAGCTGTGATTGGTGCCGGGCCGGCCGGGTGCATGGCGGCCATCCGGGGAGCACAGCAGGGTAAAAAGGTGGTACTGCTGGAGAGAAATAACAGGATAGGTCATAAACTTCATATAACTGGTAACGGCCGTTGCAACCTTACCAATACGGCTTCCCTGGAGGTTTTCCTGAAAAAGTTTGGTAAGAACGGTTCTTTCTACCGTGATGTTTTCACTGAATTTTCAAACCACAATTTGATGAACTTCTTCCAGGACAATGGCCTAGACTTTATAGAAGAGGGATGTGGACGGGTATTTCCCAGTACCGAAAAAGCCAAATCAGTAGTTGACATATTAAATAATGTTTTAGAGGAATATAAGGTGGAAATAATCTACAATTATCGCCTGGAGCACCTTCAAAAGCATTCCAAGGTATTCAAGCTTCTTTCCACTAAAAACCAGTTAATCACCGCATACAACGTCGTCCTGGCCACCGGGGGTGTGACCTATAAAGAGACAGGGTCTTCTGGAGATGGTTTAAACATCGCAGAAGCACTAGGACACAGTATTACTGAGATTAAACCAGGAGGAGTTCCATTAACTGTTAGGGAAGAATGGATTCCTGATTTGAAAGGGATAACCCTGGAGGATGTTGGTTTATCTTTACGAAGTGGAGGAAAAATTATACCGCTGCCCCGGGGAAGCCTTCTCTTTACACATTTCGGTGTCTCGGGACCGGTTATCCTGGATATGAGCCATGAAATCGTGAAAATTATGGATGAACACGGTGATGTGAAGCTCTATATCGACTTCAAACCGGATGTTAAAGAACAGGACTTAGAAGCTCAATTCATTGAGGATTTCCAGAAATACAGCAAAAGGAACCTGAGGAATTACCTTAAATATCATCTACCCCAGAATATGGTGGGGCCTGTTTTAAAGGCTTTTTCCCTGGATCCAGATAAAAAGTTGAATCAGATCACCAGAGCAGAAAGATTACAGTTGCAGAAGATGGTGAAATCCCTTCCTTTAACCATCAATGGTCATTTACCCCTGAATAAAGCCATGGTAACCTGTGGCGGAGTGTCAAAGAAAGAGATAAACCCCAAAACTATGGAATCTAAACTGGTACCAGGTTTATACTTCGCCGGGGAGATCATAGACGGATGTGGCTGCAGAGGAGGTTTTAACCTGCAACAGGCCTTTTCAACTGGTCATGTTGCTGGGGACAGTGCCTCGGCATTAAAAAGTTAATATATATGTCTATTTCACGAAGGTATCGTTTTGAATATCTTCCAATGCCTGCTGTATCTCCTCATTGGTGTTCATAACAAAGGGCCCGTACCTGGCTATGGGTTCGTTTAAAGGTTTTCCTGACATTAAAAGGAACCTGGCCGGATTTTGATCGGTTTTTACCCTTACCAGATCTCCATCACCGAATACCACCAGACGTGTTTCCTGGACAGTTGCTCTTTTTTCCAGAGAGTTTGATTGGGAGTCTCTAAATATTGCTTCACCTTCAAACAGGTAGGCAAAGGCGGTGTGGCCACGGGTGATTGATTGTTCAAATGATGCTCCTGCCGGGAGGGAAACATCCAGATATTCGGGATCGGCATATATCTCAGTGATTGCCCCTTTAACACCTTTATACTCACCAGCTACGACTCTGACTACCAACCCATCATCATGTCTGACTTCTGGAATATCTGAAGATTTTATTTCCTGGTAACGGGGCTCCATCATCTTCAACTTGGCTGGTAGGTTTATCCATAGCTGGAATCCTTCCATCATTCCCTCGTCTGGTTCTTTGGGCATCTCTTCATGGATGATTCCACTGCCAGAAGTCATCCACTGGCAATCACCCCCA
This sequence comes from Methanobacteriaceae archaeon, assembly GCA_011620845.1. Lineage (GTDB taxonomy): Archaea > Methanobacteriota > Methanobacteria > Methanobacteriales > Methanobacteriaceae > Methanobacterium_A. The sequence continues at coordinate 3,728 of WOYJ01000048.1, forward strand.
CCTATGGTTCCGGCATTGCCCATGCTGTCCTTGTGTTCGACGAATCCATCTAACATGTAGGTCACCGTTTCGATGCCCCGGTGGGGATGCATTGGAAAACCTGCCAGGTAGTCCTGTGGGTTTCTGGATCCGAAGTGGTCGAAAAGCAGGAATGTATCAGGGTAGTCCAGTCTCTGGGTGGCTATGCTCCTGCGCAGTAGAACACCAGCACCCTCCATCACATAGATAGGTTCAATAATATCCGTTACTTCCCTTACTGTTGCCATATAAATAACCCCCTCTTAAATTTACTTACTAGAGGAAGTTTACTCGCATTTGGAAATATTCCCCTTATACACTCAACTGGTAATTGTTATATGGTTTTCTCTTTATCTAATTTTTCAAACCCTTTTCTAAATTTATAGGGAAGTTAGGGGTTATAAGAGTTTCAGGACTTATCCTAAATAATACAACAGGGTTTGAAACTTATCCCAAGTAATCAACAGACATTAAAACCTATCCCAGATAATCAACCAGTTCTATGACTTATCCCAGATAATCAGCTGGCAATCCCTGTTCCAGGCATTTTTTCAGTATCTTTTTAATCTTCTTCTGGTGGGGAGGCCAGGCCATGTATAAGAAGCCCTTCAGCTTCAGTAGGGGCGATGGTGCCGGTGGTTTAAGGATTTTCCGCATCTCCGGCGTATCTGGAATCCCTGCCAGGTGGAGGGTGTTGGGGTGTGAGTCGGCGTAGTAGACTGACTCGGCAAATCCCTTGCCCAGAAATTTACCATCTGGATCTCGAATATTCACTCCACCCTCGGAGTACTGGGATCCACCGGCGTTGTAACCGGTCTGACCTGTATCCACGATAGGTGTCAATGTGAAGTGCCGGATATCCTCAGGAAGCATGTCTTCAAATTTGAATTCCCAGTGGTTCGGGTACCAGGTGTTGGTTATGAGGTAAAGTTCAGGGTTGGATGACTTCACAGTCTTAACCCATTTATCGATGGTTAAAGTGCCCTTCATATCGGTTACCTTGTTTTCCGGGTCGATGTACTGTCCCTTCACCGCCACTTCCATGGGTCCTGGTGGTTCCTCCTCTGTCCGCTCATAGAAGTCCAGGTTTTTATCCGTGTGGGGTGCGTACATGTTCATCTCCCTTTCACCACTAAACTGGGCCATGAACCAGTCCCAACCCCGGGATTGGGATGGTTTGCTCAGGGTGCCCGCTGCCCTGACCACCTCACACCGGCTGTTACCCATGGGCTCCAGGGCGTTGCCCCACTGGTGGTCAAACCAGAACTGGCCCTGGTTAAGTATGATCTCCTCACCGTCAAGCATTAAAAGACTGCCAGGCTCCAGGGACAGGTTGGTTGCAGAGTAGTAAAGTGTACCTATACTACAGCAGCATGGGAGGCATCCATTATTCCCTTGAAGAAGGAATTCCTTGTTGGATGTTAAATTCAGGTCCACCTCCATCTCCACGTCCTCTTCACCGCCCTGGTTAACTCCCCAGGCCTGCACCCTGAGTGGGAATAGTTCGTCCTCCTTTTCTGAGACCATCCTGTTGTTCCCAGCCTCATAATGGAAGGGTTCAATGGAGCATTTTAAAAGACCGGTGGTCCCGGCTATGGCGAAGGGCCTGGTCTGCAGGTGTTCTTCCCCTGCACGGGCCACCGCCAGCTGCATCTCGAATATCTGGTTATCCCAGTCAGACAGGCCAAAGCTTTTGGCTATCCATAGGGGTAGGAGCGAATAACGGTAGAATGATACCAGTATCCCGTATTCGCGTCTTCTGGTGTCCCTGCAGTTGCCCACTATGAAGTGCCAGCCCACCTGATAACCTAGTTGAGGGGCGAAGTCCCGTGGAAACTCGATATTAGATTCATCTGGGATGTCTTGGTAGCCACGGCTGCTGTCCATTCCCAGAAGCTGGTTTATTGCATAGGCCTGCATTGGAGTGAGTGAATCACAGTATTCCAGGAGTTTCTTATATCTTTTCTTGTAGCTGGGGGTGTATGAATCAGGGTTACCCAGTAACTCCTGGATACGGAACTGCATCCTCTCCCCAAAGGCTTCTGGACTGTTTTTCTTACTTAATAATCGTTTCTTTACACCCGTGGGTATTTTCCTAGTATTGAATTTCTTCATCCATAATGCCAGTGCAATGTTTTCCTTGGTTAACTCGTTTATATCGTCTAATTTGGCTTTTGCCATATAATCATTTTCCCCTTATCCTAGTTTTTATGTATCCGCCTATCCATCCACAAACAGCACCATTTATAGCTCCGAGTATGGTTAACGGTATTAAAAGCAGGAATGAACCGGTTATTAGGTATCCGAAAAAGTATGAAATTGCTCCAGTAAGCAGTGCATTTTTCGTCCCGATTATAATATCTTTAAAAAGGTAACCAACAGCAACCAGTACTAAAAAAGTTAAAAGGGTTAAAATACCAGGGGCAAATACTAATATGAGAGTTATGACTATCGCTACCGGGATAACTACTTCCCATCGGATGTTACGGAGGTTAAGCTCACTCATTACAGAATTTATAAAGTCTGGCCCCATACTCTGTGAGCCGTACTGTGTGCCATGGGGAGTTCTATGAACTCTGTTCTGGTTTCTGATATTATACAACAAGTTCCCGAAGTGTTTTTGGAAAAACCGGTTTAACCGGCTTTTAATATTTGATGGAAGGGAAGAAACACTACGCATCTTATCCTTCAAAACCTCAGTTTTGGTGGGTTTTCTCCTTATGGTAAACGGCCTCCAGCTGGGATCAACTATGTCTAAATTTTCCACATATCTCAATTTACCGCCACAATCACATTCACTAACGAAATCCTTTGGAGATTCGCCAGGCTGCAGTTCGTAGTAACTCTTGCATTTTCCACAGATTAAATAACCCACATTAACACCTTGTTTTTAAAGATTACAATTTATTTTCTTTTCATTATATTCTCAAATCTAGTTTTGCTGATTGGATGGTAACTTAATATTTCGCCATATAGATAAGACAGAAATGATCCGAAGGCACAGGGAGTATTTTTGAACAGCTTCGGCCACCCTTTTTAAAGATTGCTGCCATAATCATCAATCCCTTTGGAATTGATACTCTTTGAATCATTCAATCTTCCTTTTTAACTCCACGTGTTTTTTTTCACATCTTCGTATCCACAAACGCCGTAGTCTGTTATGTTGTCTGGATTCAGGTCTATGATTTTTATGTCAGCCATATTCACCCCCATCATATCAATAAATATATGAAACATCAAACTCTTTAAATGTTGTTTAAAGATTTTACATGAGAATTACTCATGGTTACGAAAAAATCATACACAACAGATTCAGTTACCCAAGGACAGTACCAGGATAGATTACAGAAAGATGGGTAGTGTCCAGGGTATTATTCTGCTGCATGGGGTGTAAATGCACCCAGGAACCCAGGAATTGAAACGTTTCTCAAGGATAAAAAATTAAAAAAGAGAGTTTAGTAATTTAAACTCAATATATCAGCCGGGGCATGTCCCGGTTCTATCAGTACTTTGGTTGGTCCAAATCCCACATCACCGACATGTTGTGAGTTATATTTTTTGTAATTCCACATCTCCCATCCATTACCCACATTAATTTCAACCCAAGTATGTCTAGATTTTCTACCGTGTCCATCACGTACACCATTTTCGTATCCCATGATCCGGGCTGGTATTCCTTCGGCGCTTAATTTATCGTAGAGCCAGCAGGAATCTGCCCAACAATCGCCATAGCCGTAATATTCTATTACACGGGCATCGTCAAAACCATAAAGGGTAACTTTTTGGACATCTGGGAATTGAGCTTCCTGATATCCGATCCTATCTAAAATGGGTTGTACATCTCTCTTTTCTGTGGCCATAGGTACGGAGCCTCTCAGTACGGAGAGAGAGCCGTAAGTTTCCCTCTGCTTTGAAATGTATTCGCTGGAATTCCAGGTTTCCCATCCATCACCAAAGTTTACTTCAACGGAGGTGTTTTTATTACCATCTCCAATTGCACTATCACCCCGTATCCTTACCTGTCCGGTTGATTCATTATTTAGCCAGGTAAAATTGGTATCATTGTATTCTGAACTGGTATCATTGTATTCTGAACT
>WOYJ01000120.1 GCA_011620845.1 Methanobacteriaceae archaeon
AAACACCTTTAAATGATATAAAAACAATTGTAATAGCGTTAATACGTATTTACAGATGAAGTATGATATACAAAAAGTAATACTTTTGCAGCGATTTTCTAAACCAACGGTGCATTAATATGAGAGATCTAGCCAGCTTCAAAGAATTTACGGGTAACAGTGAAAATCGGACCATTATTTTAACCATCATCTCAGCCATCTTTCTTTTGATCAGCTGGCTGGGACTCTTAAAGAATATACTACCATTTGATCCTGCCTTGATAATTATCGTTATCAGCGGTACTCCAATCCTCTTTGAAGTAGCGAAAGGACTCATCACATCCTTTGATTTGAAGGCAAATGTCTTGGTAAGCATCGCACTCATTGCATCGGTTGTCATCAGGGAATACTTTGCAGCAGGAGAAATCGCAGTAATCATGATGATCGGTGAGATACTGGAAGATCGCACCGTTAGAAAAGCACAAGAAAGTGTTAAAAAGCTCATCCAATTGACCCCTCCTGTGGCCAGGATAAGAACATCAGAGGGGGAAAAAGAAGTTTCTATTCAAGAGGTAAAAACAGGGGATATATACTGGTTAAGCCGGGTGAATCAATTCCGGTAGATGGGGTGATTGTGAAGGGCCAATTATGGTGGGTGATGGGATAGATGATGCCCCCGCCCTTGCCATCTCAAACGTGGGTGTTTCCATGGGGGTGGCATGGTTAGATGCCCTAACTGTGGATATGAAACTATACCTGAGTCGAAAGCTGATTCAAAAATCTTAAATTTCCTAAAAAAGAGGTTTTAATCTGAAAATAAGTAATTCAGGACGTGTTTAGATCTCTAAATTTTTATAAATTTTCTGAATAAAAAAGGAGGTGGTAGTAAAATGGTGAAATATAGAGTATGGTTTTAAGATTCTTCTGCCAGAAGATCATCCTAAAAATTTCTTAAAACCATTACTCAAATCTTATTTCCTCCAAAATGTATGACTTTAAGCATCCTCAATTCTCAGCTCAAATGTATCAAAGCTTAAAGTCATATGTTTTGCATTCTTCCCCATGTATGGCTTTAAGTCTCCCCTTAAATCCTCTTTATTCTATCACGTGACTTAAAGCCATACATATCATATTATAACTCATTTTTTCTAACTCATTTTCCAAGTTCCTGAAGTAACATGGGTAAAAACGCCCCAACATCAGTAACGATACCTATTACCTGGGCACTGCCCCGGTCACTGAGTTTAGTGACTGTTGACGGGTTTATATCCACACAGATACTTTTAACCTCCGATGGGAGTATGTTTCCCACGGCTATGGAGTGGAGCATGGTGGCGATCATGATTACCATATCCACATCCTGCACGTACTTACGCATAGCATCCTGGGCCTCCAATACGTCGGTTATTACATCGGGGAGGGGTCCGTCATCCCGGATGGAGCCGGCCAGTACGAATGGAACGTCATTTTTGATACATTCATACATGATCCCCTCCTTTAAAATACCCTGTTCTACCGCGTTTTTTATGGATCCGGCCTGGTTGATCTTATTTATCGCGTATATATGGTGTCTGTGTCCTCTGGTCACTGTTTCACCAGTTTTAACGCTGATACCCAAAGAAGTACCGTAGATGGCGTTTTCAATATCATGGGTGGCCAGTGCGTTCCCGGCAAAGAGAACATCTATGATCCCCTCTTTGATCATCTGAGCCAGAATAGGGGCGTTACCAGTATGTACGATTGCAGGACCACCTACCAGTGCAATTTTCCCCCCTTTATCTTTGATTCTCTTAATTTCCCTGGCAGTTTTACTCATTATGGATTTGAAGGGCTTTTCTGTGGATGCATCGCTGGACATGAACTCGAAAACACCCAATTTACCCCTGGGCCTTTCTGGGGGCACCACTCTTATACCTTCCCTTCCTACGACTATATTATCCCCTTTTTTTATATGGGCCAGGGGTTTGCAGTAGGTCCTCAACTCCTCGGTGTCTAATACGATGGCGCAATCCATCTCTATATTTTCGACCTGGATCCAACGATTATTAAATCGCACATAGGTGGGATGGTTGGTGGTGGAATAGAATTCATCAGGAAAAGTTTTATCTTTAGGAGATGCTTTAAATTTCACTTCATTGATCTCTACTACTACAGCACCTATCTCTGAAAGTTCATCAAGTATCTCTCCCAAATGTTCTTCACTTTTACCTTTAACCTGTAGTTTAGCATAGCTGGTGTCCTTTTTTAATTTACCTACCCTAAACTCCAGTATTTCAAAGTCACCACCCATGTCCATGATTAAATCCAGTGCTTTAGGGATGATTAATGAGTCTATGATGTGTCCTGAAAGCTCAACTTCTCTCGTGTACATTTTTACACCTTTAGATAAAATTAAACATAATATTAATTGGTTAAAATTATTAGAAATATTTTATTTTTAATTCTATTTAAAAATAATTTTATTTTGGAGTAAGAATTATTTTTTTGAGATTTAAGAAGTTAAATTCAGAGATCTGGCCGAAAAAATTGGGATAGAAATATATGCAAGTAAGTCTGCCTTTTAAGAGCCTTCTTCCTGTTATCATATTTTTAGTGGTTATATTGGTAATCGTAGTCGAATATCTTCATATTTATATCCTAAATTTAGATGGAATTGATAACTCAAATCTAGATTAAAAAATAGAGGAAGGATATTAATAAAAGGTTAGTTTTGGGATTTTAAAATAAATAAATAAATAGTGGTTTAATAGGGGATTTAAGATTTTTTAACTCCTCTACCTCTTTTACTTCCTGGCTTTTTATATTTTCTTTTTGGTCTGGTTCTCTTGTTAGTTCCTGATACTTTTGACATTTCTTATTCAACTCCTTTACATAGTTAATATTTATTTTATAGATTCATATACAAATAAAATCATAAACAGCCTGTGCGGCGTTTACAGAAGTTATATCCCCTACACAACGGGAGGAGACTTCCACTAAATCAAATCCAAGGACATCCTGGCCCTGCAGGGAGTAAATTAATCTCTGCAACTCAAGGGGATCTAAACCTCCAGTGCAGGGAGTACCGACTGATGGGGCATAAGCCGGGTCTAACACGTCTATATCCAATGTAACATATACTAGGCCTTTAATGGATGAAATTAACTTTTCTACATCTTTTAGATTCTCTTTAACCCAGGATGAAGTGAGATATTTAACCCCGGCGTCCCGGGCGAATTCCACCTCATCTTTAGTTCCGGATCTGATTCCGACTTGGATGATCTCATCCGGGTTTAAATCATAAATCCGCCTCATCACCGTTGCGTGCGAGTATTTCTCGCTCTGATAAGTATCACGGAGGTCCATATGGGCGTCGAAGTGTAGAACAGTAACATCCTGAGCACCAAATGCCTTCAAAACGCTGTAACTGATGCTGTGTTCCCCACCAAGTGTTATAGGGTTAAGTTCCAATTCTGTAATTTCCGGGATGGTTGATTCCAGGTGCCTGCTGGTTTTCTGGAAGTTCCCATGGACCACCTGCAAGTTTCCCAGATCATAGAAAGTTTCAGAAGGCTCCTTATCCAGGTTGAGATGGTATCTCTCCAGGTTATAAGATGCTTCCCGGATTGCATTCGGTCCGAATCTTGCTCCTGGAAGATAAGTAGTAGTGCTGTCAAAGGGCACCCCTAAAATACCGTACCGTCCTGATTTTGGGCGGTCATCATTAAGTTCCTTGGAAAACGCAAATTTTAAAGGATTTTCAGTGTACAAAAGCATGTTGCATATCCTCAAAATTTAAGGTTCATCCACAAATCAGAGACTAAAAAAGGATTACCTTTTATCATCCTTTTATTCTTATTTTATCCGCGTCAATTTATTGTTGCCCATGGCCACTATGTAACCTACTTCTGCACCTTCAACCAGGTCGTTACGCAGGTCATCAGGTATAGGCACCTCGAATGTTTCGTAGGTTTCCATATCCATAAGCTGCACATCACTACCCATTAAAGCCAGAACCTGGGCAGTCCTTTTATCTATTATGGGGACGTCGATTTTGGCATCTACTGGTTTGACGATGCCTCTTTTCTGGTTGTCGAAAATGCCAATGGCATCTATTCGTGCCTTGGCTGCCCCGTGTTTTCCAGGGGATGATGTTTGGATGTTCACTATTTTGGATGCTTCACCATCCAATATAACATATTTACCTACTTTTAAAGTTTTAACTTCAACTACTTTTTTTGACATTTAAATAAACCTCCGATTAATCCATATTAAAAATTAAATTTCTAAATAGATTAGAAAACATTAATTTATAATTAAAGGAATGCAAAGATTAGATCGTTCATGTTAATATAAAGGCTATATTTTTTTCAATATTTAAACTTTGAGTGATAACATGAAAGTATCCATAACTTCAGGAAAAGCAGAAGGCCCAACAAAACTCAATGCCTTTGACAATGCCCTGCTTGATGCAGGGATAGGTGATGTTAATCTTATAAAAGTTTCCAGCATCATACCTGCCGGAACGGAAATAGTGGAGCTTCCCCAGTTTTCAGCGGGGAAGATGGTTAACACCGTGTTCTCTTATGTCTCGTCAAGTCGGGAAGGTGACCAGTTATGCGCTGTTATAGCGGTGGCCATATCAGATGAACTGGGATGTGTGGTTGAGCATGGTGGTATTAATCAGGATCCAGAGAAGGTTAAGGGAGAAGCATTGGACATGGTTAACAGTATGATGCAGATTCGCGGATTAGAAGTTAAAGATATAATTATCGAATGCCAGGAGCACCAGGTTAAAAACCAGGGTGCAGCCATAGCAGCGGTGGTTTACCTGGAATAAGGAGGCAATTAAGGAAATGAATGATTCTAAGTTTTGGAGTGAAGTTTCAGCTGAAATAATGCGAGAAGTTGACCGGGCAGTCACTCCACTGGTTGGAGAAAAAGAAGCAGGAGAGACAGTTAAAATGGGGGCAGACGGCACACCCACCAAATTAATTGATTTAGTTGCAGAAGAAAAGGTTGTTCAGATTTTAGAGGAGGTGGAAAGGCCTTTAACCCTGGTGAGTGAGGAGATAGGCCAGATTGAAATTGGATCTGGCTCTCCAGAGGTCATTTTCGTAGTGGATCCCCTGGACGGAACCAACAACGCGGTTAAAAATATACCCGCCTATGGAATATCATTGGCCATTGCAGAAATAACCGATCCGGACAGATCAATGACCATCCATGATATAGAGTTAGGGTTTGTGAAAAATTTCGCCACAGGAGATATTTACCAGGCAATTAGGGATGATGGTGCCAGTTTAAATGGGCAGGATATCAACACATCCTCCAAGACGGATATTTCTCAGTCATCCATTGGAGCTTACATCTACCGGGCAGATATGGAAAAGGTGGATAAACTATGTAAGATGATAAGGCGCATGCGAATCATGGGATCAGTGGCTGTAGAGCTTTGTTATGTGGCTGATGGGACATACGATGCTTTCCTGGATATCCGTGGTAATTTAAGGATAGTAGATGTTGCAGCTGCTAAACTGATAGTTGAAGAAGCCTCAGGACTGGTAACTGATGAATATAACCAGCCATTAAATGGTAAATTAAACGTTTTAGAGAGAACCTCCATAATTGCTTCCGGCAACAGTGAAGTTCACCAGGAATTAATTAGAGTTATAGGGGGAATAGGATGAAAATAGGGGTTGTTAGCCGTTTAGATATGGAAGAATCCATACAATTGACTGGAAAAATAGTTGACTATCTCATGGAGAAAAATGTGGAAACTTTGCTGGATAAATCAGTAGCAGAACACTTAGATAAATATCATGACATCGAAAGCACCCTGGAAGATATGGATGTAGATATCATCATAGCCGTAGGTGGAGATGGAACCATCCTGAGAACTCAAAGCTTTATATGCTCCAAAGAGATACCATTATTCGGTATCAATATGGGTACCGTCGGATTTTTAACGGAAATAGATCCTGAACTGGTTTTCAAATCCTTAGAACAAGTTTTAGACGGCAAATATTTTGTGGAAAAAAGAACTCAACTTCAAATCCAGCATAACGAGAAGTTACACTTCGCACTAAACGAAGTAGTAATAATGACCCGTAAACCAGCTAAAATGCTGCACATAGAGGTAAGTGTGGACGAAGAGGTAGCAGAAGAACTAAGGGCGGACGGATTGATTGTAGCCACACCCAGCGGTTCAACTGCCTATTCCATGTCGGCTGGCGGGCCAATAGTAGATCCCCGTGTATCAGCATTTACAATAGTCCCCATTTGCCCGTTTAAATTAGGATCCCGGCCTATGGTAGTGTCGGATAACAGTGAAATAAAGGTTAGGTTACTGCGAGAAGGTAAAAAGGCCATGGCAGTTATTGATGGCCAAATAGAAGAAGAGATAAATTACATGGACGAAATAATATTTCGCAAATCAGATGACTACGCCCGTTTTGTAAGACTAACCAAGGACTTTTACCGGAAAGTAAGGGAAAAACTCATTCAAGGCGGAATATGCGAATAACGGATGAAAATATGCGGGGTAAGATATTAATTGTGGACACGACCCATGGGGGGGTTAAACTCGCCACTGAGTTTTCTAAATTAAACTGTGAGGTTTATGCGTGGGACATCTACCACACCCTTAGTGAGGAGCAGAAGAAACAACTCCAGATGAATGATGTTAAATTGGTGGATGAAGGTTTTCTGGGAGGAAATAAGGCATTAGTAGTGGCTCCCATTCATAGCAATTTAAATTGCCCGGTGGACATGACCCACCACGATGCCGTTGCATATCTACTGAAGGAAGAGATAAAAATCCCCATGATTGAAGTTACAGGGGTCAAAGGGAAAACCACTGTTGTACACATGCTACGGGAGATCTTTAAAGATTCCAATCCACTTATTTTAACCAGTTTGGGTGTAGAAATTAGGGATAAGCTATTAGAAAGAAATATAAGCATAACTCCTGCCAGTATCATAACCACGTGGGAACTGGGCCAGAAATACAACCCTGGAATCTTTATATTGGAAACTTCCCTGGGCGGGACAGGACTGGCCCAGGTAGGAGTTCTAACCAACATAGCTGAGGATTATTCCATAGCTTCCGGAACGAAAACAGCCAGCCAGGCCAAGGAGCAGATTTTTAAAGATGAACTGGTGGCATGTGACTATGATTCGTACCAGAAATATTACACCCAACATGAAAAGAAAACCAACACCTTCGGTTTAACTGAGGGCAACGTTAAGGCTAGAGATATCAAATACGGACTTACGGAAACTTCCTTCAGGGTGGAGGTTCAGGGGCTTAAAACAGTTTTTGGTGAAATTCTGGATGACAGCTTCTCCATCAGAACCTTCGCACCGGCCCCATATCATGTAGAGAATGTCCTCTCCGCCATATGTGCCTCGTTGACCTGTGGAAGATCTGTTGAATCTGTAAAATCTGGGCTCGAGAATTTTCATGGTTTGAAAGGGAGAACAACCATCAAACATGTGGGTAATACAACTTTGATTGAGGAGATAAATCCCGGCATAAATGTGACAGCCGTTAAAAGAGCTATAGGGATGGTAGAGCATCTTCCCAGGATTGCAGTGATTTTTGGAGGTCAATATGGGGTTACCTGTGAAGAAATTGATGAAGAATCTGTGTCCCGGGTGTTAGATGAATTAGAATTGGATATAGGACTTATACTCACCGATGAACTGGGGGCGTCAGTTAAAGATAGGATAACTAGAAATTTAAATTACCTGGAAGAATGCAATGATGCGGTTGAATATGCAAGGGCAAAAGGATACCGGAACGTTTTACTGATTTACCGGTCGAATTTACTGGACTTAGAATATAGATAATATAG
>WOYJ01000124.1 GCA_011620845.1 Methanobacteriaceae archaeon
GTATAAGATAATGAAAATATTTAGAGGCTAGAAAATGTGTCCAGTGGTTAAAATAGACATAATAGAAGGAAAATCAACGGAATATAAAAATGCAGTTTTAAACGGGGTTCACCAGGCCATAATTAAGACTTTTAACGTCCCTGAAAGTGAACTATTACAGAGGTTGTACGAGCTGCCCTTCAACAACTTCGAGTACCCCAAAGACAGAACTGTAAACGCCACCATCATAGAGATCACCATGTTCCCGGGGAGGAGTCTTAAAATTAAGAGGGAACTCTACCAGAGAATCATGATTAATCTAAAGAAAAATCCAGGTATAGATGGTAGTGATGTGATGATCATCCTGCTGGAGCCTCCCCTGGAAAATTGGAGTGTAAGAGGCGGTAAACCAGCCGGTGAAGTTGACTTTGATTTTTAATAAAAAAAAATAGCAGAATCCTGAAGCACATATATGACTCCAGGATCCTTTTATACAGTCAGTTCTTGGAGGCCGTAGACCATATAAATTTAAGTTGGTAAAACATCTCTTCCATGTGTTTCGTTTATAACCTCAGCCAGTCCGACGTAGGTAGCGCTTAATCCGGTTAATATTCCTTCATAACCTGCTATGAGTCCTATCATCTCATTTCCGGTTATATCGGCCAGTGCCAGGAGGAAGAACAGTATGGCCAAGGTGGCGAATATAACCTGTAACCCCCTGCTTATTTTAAGCGTTCCAACGAACATCACCGCGGTGAAAACACCCCACATGAAGAGATAAGCTGTCATTGAAGCCGCATCTGGAGCTTCTGCCAGTCCCATCTTGGGCAGTAACAGTAGTATAGCGAATGAGTACCAGAACAGTCCATATGACCCGAAAGCCACTGTGGCGAATGTGTTCCCATTCTTATATTCCATGGCACTGGCTATTATCTGGGCAGTTCCCCCATAGGCCAATCCCATAGCCAGTATCATACTATTCATTGGATAAAATCCAGCATTGTGGAAGTTCAAAAGAACTGTGGTGAGTCCAAATGCTATCAGTCCAAGAGGAGTAGGATTAGCCGTTATATGTTTCGATAATTTACGTCCATCTATGGTTATAGTGGCGTATTCTTCTTCCATGTTTTTTTATCCCCCTACTTTTCTAGAACCCTAACTAATTTAATCTAATTCTATTTCTTAAATTCTCTATTTTCCTAAGATTTCTTATTTATTCGCTTTTTCAACTCTATTTTACTTTTATTTTACTCTTCCAGAGTAGATGTGTCTCCTAAATCCTCACCAGCTTCTCTGGCCCTTAACACCCTCCTCATGATCTTTCCGCTTCTGGTTTTGGGCAGTTTATCCACCTGTTCTATTTCACCCAGGACTGCCACTGGTCCCAGTTCATATCTTACATGTTTCTTTAAGTCTTCGATAAGTCCAGTTCGAAGTTTCTGTCCTTCTTTGAGTATTAAAAACGCCTTTATAACCTGTCCTTTAATTGGATCATCTTTACCAATGACCGCTGCCTCCACTACTAATGGGTGGCTCACGAAGGCTGATTCCACCTCTGCGGTTCCTATCCTGTGGCCTGCTATTTTCAGGACATCATCTGATCTTCCCTGTATCCAGAAGTATCCATCTTCATCTTTTCTGGCCATGTCCCCTGCTTTGTAGTATCCCGGGATGTCTTTCCAGTAGGTTTCGATGTATCTTTCATCGTCTCCATAGAGGGTTCTGAACATGGCAGGCCATGGTTTTTTAATGACCAGGAACCCTCCTTTACCTAATGGTACTGGGTTTCCCTGATCATCAACCACATCGGCTTCTATTCCAGGGAATGCCCTGGTTGCTGAGCCTGGTTTTAATGGTGAGCAGGGTAGTGGTGTTATCATGTGCATTCCAGTTTCTGTCTGCCACCAGGTGTCCATGATGGGGATCTTTTCATTTCCAATGTACTTGTAGTACCACATCCATGCTTCTGGATTTATGGGTTCTCCCACTGTTGCCAGAATTTTAAGGGATTCCAGGTTATATCGTTTTGGATATTTGGTTCCAAATCTCATGAGGTGTCTGATGGCTGTTGGTGCCGTGTAAAACTTGGTTACACCATATTTTTCCACCAGATTCCAGAATATTCCAGGATCTGGGTAGTCGGGAGCTCCTTCATAGACCAGGGTGGTGGTTCCCACTAAAAGAGGTGCGTAGATCACGTAGCTGTGTCCGGTGATCCAGCCTATATCTCCAGTGCACCAGTACAGATCACCATTGTGAATATCGAATACGTTACGTAGAGTGGTGGCCGCACCCACCATATATCCTGCGGTGGTGTGTAAGACACCTTTAGGTTTCCCTGTACTTCCCGAGGTATATAATATGAAGAGTGGATCTTCTGCATCCATCTCTTCAGCTTCACATTCGGCTGGCTCCCCTTCAATGAGCCTGTCATAGAATATTTCTTTACCACTTAATTCAGAGATTTCTATGGGGTTTCCAGTGTGTTTGACCACGACCACGGTTTCTACTGTTTTACACTTTAGCATGGCTTCATCGGTGATTTTCTTTAAGTCTATAATCTTTCCTCTTCGGAAGGTACCATCGGCGGTTATTAAAATTTTTGCTTTGGCATCATTCATTCTTTCCACGACTGCACCTACGCTTAGTCCGGAGTAAACCACACTGTGGATGGCTCCGATTTTGTTACATGCCAGCATGGAAATTAAAAGTTCTGGGCACATGGGCAGGTACATGGAGACTCTGTCTCCTTTTACTACTCCCAGGTTTCTCAGGGCGTTTGCAAATTTATTTACCTCTCGGGATAATTCGTAATAGGTGAGTTTCCTCTCATCACCCCTCTCATTTACATACAGAATAGCCACCTGGTTTCTTTTATCTGTTTCAACCCAGCGGTCTACTGCATTGTGTGCCAGGTTGATTTTTCCCCCTACGAACCATTTGTAGAACGGCTTGTTGCTCTCGTCTAAGACCTGGTCCCATTTTTTAAACCATTCAAACTGTTCGGCTTTTTCGGCCCAATATTTTTCTATATCCTTTCCTTTTTCAATTTCTTCTTCCCAATTTTTAATAAGGGCTCTCTGTATCACATTTTCATCAGGATAAAATATCCTCTCTTCCTGAAGAAGAACATCTGTATCGCGTTCCATTTTTCTCCCGCCTTTTGCTCTTTCTAAAATATGATTAGTTCTAAGTTCCTCCTAATATATAAAGTTAACTATTAATCATTATAAATCCTGATTAATCATGATAATATAGTTTGAGTGGATAAGAACAATTTTTAAGTTTTTGATTTTTTGAAAAAAAATAACCCAATGTGATAGCCTCAAAAATAAAAAAAAGTAGATGTAAATGGTTTTAAATTACATCATAGGTGGCATTCCACCCATTCCTGGGGGCATACCTTCCATCCCTTCCATGTCAGGTTCCCCTGAACTAGTGGAAGCGATCATGTCATCTATACGCAGAATCATCTCTGCTGCCTCAGCAGCTGACTGGATGGCCTGTTTCTTCACCCTATGCGGCTCGATAACTGATGCATCCTTCATATCGGTTACTTTACCCTGGAATAGGTCCAGCCCCATGTAAGGGGAGTTTTCCTGGGCCGCCCTAATATCCACCAGTACGTCGATACTGTCCATTCCCGCATTTTCAGCCAGGGTCTTAGGAATCACTTCCAGTGCTTCGGCAAAGGCAGCGACCGCCAGTTGTTCCCGGCCACTTATGGTGTCAGCGTAATCCTTGAGTCCACGAGAAATAGCCATCTCTGGGGCACCTCCACCAGCTACTACTTTGTGGTCTTCCATAGCAGCAGCAACAACGCCTAAAGCATCTTCCACTGCCCTTTCCACTTCTTCAGCCACGTGCTTGGTACTTCCCCTTAAGATGATGGAAACTGCCTTGGGGTCTGGGCTTTCTTCCACGAAGATCATGACCTCGTCGAAGATTTTCTTCTCATATACCCGTCCTGCTCTTCCCAGGTCTTCTGGTTTAAGGTCCTCTATGTTGGTCGCGAGATTGGCTCCAGTCGCCTTCTCTAACCTTTCTATATCGGATTTTCTAACCCTTTTAACTGCGAATATACCTTCACGGGCCAGGATATGCTGAGCCAGGTCATCTATTCCCTTCTGACAGAATAGTACATTTGCTCCGGTGGCTAATATTTTATCGACCATGTCCCGGACCATAGATTCCTCCTGTTCAATGAAAGCCTGCATCTGGCTGGGGTCGGTTAGTTTGATCTTGGCATCTGTCTCCAGGTCTTTAACTTCTACAGGGTATTTCAGGAGGGCTATTTTAGCATCCTTTACCTCTTTAGGCATGGTGGTGTCGATCCTGCTTTTATCGATTACCACACCATTTATCATCATGGATTCTCCTACTGTAGCGCCTTGGATCCGGTGTATGTTTATGTGATCCTTATCCACTTCACCATCTTCTTCCACCTGTTTAACAGCGTCTACAATGAGTTCAGCCAGTGGTTCCCTTGCTTTCTCTGTACCCTTACCAGTCATGGCGGTCATAGCCACGTCTACTAAAGTGTCCCTATCATTTCTTTCTATGGAAATATGGTCAAGGATTTCCAGTGCCTTGGCAGCCGCTCGGCGGTAACCCATGGATATCATTGTAGGGTGGATTTCCTGTTCCAGGAGGTCTTCCGCCTTCTTGAGGAGTTCTCCAGCTATCACAACTGCGGTGGTGGTTCCGTCTCCCACTTCATCTTCCTGGGTTTTAGCCACTTCCACCAGCATCTTGGCGGCGGGATGTTCGATGTCCATTTCCTTGAGGATGGTTACTCCGTCGTTGGTCACCACGATGTCTCCCAGGGAATCTACTAACATTTTGTCCATTCCCTTAGGACCTAGGGTGGTTCTGATGGTCTCTGCTAGTACCTTACCTGCCATTATGTTCATTCTTTGAGCGTCTCTTCCTAAAAGCCTGTTTGTACCTTCAGGTAATATTAATATAGGCTGGCCTTGCTGGCCTTGGCCTCCTAACTGTGCCACATTTATCACCTCTTATTTTTCACTATTCGTAATTTATCAATGGGTTAGAGGTTATATAAATAATTTATCAATAGGATGATCCATGAAAAATTAGATGAAAATAGCTTTAAAGCAGCTAATTATTATGAGTCACTAATTTCATAGCTAAAATCCCATAAACACTTGCGTTCTTCGTCTTCTGATTCATTTAAGTGGTCCATCTCATGGGAAACTCCGTACGCCGTTGATCCTTCAAGAGTTAAAGGGCCTTGGATATGTTTAACTCGTATCTTCAAAGAACTGAGATCAAGTACGGCTTTTATGATGTCTTCCCCATCGATCACTACTTTGTAAGGCCTTTTAACGATCTCTCTCTCCTGTTTTTCGCTGCATTTTTCCAGGCGCAGCACCCTCCCTTCTTCCTTTAGGATGACCGGGTTTGAGAAGAGGTAGATGGTTTCCAGGGTGTGTCCAAGTTTCTCCTCGGGATCATACCTGGTCACCTTATCTTTAATGGCCATCAACCTTACAGAGTCTTTTTTGGTTTTGTAACTCCAGTTTCCACCGAATTTGAGGGAGAATAAGAGGGGTAGGAAGACTTCGTGTTTGATGCCTAACTTCTTTATTATTTCCTGTTCCTGGAGGTTGAATTTCAGCTTCTTCTTAAGTTCTTCTTCTAGAAAGTCCAATAAACCACCTGTGTATTAATTAAAAAAAGGAATTAATATTTCATTTGTTTTTAAAAGAATCTATAGCATCATCCACCACATTAAGTATCGACTGGGAGAGTACTTCATCGGTTCCATCCACCACGATGGGTATGTTGTCGCAGTACACCACCTCGAGGCCAGCTTCCAGGGCGTCCTTGGTGGCCACATCCACAGCGGCTGCTTTGAGTTCGGTGAGCATCACATCTGCCTCATCGATGTGTTTTTCTATGTCCTTCTGCAGTAAGGGCCGGTTTGATAAATGAGGAGTAGTCCCCACGACTTTACAGCCATAGTTATCCTCGAGATAATCTATTAAAACACTTTGGATAGCTTCCGGGGCGGTGGTTGCAAATAACACGTTTTTACCATCCACATCATCTAAAGGTTTGGGTCTAAACACGGTGCTGATGACCGTTGCCTCTGGATTTATTTTCCGTATGAATTTCTCCAGGCCCTCCACCTTCTCGGGTGTTGCCATGGGCATTTCGCACATGGTTAAAACCACCAGGTCTGCCAGTTCCACCCGAAAGGGTCCGAAGAACCTTTCAATATTGATCAAAGGTTGGTTGGCCCCTACCAGTACTATATGTTTATCCGTCCTTACCGGTGGTATGGCTGCCCCGCTCCCTTCGAGTATCACGAAGTCTGCGTCGACTTCGTTGGCCAGTTTAGCTCCCTTAACCATGTTAGTGATAAAAACTTCACCCACCATTCCACCGCCGCATCTCCTGCAGCCGATGGTTAATATTCTACTCATAAGGGCGTCTTCCCAGTGGTCTGATGCCGCATGTATCCCCTTATCTGATTGTTCCATGAGGAACTGGGGTGTAATCTCGATCTCATCCCCCCTGACTATCTCCGGTTCCTCTGGTCCGCCCCTTCCCATGGCCACCACACATGGGTTGTAGTTATGTTGATGTATAACCCGGGCGGCATAGGCTGAGACAGCGGTTTTACCGATCCTCTTACCAGTACCCAGTATCTTCAGGGAAGGTTTCTCCAGGATGTCATGCTCGCCCAAGGGGAAGAATTTAAAATCAGGCCCTTCATAGGGTATTCCCCGGGAGAGGACTATATTTGCTATTTTAAAACGTTTAGAATAATCCACGATGGGCTCGTCGCTCAGGTCCATCACCACATCTGCGTCATATTCAGCTATCTTTTCATCTATGAGATCGTAAGGGATTTTATGGTGATCATGTCCGAAGTGAACTGTTCTTCCCATTTTTTCTGTGATGTCTTCTTCAGATACTTCCCGTAACTTTTCAGTGCCACCAATAAATATTACAGCAACGATCTCATTGTGCTCAATACTATCTAAAGTATCTAATGCTGATTTTGTAACCGGTATGTAGTGTTCTCCATCCACTAGGCAGATCATCCTTCTCAAGCCATCCACAAATAAAACCCCCAGAAAAAGTTGCTATAATCAAAATAGAAACGTTTTAGATTAAAAACGGTTTATAATTAAAAATACGATAAATTATTAAGGCATTATTTCATCAAGATTTAAACTAGAAATTAAGAATACAACTGTCATCATTTACAGATTTGAATACGGTCCGAATATTTATCTCATGCTCATTATTTTCGCATTTTGAGTTTTTTCATACTTCATCGTGTCATTATCTTGTACCTTGATCAGTTCCCTTCTTGATCTTTTCACCAACTCGTTGAGCCCGTTAGAAATGTTAGAAGATACTTCTCCATTGTTGTTTGCGAGGACTTCGGATATAATATTGGACAAGACAAAAATAGCATATTTATGTTCGGCTTTGGTACGGTGAATGTGGTGTGGGCTTATGTTAAGACCAAGATAATCTTTATATTCCTCCTTTAACTCGTATTTTTCATCCATATTTTTTAACACGTATACCAAAAATTGATGTAGCTGAATGAGTTCGTCTTTGTACATATTATCTGACACCTTTACTAATTCAAGTCCTAGTGGGCATGTTTACTTATATTGTAGATGGTGGTTCATTACAGATAAAATAATTTAAATACGGATTTTGTTATAAATCAATTATTTGTTATTAACAAACGTTTCACATGCCAAAGTATAGTATCGATGATCTGCTAAATAAAGGTTTTGACCGATATTAATAAAAT
>WOYJ01000126.1 GCA_011620845.1 Methanobacteriaceae archaeon
ATGTTACAGACCATGATTGTTACAGACCATGATCAAATTAAAATTACGCATCTAACTTAACTCATGATATAAAATCGGTGATAAAATGAGGATACTACTGATTCATTCTGATTATATAAACTATAAAACCAAATCTAAGACCAAAATAGCAGAGGATATTGAAGATAAACAAAAATCAATGCACTTTGAAAATTCTTTAGTGGTTTTCACTGCTGTGGAGAAACAAGATGAGGAAGACCCCCAGGCTGTCGTGGAAAAATCTGTTAAGGAGATAAAAGACGTATTTTCAAAATTAAAAGCAGATAATATCGTAATATATCCTTACGCACATTTAAGCTCATCTTTAAGCTCACCAGACGTTGCAAAAAAAATTCTAAAGAAAATGAAAGAAGTGTTAGTGGCGGATGGGTTCAAGGTGGAGAGAGTGCCATTCGGCTGGTATAAATCCTTCGAACTATCCTGTAAAGGACATCCCCTCTCCGAGCTTTCCCGGAACATAGTAGTGGAAAAAGCACCCGAGGAGAAAGGAAAAGAAGAACCCTCCAAATTTTATATATTAAGTGAAGGCGAACTTTACGACCCTGATGAGTTCACTTACCAGAGCAGTGACCTGGAGAAACTGGTGGCATATGAACTGGGTGAATTAGAATCAACTGGTGAAGAGCCTCCTCATGTAAAACTTATGAGGGAAAAGGACCTGGCTGACTACGAACCATCATCTGATATAGGCCATCTGCGATGGTACCCCAAAGGAAGGCTTATCAGGGATTTACTCGCGGATTACGTTTACAATCTAGTAACCGATAGAGGAGCCATGCCCGTAGAAACACCCATAATGTACGATCTGGGTGATGAGGCCATCCGAGTCCATGCGGAGAAATTCGGGGAAAGGCAGTACCGTATGGGTACTAAAAGTAAGAACCTCATGCTCAGATACGCCTGTTGTTTCGGTGCCTTCCGATTACTTTCTGATACCTTTTTAACCTGGAAAAACCTCCCATTAGCAATCTATGAATTATCGACTTACAGCTTCCGTTTAGAGAAAAAGGGAGAAGTGGTAGGCCTTAAGAGACTCAGGGGTTTTACCATGCCTGATATGCATACCATTTGTACCGATGTGGGGCAGTCCATGGAGGAGTTCGACAGTCAGATCACCATGTGTGCTCAGACAGGCAAGGACCTCGAGATCAACTACGAGGCGATAATGAGGGTTACCGCTGATTTCCTGGAGGAAAACAGGGAATGGGTCATGAATTCTGCCCAGAAGGTGGGAAAATCAGTTCTTCTAGAGATTTTACCCAGGAGAAAACATTACTGGATCTGTAAGA
Source organism: Methanobacteriaceae archaeon (assembly GCA_011620845.1). GTDB lineage: Archaea > Methanobacteriota > Methanobacteria > Methanobacteriales > Methanobacteriaceae > Methanobacterium_A. The sequence goes on from WOYJ01000126.1 coordinate 1,329, forward strand.
TGGATTTCGCTGCGATTGACTATTTAGGCAGGCCCATCGAGAACCCTACCATACAGATAGATGTAGAAAGCGGGGAAAGATTTGGGATTAAGTATTTAGGTCCTGATGAAGAGGAGGAAACTCCTATTATAATCCATTGCAGCCCTACTGGAAGTATTGAAAGGGTGATCGGTGCTTTACTTGAAAATAGCGCTATCCAGGCGGAAGTTAAATCACCCATGTTCCCGGTGTGGCTTTCACCCAGCCAGGTGAGGGTTTTACCCATTGCAGAAAGACACCTGGACTTTGCTTTCTCTTTAGCAGAGGAATTACGAGATGAACAGATACGGGTGGATGTTGATGACCGTCAGGAGACTGTGGGAAAGAAAATACGTAATGCTGCAGGGGATTGGGTCCCTTATGTAATCGTCGTTGGAGATAAAGAACTCGAAAGCGATGGGCTCATGGTTAATGTACGTGAAACCCAAGATAAAGTTTTGATGGATAAAAAAACTTTAATTGAACGTATAAAAGAAGAAACAAAGGGCATGCCATTTAGGAAGCTTCCTTTACCCGTTAAATTATCCCAGAGAGTCCAGTTCTAGGGGTAAATTTTTTATCCTTTCCATTGAAATTTCTCTAAAATATCTTTTTTTTAATTATTTCTATTTTTCTATAAAATCAGCTAAAATAAAGCCCTATATCAACGATAAATATTTATATTATAACTTATAACTTATCATTTAGAAGTTATCACTAAATGTGGGAGGATTGTTTTATGAGCGAGATTATAGCTATATTAAACCAGAAGGGAGGCTGTGGGAAAACTACCACAGCTGTAAACCTTGCAGCAGCACTGGCCCTTTCTGATAGAAATGTCCTGGTAATAGATATGGATCCCCAGGGTAACGCCACAACGGGGTTGGGAGTGGAGAAAAATGACCAAATAAATACTATCTATTCAGTTTTATCCGGGCAAAGCACCGTAGAAGAATCCATAATACAAACCAGCATACCTCAACTGGATTTGTTACCTAGTAATATCGACTTAAGCGGGGCAGAACTGGAATTAAGTAAAACTATAGGACCCCATTCAATTTTAAAAGAAGCTGTGGATGGATATGTTGATAACTACGATTACATTTTCATAGATGTCCCACCATCCCTTGGATTGTTGACCTTAAATTCCATTGTAGCTTCTAACAGCGTTATCATACCAATACAAGCGGAGTTTTATGCATTAGAGGGGATGGCTGATTTAATCCAGGCCATGGATCTGGTAAAAACCAGGTTGAATAGCCCTTCACCCATCAAGGGAATTCTTTTAACTTTGTATGATTCCAGGACCCGTCTGGGCAGGGATGTTTACAACAACGTGAAACAGTACTTTGGAGAGACTGAATACATCTTCAAAACCACCATCCCCCGTAACGTTAAGTTAGCAGAAGCACCAAGCCATGGAATACCCTGTATCCTGTATGATGAAGAATGCAGCGGTACAGAGGCCTACCAGAAACTGGCTAAGGAGATCATTCAAATGGAAGGTGGGGGTGACAACAAATGACACCCAGAAAAAGGCCGGAAAGTGCCCTTGGTAAAGGATTAGACGCCCTTATAAGGAAGGATTACTTGGACGAGGAAGAGGAAAAACCAAAAAAATCAGGGAAAAAACAGGCAAAAAGCACTGGTTCTGCAAAAACCTCGGTGAAAGATAAAAAAGCAGAAACTGCTGAAACTGATGTTAACACACAAATACAGGAATCATCAACTCCCAGCGTAGATGATAAGATTGTCGATGCAGTACTTTTAGAAGTGCATAAGAATCCACGGATATCATTATGGTCTGCTAAATCAGCAGCAGTTTTAAGGTTTTTAAAGAAAACAAAACCCGAGTTCAGCATAAGCAATGAGGCATCACTCCTCATTGAGGAAGCTGTGAAGAATAGGCACCCGGATATCTGGAAAATATTCGAGGAAAAGGGGTTATAAGTTAGAACTTATTAGTTATAAGTGTACCTGTTAAAACTTATAACTTATCTCTTATCACTTATAACAGTAGATAAACATCGAAAATAACATCTAAAAATTAGAATTCAAGGGTAGCCTGGTAATTTTTATTTAATTTAATGAAGGGTTCGGCCCTTTTAATGACCACACCAATATCTTTTAGCTCTTCTAATTTAAGGAAGTTTTTACCCAGTTTTCTAGATTGGATGATTCTTCTGGCTGATATTTTACCTATTCCCGGGACTCTGAGAAGATCTTTATAGGATGCTTCGTTGATCTCCACTGGGAAGTGTTCCTCATGTGCCTGGGCTGCCACATATTTAGGATCACTGTCCAAGTTCAGGTTACCATCGTCATCAAAAACCAATTCTTTAAGGTCAAATCCATAGGAATTCAAGAGGTGATCAGCCTGATATAGCCTTGGACTCCTCTTTGGATGTGGTTCTTCATGGGACTCCAGTGGTGTATCTTTAACTGCTTCAAATGGGCTGAAATAACTTCTTTTAAGGTCCATCTCCCGGTACAACCAGTCAGCCCTCTCCAGAATTTGTTTATCAGTCTCATCATCAGCACCTACCAGAAACTGGGTGGTCTGCCCTGAGGGAGAAAATTCTTTGTTACCCTTGAGGAGCCTTTTGATCCACTTCATACGCCTTAAAATATCTGTATCATAATTCTTGGTGGTGGAAAGATTCTCCATTCCTTCAGGGGTGGCTGCTTCCAGGTTGATACTAACCCGGTCTGCTAAACTAACAGCCCTCTTAATTAAATCATAGGGGCTGCCTGGTAGAATCTTTAAATGGATATAACCCTGATATCCATGGTCCATCCTTAATTTATGGGCCACCTCCACCATGTTCTCCATGGAATATTCTGGGTCCTGGGGGATGCCAGAACTTAAAAATAAACCTTCAACCAACCTATTGTTATAATAATCAAGGAAAATGGAAGTAACATCTCCAGGTGAAAATTCTACACGGTTAAAACTATGTTTATTATGATTAATGCAGTATCTACAATCATTGGAGCATTTATTGGTCATCAATACTTTAAATAGGGGCACTGTACACCCGTCTCTGGTGCTGGCATTGTATATGCCTGGTAATTGCTTGGTCAGGAAGTTATCGACGTTGGTGTTGATGTAGCTGCACCGGTCGAACTTGGCACTTTCACCCAGAATTTCCAATTTTTTGCTCAAATTAGTCATGGTCTATCTTGACTATTTTTTCTGTTATTTAATATAGTTCAATCTATGGGTAGAGCAGATAAGATATACTCCAAGGTAAATTTTATTTAAAAATTGAAAATTATTTTCCAAGACAAATCTTATTTAAATAAAATCATTCCAATTAATATAATATGAGATTAGTCCTTGCAGGAACAGGAAGCGCTGTAGGAAAAACAACCATCGCTACAGGGATAATGAAAGCATTATCCGACGAATACACCGTGCAACCCTTTAAAGTCGGCCCGGATTATATAGATCCCACCTATCACACCCTGGCCACCGGCAACTATTCCCGGAACCTGGACTCCTTTTTCATGACCGACGGACAGATCAGGCAGGGATTTGAAAGAGGCATGAAGATTTCAAACGCAGATTTCGGGATAATCGAAGGTGTAAGAGGCTTATATGAAGGTATCAGTCCTACAGGTGATGTTGGTAATACTGCATCTATTGCCAAGGCACTGGACGCCCCCGTGGTCCTTATTCTAAATTCCCGAAGCCTGGTGAAAAGCGCTGCCGCTGTTGTTCTGGGATTTAAAGCACTGGATCCCACCATCAATATCCAAGGAGTTATTCTAAATCAGGTTAAAAACCGCAAACACTACCTGAAAACCAAGGAAGCCGTGGAAACACTGGCCAAAACTGAAGTGGTAGGGGGTATACCCCGCAGTGATACCATTAGGGTGGAAGACAGACATTTAGGCCTGGTACCTGCCGTGGAAAGGGAAAACATTTTAGGATCCATCAATAAATGGGGTGAAATGGTAAAGGACCACATAGACCTGGACAACCTTATCTCCCTGATGAAAGACGCAAATAAGCTTCCCCCTGGAAGGGAAAGCCTGTGGGAGGCACAGAACAAACAGAAGGTTAAAATGGGCGTGGCCATGGATGAAGTTTTCACCTTCTATTACCGTGATAATTTAGATGCCCTGGAAGAAAACCAGGCAGAACTGGTTTACTTCAGCCCACTCCATGATGAAAGTTTACCAGACATGGATGGGCTTTACATCGGTGGAGGATACCCGGAGATATTCGCCCAGGAACTAGAGAGTAACCAGTCCATACGGGATTCTATTTTAAAATTCCACAGGGAAGGAAGGCCAATCTATGCTGAATGCGGTGGACTCATGTACGTCTGCCGCTCCATAAACCATCACAAAATGTGCAACATATTCGGTTACGACTCGGTCATGACCAAAAAGCCACAAGCTTTAAGTTACGTTATCTCTAAAGCTAAACAGAAGAGCATAGTCGCAGATAAAGACGATATCATCAAAGGACATGAGTTCCACTACTCAAAAGTTGAAATAGCTGATGGAAACCCCGAATTTGCCTTTAAAATTTTAAGAGGAAATGGTATCATCAACCAACAGGACGGTATGATGTCTAAAAATACCGTGGCAAGCTACGTTCACACCCACACTGCCGCCTATCCTTCATTTGCATCGAATTTCACCACCAGTGCAGGAGAACTATGAACCTATTTTAAGGAAAAATTTAGAGACTGAAAATTTTGAGGAGACCAGATAAATTTGACATTCTCTGAAAAGTTAAATAAGAAACTCAACGAAGTGGATATCTTCTCCCCCTACATCGTGGTGGTATTTATACTAATCTACGTTGTCCTGGCTGGTTTAGGCTATTATTACCATATACGAAACCTGGATTGGGCCGATTCCATCACCTATTATTATATAATCTTTGGAATGGCAATTTTCATACTGGGATTGTCCTTCCCTAGAATCATAGGTAACTTTAAGAAATTCACCCTGAAGATAGACGATGCCAAAGAGAAATCCAGCTGGTACTCTAAAATAAAACTTCTGGTGGATGAGAGGGTCCTTTCTTCTTTAGTTATCCTTGCCATTATCTTACAAGGCGCAAACCTGGTCTTAATCGGCGGTATCCCATTAATCAGTGGTTATCTTAAATTTCAAGCCACAACGGATCTATGGAGGATTGCTTACGTCATCTTCCTCCCAGCTTTAAACCTGTTACTTGCGAAATATCCCCGTAAATGGTATTACATCTTATTTGTTGTTGGATTAATACTTTTTGCTATAAACGGCTACCGTACATCCTCTATGGCCATCATATTAAGCGTCATCATCACCACCTACTATACTATGCGTCTTAAAGCGAAGTATGTCCTCCTTTTATTAATATTAATGGCAATAATAGGCATCGCCCTGGGCTATATAGCAGTTAAAGCTATCCAGTGGCAGACCTGGGTTTTAAATCCACTGGAACTGATATTTTACCGGGCGGGTTTCACCATGATGGTCCTGGATAAAATCGCACACATGCCTGGATTTACTGGTGGAGAACTCTTTTATCAGGCGCTTACTGGAGGACATCCCAGGGTTACTGTGGGATATGTTGTTTTACCTTCTTTTTATCAACCGGGAAGCGGCATCACCACCAGTATAACTTCCACCCTGTTCGGGCCGGCTATTCTAGATTTCGGTGCATGTGGTCTGGCAGTGCAGATGTTTTTACTGGGTTTGGTACTCCGATTCATGCACAGTGCACAGAAGATAGCAGGGGGCGCATTTATAGGTTTATACGCCATAATACTTGCCCATACCCTGATCTGGATTGAAACAGGCCCTACAGATAGTATGGTATGGTTCTTCTACTTGTTGGGGATAATATCTCTTCTGATATTTACATGGCTTTATCTCAGGAGAAATCAAGCTTTAAATGGTCAAAGTGCTTGAATTAAGTCTTTTATAAAAACTAATTTTACACTGGAAATCATCGTCTAATTTTAACCTAAAAGTATTACTCATATAACTGGGTCTAAACGTTCCCATTCCAACTATCCTATATAAATATGGTTTAAAAAAATTCGCTCATTCCCGAATAATGTGCAAAGATTTATGTAGTTGATTGTGCATATTTATTATGTATGACAGGTCGAAACTTAGCGTGTGAGTTGTGTGTTCCGGAAGATGAGAGAGCTTTAGAGGTCTTCAGATGTATTAGATGGTCTGATGGTGTTTATTGCCCTGTATGCAAGTCATTTGGAGCATATAACCGTGGATATTTGAATAAAACTCGAATTAAGCGTTATTCTTGTAAGACTTGTGGAAAGAATTTCACGGACTTGACCGGGACCATTTTCGCAAATAAAAAACTACCACTGGGTGAAATGTTCTATATAATTCTGAACTTAGATAAAAAAAGTATTAAACGTTTAGCAGAAGAATTAGGACATAAATGGGACAGTG
>WOYJ01000079.1 GCA_011620845.1 Methanobacteriaceae archaeon
TACAATTATAGGTTTTTTTGTTTTATCTGACATTAATAGAGATTTTTTTATCTTTTAATACATTTTTATAGGCTTCCGCTTCTATTAAGGTCTTGAGTTTTGATAGTGGAATATCTATCCCCCTTGAATTGAGTGCAACTATCATGGATTCTAGATTCTCATACTCTGCCTTGAGAGAAATTATTTCATCATCCTTTTTAACAAATTTCACACCTACTTCCATCTCTAAATGGATGTCATCTGCCTGTATCATCACCTTTTTGCTTCTGGTTTCAAAAGGAAACTTCACATGCTCATATTTAAATGTTTTAATCCCTAATGTGCCGAATTCCAGGGCCAGGAGAGAGCAAACATCATCCAGGTAGCTTTCATCCGTATCCACAAGGACGATATGTTCCATCCTCCCCTTCTTGGTGATGGCATTTAGAATATGGATGTTATTTGCACCTTTTTCCAGAGTCCGATCGATGATATGTGACAGACTTTCCGGTGGCAAGTCGTCTATGGTGGTCATGAGTAGCATTTTTCCCACCAGATATCATAACTCAGACATAATTCTTTTGGCACGTTTTGCAACTTCTTTTGCTCTGGGACTTCCCCCGGGTATTGCTGAAGAAATATAAGCTCCTGAGATAACTTTTGTACCTATATCATCAACTGATAATTTACCCATAGCTCCAGCAACAGCAGCCGGTACGATGATATTAATGATACTGTGACCAGAAAGCTGTAACTCAGTAATAGGAACTGCACCTAAAGGTATCGCTTCAAGTATATCTGTTTTTTTGTTTAAAACAGCGTCAGGTATTACCTTGTGAGACAATCCTTCGAGAATTACTTTTTGTCCATTGATGGTTATTTCTAGATCTGCATCGGTGTCAAATCCACAGTACTTCATTAAAAATTCGCTTGGTTTTCTTCTGGCACATCCTGCAAATTTTGTAACCTTGATTTTTATGTCTTTACCAGTCATACCACTTAGCAGATTACTGCAAGCCGTTTCTACCTCATTTAATTTTTCATCATCCAGCATTCGGACTATCTCATCCAGTTCTTTACCCTCTTCCAGCTGCTGGTAGGTGAATTTAGCACGGTCATACACTCCTTTAGCCCGTGCGCCATCGGTGGCCAGTATGCAAGCCCGGGTAACTGGTCCCCTCTGCACCTGTTCTGCCTTTCTGGAGATGGTGTTGGTGGCTATCATGGCCACTTCTGGTTCCAACCAGAACTGTTCTTTAACTTCCATTATTTTATCTGCAGCTTTTTCCAGGTCTCCTTCATTTTCCATGATTAACTTCATGGCCAGCACGGCGTCGGCGGACATATGGCCTAATGGAGGTTGCAGAGGTCCGCCTGAAAAACCAGCCCCGATTGCAAGGGATTCCTCAAATGCAGCCAGCAATTCTTCGAAAACCATCATTCCTATCACTGATGGTCCTCCTATGTCCTTCAAAATCACTCCTAAATCACCCACCAACTGTGCGGTGTCGTATTCTTCACCGGTTCCCCTGATGTGGAGTTTTCCTGGAAGTCCGGCCGCTTCAACCGCTCCCACACCAGCGACATAAGCGCTGTTGGCTTTAAAGAATTCTCCGTAATATTCTCCAACTTCAGAGTCGGGATGAACGATTTCTAGTATACCGGCCACTCCAAATATGGCGGCTAGAATAGGGCTGGGAGGCATTCCCACATTGGCATAGGCAGTTAACATGCCTCTTGTTCCAGCAGCAGCTCCATTTTTAGCCAGTTTAGGGAAACCTTCATCTTCACCAAGCGCTCCGTGTCCATATAGGGGACCTCCCCCTACGCCTAATGGAACGATACTCCCATCAATTTCAGTGAGTTTATTGGCGAAAATATCATCGTATATTGCTTTTACAGCAGCATAACCAGATATTTTGTTATTTGCCTTGGCTGTGGGTATGGCCAGAACGCCACATCTGTCAACCCCTGCAATCATCCGGGCCATAGCCCCCAATTTCCTGTTCCCTGCGGGTACTCCAGCTTGTGCATTAGAGCCAGCCAGGTAACATAACGTTGCACTAATCAACGCGGCATTGGCTGCATCAGCACCCGCCATTTTAGCAGAGTCTATGGCCTTTTTAAGCACATCATCGATGGGGAGATACTGCTTGTTTTCATCGGTCAACCTCATTTCAATCCCTTTAAGGACATCTTCAGTTATAGAATTGGCTGCACAAATGGCGGCAATATTCAACATCCCATGCCCCTTGGTAAGGGCTTCTATACGGTCATTGGTCATTAAATCTACTTCCGAGGTGGAAGCCATTATAGCGGCTATTGTTACTTTTTCCATGCGATCACCGTTATTATTATGAATATATATTACTAATTAATTTTATGAATCTATATTAATAAAAATAGAAGATTTATGATTACAATATCGTGTGTAAGTGAATTTCCCGATAGTGATTCTCTTTCACTGCACTAGAAAAGTTGGAGATCTTAAAAAGAGATACCACAATCCTTCATAAAATAAAGAACTGGGCATATTTTTAAAATTCTGAAAGGATTAACCCTTTAAAAAGGGAAATCAATATTAAATTATGATTTGGGAATAATTAAGGGGACACCCTCAAAATTTTTAATATGCACATCAACACCGTAGGCTTCCTTAATAAGTTCTGGAGTTATAACTTCCCTTCCACCGCTGGTGAAAACCTGACCATCTTTTAACACTATGAACTTATCAGAGTATCTGAGGGCGAGATTTATATCATGCATCACCACGATGGAGGCGATATTTTGAGCACACGATACTTCTTTTATGAGTTTCATTACTTCCAACTGGTTTTTTAAGTCGAGGTCACTTGTGGGTTCATCTAAAAGTAAAATTTGGGGTTGTTGAACCAAAGCCCTGGCTATAACTACTTTTTGCATTTCCCCACCACTCAACTCATTGATGTAACGTAATGCATACTCTTCCAGATTCATGACCTTCAATATTTCCTCTGTTAGTTCTATATCTTTACTGGAAACATCCCATTTTATGTAAGGCTTCCTACCGAGTAGAACAGCATCAAAGACTGTGATAAAACCTGTTTCTGATCTTTGGGGTACGTAGCCCATTTTCCTTGCAATTTCGATTTCCTTCATTTCTCGGACGTCTCTCTCCTCAACGAAGATCATTCCCTCTTTAAACTTCAAAATCCTGTTTATACATTTCATCAGGGTGGACTTACCAGACCCGTTAACGCCCAGTATAGAAACAAAATCCCCTTTTTTAACCTTAAAATTTATATCTTTGAGTATATTTGCCTTTCCATAGGAAAATTCGACTTTATCTACTGAAAGAACCATTTTTATCGCCCCATTTTTATTATTATATAGAAGAACAGCGGTGCACCTAAAAATGAAGTTATAATACCCACTGGTAACACAATTGGAGCTAATATGGCCCTGGCAATTGTATCAGATACCAGAAGTATTAGAGCGCCCAGGATAGCCGATGTGGGAATTAAAAACCTGTGGTCGGTTCCTATAATTCTCCTCATGATGTGTGGTGCTATTAACCCCACAAAACCGATAACTCCCAGAAACACTACTGTCACTGCCGATGTAAATGAAGAGATGAGCATTCCATGTAACCTTATCCTATCTGTATTAACCCCTAAACCTTTCGCAGTCTCCTCACCAATTTCAAGACTGTTATAATCCCATGCATGGTACATGAAATATGCCAATGCCGGTATCAGGAGTATGAACATGATCCAGACATCGCTCCATACAGCCCTTCCAACATCTCCAAAAGTCCAGAAGACAGTGGCTGCCACCTGGGTATCTGTTGCAAAGTACTGTAAAAACATCGTCCCTGCGGTGAACATGGCGCTCATGGCCACTCCAGCGAGTATCATCGCTTCTGGTGTTACACTCCTGACCCTGGCTATTAAAAGGACTATGCTAACACCAATCATCGCCCCTAAAAATGCTGCAAAAACAGTGAGGTAGGGGTTGTTCATGATAACCGCATCAGCCTGGGTACTGTTTAAAGCCCCAGCACCCAAAACTATGATGGCAAATGCAGCTCCAAAAGCAGCCCCCTGTGAAATTCCCATTGTGTATGGGCTTGCCAATGGGTTCCTGAGCACATTTTGCATTATACATCCTTCGATACCCATACAACACCCCGCTATTATGGCAGCAAGGATACGGGGAATACGGATGTTCCATATAATCGAAGCCCCGGCAGCCTGACTGTTAACTAAGCCATTTAATATTTCATATACAGATAAATTTGCAGCCCCCACTTTAATGGAAAATATAATGGTAACAGTTAAAGCCAGGACTAAAACCGCCCCAATATGTAACTTATTTCTCAGGTAAGATTTGTAACCGGTTACTGTTCCGTCTTTGAAGCTCACTTATCTCACTTTTTTAGTTATTATGACTTTATCTTCTGATCTTGTCCCAAATGATGTGTTAAGATGGCTTATGTCATGAGTACCTATGATTGAAAATCCAAGACCCACTAAAAACTCTAAATATTCCTCAAAACCTAAGTCACCTTTAAAGCTGAATCGTCTTTCTGCTTTATTGGACTTCTCAAAATTGTTGAAGTTCCATTCCATGTTATCTAAGAGGTCTCCCAGGGAATTTTTGCTCTCTTCTGGGAAGTACTGTTTGTTTACAAATAGCCCATCCAAATTCAGAGAATTATAAATTTTCTCGGCTATTTTTGGGTTTTTACCCCCCCCCTGGATTGTATGAAGAAAAGATTATGTCATAACTACCGCCAAAATCATCCCTGTAAAAATTCCCAGGGATAGTTAAAACGCTGGAACTGTACTTTTCAATGAATTTCTGTGTTTCCTTTAAAACCTCTGGAAAATCGAAAACATAACACTGTAAATCCGGATTCATCTGACTGAAAGCTATAGAATACAATCCATGACCTCCTCCAACATCAAGCAAAGTCTTAGAACTCTTAAATTCATCACAATCTGCTACTAAATCAACTGTATCATGTAATTTACCAGATAAACAATTTTCAGCCATCACCTGTATGATCTCAGGAAAGAAAGATTCATCTTCCAGGGATATTTTGCCATGTAAAGTATGATTTAAATTATTCCAGAGATCAACGTTTCCTTCTAAGGATAGTATGCATTTATTTCTGTTGTAATCAGATTCGGAATTTAAAAAAACTTCGGCTATCTTTGAATTTTTATAAAATTTCCCTGTTTTATCCATTAAACCTAGTTTTGCCACTATTTCCAAGAGATAATAAGTTAAAATAGGTTCAATTCCCAGTTTATTAGAAACTTGTTTGCAAGATATTGGTTCGTTTAAAATATCGAAAATCCCAAGTTCTATAGAGGTCTTTAAAAGATTAAATATTTTTAACCCATTTAAAGCATTCTCAACAGTACCCTGTAATTTTTCTGCTGAAACATCCGGACGATCATTAATGTTCATTGTTTATCACACTCAAATTCTTTAAAGGTCAAATCAGATGTCCATCTTTATATGTCCATTTTCTTGAATCCGCCGTACTGAGTTTTCAACGTACTGTAAACCAGTTCACCCGATCCACCATTGAATTTCATGAATATCTCGTTGGCTTTTTCTTCTGGATCCACATCTGCAAATTGTTCTGGATAGAGAACTTTTCCAACGTAGTAAGCATCAGCAATCATTTCATCCTTGTTATAGCTGTATAAACAGTAAGTCATTACTGTATAGACATTACCATCATGTATAGCCTTAATATTCTTGTATTCTGGGTTTTTGCTGGTATCATTGGTCACAGTTGCTAAACTTCCTCCCTCAATGAAAATTACATCTGGATTCCAGGTTACAAGCTGTTCCTTATCTATCTGAATGGCGTTTAGGGTTGCATTGGTGGTGGTGTTCATGGCACTGGCCACGTTATTTGCATTCACCATCTCAAAGGGGGGATAAAATGGATTGGTAGATGTGATGCCGTGTGTTCCTCTGTAGGCCTGTCCAGCTATGTATACTGTTTTGTTGCTGGAGACACCTGCTGTTCGTTTATTAAGGTCCTCTTGGCAGGAATCAATATAGTTAACCAGTTCATCGGCCCTGTCTTCCTTACCTAACACCTTACCCATTACTTTTAAAGAGTTTTTATAATCTTCCATCTGTTCAGGTGTTCCAACAGCTCCGGTATATACAACAACAGTTGGAATACCAGTTTTAGTCTGTATAGTTTCCGCATCTTCTGCACTTCTAGCAAACACCACATCTGGTTTGAGTTCTGCTATTTTTTCATAGTTGATTATATTTTTACTGGCATCGCCAACGATAGGTAGTTCCATTAACTCTGGATGAGCGATCATGTAGGGCAATGAATTACCGGATCCTCCATTAGAATTTGATTCTACCTGTTCTATGCCAACCAGCTTGTCACTGGCGTTTAAATATACTATTTCTCTGTCAGAACATCCTGTCCCTACGACTCTATCTACTTGGGCGGGAACCTGGACTGTTCTTCCTGCAACATCGGTAACGGAAACAGTACCTGAGCTTGAACGTGCAGTGTCCTCACTAAAAATATAAAACAAACCAAAGATGATTATTACTGCACTTACAACACAAATAATACTTAACGATTGTTTTCCCATAATTTTTACCACCTCTAAATTAGATTTTAAAAAATCATTTATAATACTTTCTATCGAAGTATTAATACATTTATAAGCAAACCAGAAAAAAGTAATACTCTTTAAATAATTAATAACACCTTTATAAGTAACTAGAAAATACGTAATACCAAATTAAGAAATTCAAATCTACTGATCTGTAAAATAAATTAGAATGAATAGAATACTAAGGGTATAAGAAAATAAAAATAAAAGATTAAAAATTGTAGAGAATTTAAGTTCTTGAATAATCATCGAAGCAGGGTATACATACAAATTCACCGTTTTCTACCCGGGCCCGGTGTTCTGCAACTAACTCTCCACATTTAGCACATCTAATTGACTGAAATATACGCGCTTCTTCGGGAATTTCCAATTCGACCTGTTCTATTTTGAATAACTCATCTTCAGGCATGTCTAAAATATTTTGAGATGTTTCATTCTTTCGTTTTTCAAATTCCTCTTTTTCTTCATCACTGGCCGTTCCACTGAATACTTTTTCCCTAACTGCAGCGAATTCAGGGTTCATCCCATCTATTCCAGTATTTAAAGAAAGGCGTAAAGCTTCTCCTGTATCCCTGTTTATGAATGTGTACACATGTTTTCCGTGATCCTTAAATATCAGGTTTCCTTTACCGAAAGTACATCCAGCAACGACTTGTATAGCATCTACACTGCAACTGTCATTTTCCACGATGGCTAAAAACTCTTCATCTAAGGCTCTTGGAGAACGAAGTTTTTTAATGGCTATTTCTCCGGCACGATATCCTATAGCGGTTCCAGGGCATACATGGCCGTGAAATTTGGTAACCTCTGAAAAGGGGATTATTTTTGGTTTTATAGTGCTGTTATCCATTTTATCACTTCATCAATGTTTTTTAATAGTTTGAAACTAATTTTCGTTTGATAATTTAGTCTAATCTTATTTTATACTATTTAAATATTAGTATTCCAGATAAAAGTATTACAAATAGGGTGGATTTTCTTTTAAATTTAATACTTGTGGAACATTTATATAATGGTTATGAATATATA
>WOYJ01000040.1 GCA_011620845.1 Methanobacteriaceae archaeon
ATTATATATTACCTACTAGATAAACAATGAAATGATTAGACCATCTAATTTTGAGTTTCTAATTGAATGTCAAACTACAATCCAGATTATAGGTGAAAAAGATGACTTACCATGTTAAAGATATAACCCTCGCTCCCCAGGGAAGAAAGAAGATCGAATGGGTACAAAGGCACATGCCTGTTTTAGAATATATTAAAAAGCAGTTCATAAAGGAAAAACCTTTTGAGGGGATAACCATTGGTTCATGTTTACACTTGGAACCTAAAACCATTAATCTCGGTTTAACCCTTCAAGCCGGCGGAGCTGAAGTGGCCATGACCGGCTGCAACCCCTTATCCACCCAGGACGACGCCACAGCAGCAGGGGCTGATTTAGGCCTGAACATGTACGGTTGGAGAGAGCAAACCACAGAAGAGTACTATCAGACCATCAACCAGGTCCTGGACCATAAACCAGATATCATCATCGATGACGGGGCGGATATGATATTCCTGATCCACCGGGAGAGGAGAGAATTATTGGGTAAAATAAGAGGGGCCTGTGAAGAGACCACCACTGGGATTCACCGTTTAAAGGCCATGCACAATGATAACGCACTGGAATTTCCAGTGATGGCGGTTAACGACGCCTATACCAAGTACCTCTTTGACAACCGCTACGGTACTGGTCAATCCACCTTCGATTCCATAATGGGCTCCACCAACATGTTAATCGCAGGTAAAACAGTCGTAGTCTGTGGTTACGGTTGGTGTGGCCGAGGAATAGCCATGAGAGCCCAGGGTTTAGGTGCCAATGTCATAATCACCGAAATCGACCCAATCAGGGCATTAGAAGCCCGTATGGATGGTTACAGGGTCATGAAGATCCGTGAAGCAGTTAAACACGCGGATATCCTCATCACCGCCACTGGAAACGTGGACATAGTATCCGGTGATGACTTCCAGTACATGAAGGATGGCTGTGTAATGGCCAACTCCGGACACTTCAACGTGGAGATAAACCAGGAAGACCTGAAAGGAATGTCCACCAATATCAACAACCTGAAACCAGACATAGACGAATATATAATGCCCGATGGGCGTAAGTTGTATCTTCTGGCTGAGGGAAGACTGGTGAACCTGGCAAGTGAAAGGGGACAGGGACATCCCGCAGAGATAATGGATTTAAGCTTCGCCATGCAGGCCCTATCAGCAAAGTACCTCTTAGATAATGATCTGGAAGTGGGCGTCTACAAAACACTGGATGAAACCGATAGGTACGTGGCTGAATTAAAATTAAAGGCCATGGGAATAGAGATCGATGAGTTAACACCCCACCAGGAGGAATACCTGGAAGGCTGGGAGCATGGAACTTAAAATCAACTTTTTAAATAATACTTCTTTTTAGATTTAAGGGGTAGGCAGTCATGGGATTTTTCAAACTCATCCATAAGGGAAATGGAGAAGGACTGAAACGCCTCTTTATAGGTGGTGTCCATGGTAAAGAGGGACTTACCACCATAAAAGCCCTTAAAGAGATAACAGAAAAGGACGTGCCAGACGGCTGCCTGGTGATGTACAACTGTGATGAAAGCAAGTACATCAGCACCCTGAATCCCCTTTACTATCAATCAGAGGCAGGTAAAGCTGTTCTATACCTCATCGACCATTACAAGCCAGATATGTACATCGAACTACACTGTTACAAGAGGGAAAACTTCGATTCACTCACTGATTTAGACCGGAAAAAGAAGATAGGCGTCCCGCCACTTATCGAACTGGAGGAGGGAGTCTTAATCGGCTCCATATCACCCAGAATCAGGACCACCAGATTCACCAAGAAAGATATCTGTATCACCTTGGAGATACCCTGTTCACCTTCACCTGAGTCTATGGAAGTGTATGTTAATTTCTTGAAGGTACTGGCCGGTGCCCAAAGCAGGGAGGATCTGGAAAGGAAGGCAACAGAGATATACCTGGAGCAGGTGGAAACTTCCAAAAGGTATGCCCATATAATATTCGGGGATTATCCACCGTTTTAAAAAGAAACCTAGTCTTTTTTATCACTTTTTTTTTAATAATTTGGATTAGAACCACTTCTCCAGACTACTCTGGCTACTGTCCAGTTTTTTAAGCTTATTTAAAGCGTTGATCACCCGGTCTTCTGAGAAATCATGCTCTCCAGCTAAAAATTCAAGGGCACCTTCCCGATCAGGGTCCTTCCATTTGAGTTCGTAGTCGGAGATAAAGTCGTGTTCGAAGAATAAATCCCGCAACTCCTGGGGGTCCACTTCTATCTCTACATCCATCTCCTCCAGGACCTTAAACACGTCACCATGTTTTTTAATGAGATTTAACCCTTTTTTGGCACCTATCCCCTTTATTCCCTCGTTGAAGTCGGTGCCTATTAGTATGGCCACGTCCACCAGCTGTTCCCTTGTAATCTGAAGATCTTCCAGTACCCTCGCAAGCTGGATGAGTTCTAAATTAACCTTTCCACCAGTGATGGTTAGATTCTTCACCATACGGGTGGCTCCGAATAGTATGCAATCATAATCTTGGGAACCCACACACCAGGCATCACCTTTATCCACCATATAGGATGCCTGTGCTTCTCCTTCACCCTTGGCCTGGATATGGGGTATCCCCATGAGTTCTAACAACTGTTTTGACCCTTCTATTATCTCTGTGGACATCCGGGAGGTTCTGCCGGCATATTTCCGGGCCTCTTCGATGTTACCATTCTCCAGGGCTTCCTTCCATTTCTTACGAGATTCTTCTTTGATTTCGCTTCGCTTAAGCTGTGTACTTTTTTTAAGGACGTTGGGAGGTCCGTCGAAGACGTAGAATGGCTTTATTCCCTTTTCTATCAGGGATGTGGTGCGGTATAGAATGCCGCTAAAATGAGAGGTTACTTTGCCCCGATGGTCCATTAAAGGAGTGCCATCGGCCTGTCTTATTATGGATAAAAACTGGTATATTATATTGGCTGCGTCTATGGCCACTGTTTTACCCTTCAAATCCTCAAATTTTATAGGTTCCGGGTTAACTATATCCTTAAACTTCACACCCATAAATAACACCCCTTTTATTTCAAATAAAATCTGTACTTAAATAATCATTAATTTACTCTTTAAATAAACTGTAGGGAAACATTTCCTTGAGCCAGATAAGGATTTCATCGTGATGTATTATATTATACGTCCTGCTCAGGAAGGGAGAATCGGTTTTGAATATTTCTTTAAGTTCTTCATCTGGTTCCTCGGTGAATATGGACTTGATCTCCCTGCGGGATTCGATGCTGTGATTCTTCATTATCCTCCCTATGGGGATGTCGGCCCTTATCAGATCCTCCTTGAAATTGTTGTCCAATCTGTCCACTGGAACCAGGGATATAGCATAGATCAGGGGTTCGTCACTTTTTATGATCACCACCCGGTAGTTAACGGTGTCTCCCTCTTCTATATTCAGGTCACGGGCCATTTCATAATCAGCAGGTACGAATTCCTGCTGGAGAGTGGTGATGTCCACATGGCCCTTCAAAACATCGAGTATAGCAGTTACAGAGCCGTCGGTGGTTAACAATATTTTCTGGGCGCTGGAGAGTTTTCCAATGCTTTCTTCTATATTCTGGATTTCATCCAGTGTGTTCTGTGCCATGGTAGAGTTCTCCTACAGCTTAGTTATATTAGGGGGTCAATTCCTACAGTTGGATATTTTTTTATATTTGAACGTTAATCCTTCTTTAAACCTCAGGACCCTTTATTTCACCGGCTATGGCTGATGATGCCACCACGGCAGGGTTTGCTAGGTAGACCTTGGATTTGGGATCTCCCATCCTACCGATGAAGTTCCGGTTGGTGGAGGAGATACACACTTCATCTGGCCCTAGAACACCCATATGGGCTCCCAGGCAGGGTCCGCAGCCAGGGTTGCATACGATTGCTCCAGCTTCCAGGAACGTTTCTATTATTCCCTCCTTAAGGGCGTCGAGGTAGATGTTTTTGGAAGCAGGGGCAATGATGAGTCGTACATCCTCATGAACTTTAGAACCTTTAAGAACCTCTGCAGCTAACCTCAGATCCTCCAGGCGACCGTTAGTACAGGATCCAAGGAAGGCCTGGTTGATCTCAGACCCTTCAACCTGACTAATGGGAAATATGTTATCAACGTTATCTGGACAGGCTACCTGCGGCTCTAAGTCTCCTACTTCAAAATCATATTCCTTTTCATAAAAAGCATCTTTGTCTGACCGAACTACATCAAATTTTGATACATTTCTGGCCTTTAAATATTCTAATACCGCTTTATTGGGTTCCATTATACCATTTTTCGCCCCGCTTTCCACTGACATGTTGCACATGGTCAGGCGGCCAGGCACGTCCATGTTTTCTACCGTAGAACCGGTGAATTCCAGTGCATGGTAGGTGGCTCCAAATGAGCCTATCTCCCCTATTATCTTTAAAATTAAATCTTTAGGTGTTGTATAGCCATGGAGAGCGCCGGTTACATCTATTTTAAAGCTTCCCGGTACCATGAACCAGGTCTTTCCAGTGGCGTAGATCATGGCCAGATCAGTAGCGCCCATACCAGTGGCAAAGGCGCCGAAAGCACCATAGGTACAGGTGTGGGAATCTGCACCAACCACCACTTCTCCTGGTTTGATTAACCCCTGCTCAGGAAGCACCTGATGACAGATTCCCTCCCCATGGGCGAATATCTTCTTAATACCCTGTGTCTTTGCGAAATTCCGGGTGATCTTCTGGAATTCTGCAGAACCGATGTTGTTGGCGGGAATGTTATGATCAAAAACTATTACAATCTTATCCGGGTCCCATACCTTATCTGCTATTTTGTTGAAGGTCCTGATGGTGGGTGGTGTGGTTCCATCGTGGCTCATGGCCAGATCTACCCTGGCCTCTATAATCTCTTCAGGACAGACTTCCTTGCTCCCGGAGGCACGGGCCAGTATTTTTTCTGTGATGTTCATTGTTCATTCCCGCTAAAAAAGAATTTTAAGTCCCTGATGCTTAATATTTAAATATCCACTGGACCGCGAACGGATCTCACGATTTCATTGAACAGTTTATCGTTTATGTATTTACCTTTTTCCCGTTGTAACTTAACTTTTTCTACAATCTCACATAGTTCGTTTTTGGACACTTCTATACCGCATTCTGTGAGTTTGGCTTTGACCGCCCGGCAGCCGGAGTGTTTCCCTAAAACGATCCTCCTCTGATGTCCGATTAACTCTGGTAAAAATGGTTCATAAGTTAGGGGTTCCTCCAAAACAGCATCCACATGTATACCTGACTCGTGGCGGAAGACGTTCCGGCCCACTATGGGCTTGTTATCCGGGATCTTCATATGAGTTAGTTCCTCCACCAATTTGGATAGTTCATAGAATATCCTGACGTTAAAACCCAGATCAACATCGTAGATTAATTTAAGGGCCATAACCAGCTCTTCCAGGGAGGCGTTGCCTGCCCTTTCACCAATCCCATTTACAGTGGTTGAAACAGCATCCGCTCCTGCCAGGAGTCCTGCTATTGAATTGGATAGTGCCATCCCAAAGTCGTTGTGGCAGTGTAGGGCGATGCCTGTTTTTATCTCTGAGCGTAGCTCACGAACCAGGTAATCCATTCCCTGGGGACTTATAGCCCCTACTGTATCAGCTATATGCACCCGGTCCACCCCATATTCTTCTGCCTTCTTGTAGATTTTCTTTAGAAATTCGAGGTCTGTCCGGGTGGCGTCCTCTGCTGAGAAAGCCACAAATAAACCATGGTCCTTGGCGTGTTCTATGGAACTCATGCACACGTTTACTATGTCTTCCTGACTCATCTTCATCTTATGTTTTAAGTGAAGATCAGAGGTGCCCATGAAGGTGATTATACCATCCACACCACAGTCTATGGCGGTGTCGATATCCTCCTTTTTGGTACGTGACAGGGCCAGTATTTCGGCGTTTAGGTCTTCTTTTACTATGGCCTTGATTGATCTTTTCTCTTCACTTGATACCACAGGGAATCCTGCTTCGATCTGGTGTATCCTCAGTTCATCCAGTTTCCTGGCGATTTTCACCTTTTCTGGGGTTCTAAGACACACTCCCGGGGTTTGTTCTCCGTCTCTTAATGTGGTGTCATAGATGGTTATGTCAGTGGGAAACTTTAAATCAACAGACTGGTTAAATGGGCTTACGAAATATTCCAAATTAATTCCACCTTCTAATTTTAGGGTTTGATAAGCTTACTATCCTGGTAGTTTATGGGAAAATAAATTCATTGTGGTAAAAAAATAAATTCATCATATTATATAAAGGATTTCTTTTAAATTTTTGATGGTAATTATTCATTCTATTTATGGAGTGGAAGTAATAAATTTTTGTGGTGGAAATATATCTACAGTTCCAGTAATTCCAGGTAGGATCGTCTTTCAAAACCATCTTCGATACCTAATTGCCGGTAGATTTCAAATATTTCCGGGAGGATGTCCTGGTAATCTTCTCCCTCTGCAAGGCCCTTTTCGATTTCAACGAAGTTTCCCACATCATAAACCTTATCCAGGGTGATAGTGTAGTCCTCATAGGAATATATGATCCTGTCCTTTATCACGGTCCTCACCGGTCTAAAATCGAGGCTTTCCAGTAGAGAAGCGGTGTTTTCTGGATCCTCCACCTGCACTTCAATCTCCTTACGGGTTTTACTGGCATCGTCTAATTTAGCGCCCTTATAGGTTAAAATATAGTTAGAACCATCTTTTTCAGGTATCTCCCTTATTCGAAGCGCCTCATCTGTCTGGGCGAAATCTTTATGGGTGCGTTAAAATAGGTATCTTTCTGGTGCTCGGTTTTAAGTTTTCTGGAACCTATCTGTGATAGTTTTGCTTCTACCTTCCCAAAATCAGTTACATGGGCTTTTACTTCAACTTCTAACATCTAAAACAACTTCTTTTTTAAGATTTATATTTACTTTCAATCAGGGCTATTTTTACCTTCACCAGAATCTATTACCTTCAATCAGGTTCTATTTTCACCTTCAGTCAGGACTATTTCACCATCAATTCAGGTTCTACTTAACCCTAACCAGAATTTATTTCACTTTCATCTGGATGTGGTTTTTTATGTATAGGCGCGATTCATCTATCTGTTTGAGGTAGTCATTGATTAAATTCTCTATGATTTCATAAGCAGCGATATTGGTATTGCGTTCCTTTTTCAGGGTTTTTTTCTTCTTCACAACATCATCGATGGTTTTTTTCCTTCCCAGTAGGCTTCTTTTGTTGATCAATCCATCGGCTTCCTGGATCATCTGCATGTATTCCACCCTTAAATTTCTTATATCGGTGCGCAGGTTAAATTTAATATGGTTCAGTACTTTTTCAAGTTCATCCAACTCATTCATGGTTTCCATGGCTTTCTGCAGAGAGGATACATCAATTACCATGTCTTCGATGCCTACTTCGGCTATTTGCCTGCGGTAATATTTAGGGTTCATATTTATCCTGGTTATCTTTGATGGTTATAAATTTGTAGAACCTTAATGCAATATAACTTTATACCTTTGACTTGGAAAATTTCAAAACACCAAGCAAATTTTCAACTTGATTTATATATAAACAAATATAA
>WOYJ01000097.1 GCA_011620845.1 Methanobacteriaceae archaeon
AATAAATTGTACTCTCGTAAATTTTTATTTTAAATTAAACAGATTATAAAGGTGAATTAAGTGGCTCAAACCCCATCTACTTTATTACCTTCACCAAAGGATATTACACTTGTTCCATTTTCTATAGTGAGATATGCTTTAATGGGTGTGGGCATACTGGTTATCTATGGTTTTATTGGTTCTTTATTAATTATGAAGCTTGATCCGGTAAATGCACTATATTTTACCATTATCACCATAGCAACTGTGGGATACGGTGATATAAGTCCTATTAACCCCGCACAAAAGCTTTTCGCTATGACACTGGTAATAGGTGGGGTGGGATTGGTGGCTTACGCTTTTACTTTAACAGTGACGGTGGTTAGTATGGCAGTTGAAGAAATAATAACGGGCGCTAAGCAGAGACATAGGATATTTGACACTAATGACCATTTTATAATATGTGGTTATGGAAGAGTGGGCAGCGCAGTTCATCGGGAATTATTAAGAAGAAAGCAAAGGGCAATAATAATTGAAAAAGACAAAACAGTTGTTGAAAAAGAGTTATGGGAAGAACCAGATGTATTAGCCATTCCAGGAGACGCTACAGATGAAGATATTATTAAGGATGCTGGAATAGAACGTGCTAGAGGAGTTATAATTACTACCGGGGATGATGTGGATAACCTATTTATAACCCTTACTGCACGTGAAATACGTTCGGACATATGGATAGTCACCAGAGCCAGTAAAAAGGTGAATATCAAGAGACTTTATCGTGCAGGTGCTGACAAGGTTATATCTCCGGAAACAAGTGGTGCTGAAGATATATTTTTTGCAGCCATCCAACCTACCATCATGAAGATCACTCTAATGCACGGAGTAGATGGTATAAGAAGGGAAGCTGAAATTATCCTAAAACACAACTGTACATTAGAAAATATAGAATATCATTTACCTGAATTTAAAGAACCACTAGCGAGAAAAATAGAAGTATCCGGTTTAGATGAGATTGATCGATTCTTAAAAAGTTTAGAAAAAGAACCATCACGAAAAAAATCTTTGGAACGGATATATGAGTCGGTTAGCGGAATTCATTCACACTGGATATCCGGCCCTAACAGAGAAGCTCTAAACGCCGTAACAGATGAACTTAAAAAAGAAGGCATTTTATTAGGTGTGAACTTAACTGAAGATGAAATTAAGGAAGTGGCCCGTAAATACGGACGATTAGTCGAGGTAGTTATTAAACCAGAGATAAAGATCACAGAAAACCACAGTCTACCCGATATAAGGGAAGAATCAGAGATTATCTTGGAAAACGGAGGAACTTTGGAGGATATCGAATATTATTTGCCTGGATTTAACGAACCTTTACATAGAAAAATAGAATTATCAGAACCAGAAAAGATGGAATCTTTTTTAAACCATTTGGAAGAAGATGAACAGCGAATGGAATCTTTAGAAAGGTTATATAATTTATCTGGTAGTGGAATTCATTCACATCGAGTTTCAGCCCCGGATACGGATTCTTTGGCTAAAATAGAGAAAAAATTGAAGGAAAAGGGCTTCCTTTTAGGTGTAAATCTGAGCCATGCAGAAATTGAACAGAAGATCAAAGAATATGGAAGGGTCAGTGAAATGATTTTAAAACACAAGCCTGGACAGACAGACGATAAAAGAGTAGTGATAAGTAATCATGGGCGTATATTAGATTCTAAACATTATCTTCCAGGGGTAAGGCAAGTAGTAACCAGACGGCTTTATTTAAAGGATGAAGAAGATCTTAAAAACTGCGAAGAGGAATATAAAAAACCAGAAGCCCAGAGATCTCTTAGAGCTCTTTCAGCCATATCGAGGAATGTACATTCCCACATCATATCTGCAGGGGATATTGAAACTGTTAAAAAGATAGAAAAAGAATTAGATAGATTAGGAATATTGATCGGTGTGAATTTACCTGAAAAAGAAATTTGGGCTCTTGTTGAAAGTGAAGAGCCTGTAAAATTCTGTATCGAATAGTATTATTCTTAAAAAATTAGTTTATGGTTAAAAAATTTTAAAATAATTTTTCTAACCATATCTGGTAGGCGCCCAGAGTACCGTCGTAGTTACCGGCATATATCCTTTTTACCCCTGGAATTTTTACTGCGGCGGATATTCCTGCTTTCATGGCGGCTGACACTTCTTTTTCGCCCATTCCATCAATGACTATCTCGTAGATACCGTTTATTTCCTGTGGCACCTCACAAACCACTCCTTCCACACCTCTCAGGGTGGGGCAGAATTTTTCGTTGGTTGAGGCGGCCATGAATTTGTATTTGGAACCTATCTTGGATCCAGAAGCTACGATACCGCCAGGGAATGGTGTTATTGTACCAACGACATTTTCAATGGCATCTACTGCAACTTCAGCCGATACTAATGCTGATGCCTGGTTTTCAGCCATTATGAAGAAGTTTCCACCGGCTACTCCCTTTTTGATTCCTAATTCTCCTTCGATTATGAAATCTCCAGACATGATGGGGACTTTATAGACTGTTCTTCCTGCTATCTCTCCTTTACTTTCAAATCCGTCTCCGAAGAATTTTAATTTAAATCCTATCTTTAGTTTTTCCTCTGCGTCATCTCCCATGGCATCGAATACCGCGGTGGTTGCGGAGGTAAGTACACATTGTCCTATTCTCTCCAGGAGCTGGTGTTCCAGTTCATCCTTTTTGGGGTGGCAGATCATCACTATGTAGCCGGGTCTTCCGTCTGGTGTTTCACTGGGTGGTACGTAACGGTCGATCCCTGCTTCTGCAGGGCACATTATAACCGATGAACCGAATCCCACTGTTTCGTCTGCAGCTATTTTTGCGAATTTTTCGGTAGCTGCGGTGATTAAAAATCTGGACACGAAAATGTCAAATGCTTCTGCGAAGGTATCCTCTATTTCAACGTTGTTTAACTGCATTCTATCACCTTAAAAAATTAATCCAATTTTTTGCCTGCATCCCCTACTTTAACAGAGTAAATTTCTTCAATATCTATAACTACGGCTGCTTTTGGTGCGGGTGCCAGGGGTGATGTCTCTTTAACCCAATTAACAACCTCATCATAATATTCTCCGCTGGTGTAGATCTTCACTGTCCCCTTAAATTGGAAGGGATATTTTGCAGCGTCTTCTACTACAAAGGCCACTTTAGGATTGGCTTCAAGATTTTTCCTGGTTTTAATCATATAACTGTCTGCTATAATTACTGTTTTATTATCGAGTGGTTTGATATTTCCAATGGGAACTACGTTTGGCACGCCGTCAGTAGTGGCAGTAGCAACATATGCTCTGCTTCTTGCTATAACGTCCATCATCTCCTGTGTCATTACCATACTAATACACCTCTGTCTCAATTTCTAAATGAAAATTATGTGATAATATTTTGGCAATCCTTTTTATATTTTTATAAATTAATCCCGGCCTAAATTTTTTGATATCTGATCCATCACCCCTGATCCAAAGTAGGGCAGCATTAAAATACCCAGAAATGAAGGCATCCAAAAGGATATCAGCCTCTCTATTATTGTGGCTGCTGCGCTTACAGATGGTGGAACTCCGGCTATTGAAAAGAGTAGTATCATCATCCCATCTACAGCACCCAGCCCACCAGGGAGAAGGGGCACTATGCCAATTAGAGTGCTTATTAAAAATACTACGGCTATAGCTTCCAGGGAGATAGGGGTGTTGAATGCCATGAAGATTATGTAAACCCTGATTATCTCCACAAACCAGATTAAAAAGGATAATGGGAGGGCGTAGAGGAGTATCTTCCTGTTTTTTATCAGGGTTCTGATGCTGTTTTGAAACCCGCTAAGTGCGTTTAAAGCTCTTTTTTCCAGTTTACTGTGGTCTTTTTTGGAAAATCTTTTTATAACATTCACCACCCATCTGGTGACCTTTTCGCCCATTTTCTGATCAATGGACATGTAAAACCCGATTATAAACAGTACCAGCAACACTGCCACTGATGTGATCAGGGCATAAATTGTTAAGGTGGATAGTTGAAGGTACAGAACTGTGTATATTATTGTAATTACAGCCAGTAAAAACAGTGGAAAAGTATCCAAACCCTTATCAGCTATCACCGTGGCAAAAGAATTTTCCATGGGGCATTTAGTATATTTGCCCAGGATATAAGCCCGTATCGGTTCTCCCCCTCCTCTGCCGCTGGGGGTGATGTTGTTTACCGCCATACCCACCAGTAGCATGGGTAACAGGGCTAATTTCTTGATTTTTATGTCCACCACCTGGATGTTGATGGACCATCTTTCTGTCCAGAGACCGAAGAGCAGGAACTGGATTAAAAATGCCAGAACCACATACCAGGGATTGGCCATCCCCAGGGCATTCAAAATCTCTTCCGGCCCGATTAACAGCACTAGTACTGCCAAAACACCAATTCCCAGGGCTAAAAGCATCAAAGTTTGATATTTCATGTAATACCTCATATTTCGAAATGTTTCAAAAAAAAGGTTACCATCCTATTATCTTTGGAAGAAATAAAACTTAAGTTTATTCATAAGGATTCATAGATTGAAGAAAATTTATAAATCAAAAATGAAATTTTAAACTAGTAAAATAAAATTAAAAAAAATGAAATGGTGTTTTAGTATTGGAAGGTTAAGTAACTCCTCCAGCACCACCTACATTCTTCCCGGTGTAGGCATCTATTTCTATTTGCCCTACAGTGCTACCGTTCATTAGTACCGGTACGACATAAATTTTCTTCCCATCTTCTTCAACTAATCGTGGAGTTCCTGCCGTTGCATTTGGTTCTTCTATATATTGTAGAGCAATATCTTGAGCTTCTTGAGCAGATATCATATTTTGTCCTGAACTATTTTCTGATGCACTTGACTGTGAAGCTTCATTATTGGTGGTGGTAGTTCCATTGTCACTTGTTTCATTGTCACTGGTTTGGGTGTTGGTTTTTGGCGGGTTAGAACCAGCGTATATACCAGCACCTATAACTACCACTATTACTATTGCCAGTATAGCTATTGTTGGTTTGTTGACCATATTTCTCCTCCTTTATATTATATTGGATGGTATCATACATAAATCTTAGTGTACGTATGATTTTCTATGTTTTCCAACCAAAATTTAATTAGATAAACCCATCTATTTAAAACTTATGGGTAAAAAAGGGAAACAGACAAGCTCTATAATCGATTCGAACCCTTTGTTTCACTTTAAAAACAAATCTTAGCCGGAATAGGATCAGAGGTGGTTAACTTGGTGGCTTAAATCTTCCTCGTCCAGTAAAACTACGGTTTTATCACCGGTCAGGTATCCGCATGTCTCACCAGGGTTGATTATAAGGGTTTCACCTTCTTTAATTTCCAGTTGATGGGTATGACCGGTTACAAGGACGTCGTATTTACCACATCCCGCAAGGGATTCCACCAGGGCGGGATTTGTTCCGTGTATCACTGCAATTTGAAGGTTATCAATTGATATTTCCTGAAAATCCTCCAAGTAACACATGTTCCCGAATGCCTTCCTTAAACCATCTCTTTCACCATCGTTGTTGCCAAATATCGCTAAAAAGGGAGATTTGAGTTTCAGAAATTCCCTGGCAGTAAATGGTGATATCAAATCCCCAGCGTGGATAACTACTCCCACATGTTCACTGTTAAAGTACTCAACCGCCTTTTCAATGGCTTTTAAATTATCATGGCTGTCTGACATTATACCAATAATAAATAATCCCCCGTTTGAGTTTTTATATGGACTTTTAATTGAGATTTTTAATAAATTTTATTTTTTATAACTAAATAAGTTAGAGGGGATAAATCATGTGCTGAAAAAATTGATGATTAATTTTTCATTATGGGGATGACTGTACCACCTATGTTGTAGTTGTCCATTACCACTGCATCCTATTTTCCAGATCAGATAACGGGACGTTTCTAACACTGCTAGATAGATCTGCAATACTTGCATAACCATTTTTCTCATCAACTCCCGTTAAAACCACGTAATGGCCCCCATCTGGGTTGTACCATGACTGTACATAGAGTATCACCGGGATTTTTTTTTGATACATATGAGTTTAATCTTCCCCAATCGGTGAATTTTTCACTGTGAGTAGTTAAATTGGTACCGTAAACCGAGTTAACAGTTTCCGTTGCTTTTATTAAATCTTCTTCTTAGTACCTTGATATGTGGTTTGAGTAGCGCTGGCCAGCCATTTCTCATCCAGATCCAGTCCATAAACTGAAAATGCCATTTTCAACGATGAAGGGCCGCAAGTATAACTGGTATCCTGGCTGTCATAAGTGACATCCAGGTGATTGACTTCAGGGCTTTCATTATCTGTTGAATTTAATTTTCCAGTTTCATTCAGGGATACAGCATATATGCAATTTGCAAATACCAGCATTAATAGCACTGCCGTTACTAAATATATTCGCTTAATTTCTTCCGCATCCTTAATTGGGAATGTAAAGTCCTTATTGGGAATATAAAAATATAGAAAAACTAAACCTGTCCATTTGCAAAATAATGAATCAAAAAATTCAGTAAAAATTTAGTAGAATAAATTTTTTAAAATTTAACTGAACTTCTCTTATATAAATATTTCGCAACAGAAAGGTTATTAAAATTAATTCGTCTTCCTAATCTAGTCTTGAAAATCATCCATTTTTAATATTAGTTTTTACATATACCCCCATAGAATCTAATTTATGGAGGGTTAAAAAATGGTTGATTTTGTAACATTATTGATTGTAGGAATTGTGATCCTGATTATTTTAGGGCTTTCGGTACGTATCGTTAACCAGTATGAAAGAGGAGTTGTATTCCGGCTGGGAAAAGTAATCGGAGTGAGAGAGCCGGGTTTTCGGCTTATAATTCCCCTAGTGGATAGGATGGTTAAGCCGTCCCTGAGGATAGTTACCATGCCTGTTCCTGCCCAGAAGATCATCACCCAGGACAACGTGACCATAGACGTGGCTGCTGTGGCGTATTTCAAGGTAACCGATGCATATAAGGCTGTTGTGGAGATAGAAAACTATAACAGTGCGGTTAACCAGATAGCCCAGACCACCGTGAGGAGTGTGGTGGGACAATATTCACTGGACGAAATCTTGTCTGAAACAGCCAAACTAAACACCAGTATCCAGGAGATAATCGACGCACACAGCGAACCCTGGGGTATAAAAGTAACCACCGTAGAGATTAAGGATATAAAACTACCTGAAAGCATGCAAAGGGCCATAGCTTTACAAGCAGAGGCTGAAAGAGAGAAAAGGGCTAAGATTATCTCTGCCGAAGGTGAGTATCTGGCCGCTGGAAAACTGGGAGAGGCAGCAGACATCATTGCCGAACACCCTGTAGCACTGCAACTGCGTATCATGCAGGTCCTGAGCAACATTGCCGCGGAGAAAAACTCAACCATAGTCTTTCCTGCCCAGTTACTTAACAGCATACGGGATATTAAAGACTTACTGGGCTCTGAAATGGGGGCTATGGAAAAAGA
>WOYJ01000149.1 GCA_011620845.1 Methanobacteriaceae archaeon
CCAATTAACGCTTGCCGGGACACTTCGATAATCTGGTTAGTTTTACAGACTTAAACGGATTTTAAATCTCAATATTAATTTAAATTTATTATAGTCTTATAGTCAGTTTCTTTTGATGCCCATAATAATCATTAAATTTAAGCACTAATATCGACCTATTCAAGTAAGAATGGTTGTATTGGTGCCCCTTTGTCTTTCCATTCAATGGGTATGAGTTGTTTTGTTACTATCTCTGGTATTCCTTGAGCTGCCATTGCACGATCTTCGGGAGTTAAGTTATATAATACAAATGGCCCCACCAAATATTCAGGACCAGTGTGCTCTTGAAAAAACTCTACATACTCTTTTTGTATCCTAATCATCTCTTCAGAATCTATTTCCAAACTTCCTACTCGTCCATATAATTAAGTATTCTCAATCTATATATGTGGATGCTATAATTGATCTATCTTATCTAAACCTGATTTTAGAAGTTTCAATAATATTAGTAATAAGTTCACATAAATTTTTAGCATTTTTTATATTGAATCACAAAAAATAACGAAACATTATATATCTAAAGATAAGAGTAAGTATTGGAATCGCTATTATCCATAATTCAGAGATTTACAGGATTAAGGGAGTGTAGAAAATGTTAAAAAAGTTTGAAATCGGCTTGTTAGTAATATCTGTACTTTTAATTGCAGTGGCTGTATCGGGATGTGTAGCATCACCGGTTAAAGTAGTGGTAAATTATCCTGGTAGTTGGAATGGTACCATAACTACAGAAAAGGAAACACGGACAATAGAAGGTACTGGTGAAGAAACAATTGATTTAGGCACGTATGTTGGTAGTTTGAAAGTTGATGTTGAAAAGAAGGATAAAGACTCCAATGAAACACTATCCATACAGTTAATGAGAGGAGATGAAATAGTCAATTCAGCTAATTCCTCTGTTAGCGGAGGCGGTGAATTAGAAGATGCTATATTGAGCGTCCATATAACTGCTTAAAAATAAATAAATATAAAGTGATGGGATACTAATAACACATTATCTTCTTTTATTCACCATTTATTATCAATTTAACAAACAAAATCTTCTATCTCCCCGGTGAAGTTGTTTGCTGCCTTTACAATGGGTTCCTTAACTGCCAGGACAAACCCAACATTACTTTCACGGATGGACAACAACCTATCCCCTTCATTTACATTAAAACAATTAAGTGATTTTTCAGGTAACTTGAATACGCCCTGCTTGTTTATTTTAACCCAGGAGTAATATCTACCCTTCCATTTAACCGGCTTTCCTTCCGGTAGTGAATAATGCCTGAATTCCGGTGGTCAATTAATAAACATTTCATAATGGATTCACATATCAATCCCTGTCTGGATACGACGAATCCGCCTGAACTTTTACTTCCAGAGATGAGAATCAACTTATCTTCTGTAAATAATTTGTATTCATCTATTACCTGTCTGGAAACACATCCTTCTTTTCCAATGGGGACCATCCGAAAACGGATTTTCCACCTTTAGCTATTTGGGGCATGATAAGTTACAATAAACTTTCAAAAAATAAGGGTATAATTAATTACCCGAATCTTTAGGCAAATGAGGTATCAACCAGGATAAGAATGCATCCTCACTTCTTGACTGTATCCAAACCCTTCCTGGTCCTGTTAATTCAACAACCAATCCTTCACCACTGAAAAATGTGGACTTAAGTCCGCCTATCCTCTTTACCTTGTAACCAACCCCATCATCAAAGGCCACTACGTGTCCGGTGTCTATTCTGCAGGTTTCACCATCCCCCAATGTAATGGGGTGCACTGCTCCAAAACTGGAAGCAAACATCGTCCCCGTTCCTTCGATTTTTAACAGGAACAGCCCCTCTCTGGAGAAAAACGTTTTTGATCCTCCCCATTTGGTGTCTATGTCAATATCAACAGTCCCTGCCATAAAAGAACCAGATTGAACAAACACCCTGTTGTTATCCAGATCCATGGCATGAATATCTCCAGGTAATGGAGGAGCCATGGTAACCTCACCAGGAATTTCTGCAATGAATTTATTAATGAAAAAGCTTTCTCCACCAAGCAGGCTTCTTTTTAAACCTTTAAAAAGTCCCCCTCTTATTCCAGTCTCAATTTTTATTCCACTGGACATGCTTACAAATGCCCCTGCTTCTGCATTAACCTGCTCAGACATCTCCATATTCAGTTTAAGCAGAGCATAAGACGGTTGGTACAATATCTCATAGTCCATTTTTATTACCTCATGAATTAATTCTTCACATGATACTGGGTACTATTTGTATAAAAATTATTGCATTTTACGAACTCAATCCCTGAATACAAAAAGCTATTAAGGGTTTCATTTTCAAGTTTATCCTTCTATTCAATGAGTACGACAAAAAATTTATATTACTTAAAATTAATGTATTATCTGTAAAACCGGGGAGTTAAGTAGTACCTTGAGGTGCACGTTCCAACAGTACTTCCAGGTACTGGTTCTTTTTATTCTAGTTAAATAAGCCAATGATGAACCCTATGAGCTCTGAATCGTGATGAATGATGGGCGAGCTGAGGCTTACCATATCTATTCTAGTTTTTTTATTTCCTCAACTACATCATCCACATTGTTGTAGACTGTTTTACCCTTCAGTTCATCTACTTCGGGCCGCATAACCATCACTATATGAATACCCAGTTCCAGTGCAGCCTGAAGCTTTGAGGGGGTTCCACCGGATTTCCCGCTTTCCTTGGTGACCACCACTGAGATATCATATTCCTTCATTAAGGCCTGGTTGAATTCCTTGGAATAGGTGCCCTGCATGGCTACGATATTCTGTGGGGGTATGCCTGCTTCCTGGCATTTTTCTATGGAAAAAGTAGTGGGGAGAATCCGGGCCACTATCCTGTGGGGATAGATCCTCCCTGTTAAATGATGCAGAGTCATAACCCCCGCCAGGTGTAATATGCGGCTGTCTCCTAATTTTACGATCTCCTCCACAGCTTCTTGGAAGTTATTCACTTTATGGATCAATTCATTCTCCGGAATATCCAGTGTCGGCCTGTCGAAGCGTATATATCTTATTTTATCTTTTTCAGCGGTTTTTATGGCGTTCCTGGTGGCATCTGATGCGAAGGGATGGGTGGCGTCGATGAGAACATCTATCTCATTATCTCTTATAATCTCGGCCAGTTTCACAGAATCAAAGCGTCCCACCAGGACTTTATCAGCCCCTGCTTGTTTGGCGAGTTCCCCACCATTGAGGGAGATGGCAGTGGCCAGGATATAGTTACCTGTAAGTGAGAGCTTTTTGATTATTTTCCGTGCGTCACTGGTACCGGCCATCACCATTATGTTCAATATAAACACCAAATTTTTATTTTAACTATTTTACAATCCTTTCCACCAGCCAGTCACTTACCAGGATGGTGCTGGCAATCAATAGGATGATAACCCAATCAAACAATCCAAGTGCTGTGGTCCTGAATATTCCCTGCAGGAATGGTAAGTATATAACTCCTAACTGCAGTAGTACAGAAGCTCCCACCGCTATGTAGAGGAAATTATTGGAAAATCCATGTTCAGCACGGCAGTTGAACACGTTGAATATCTGGTACATGACGAAGAGGGTGAAGGCCATGGACATGGCATAGATCTGTTCAGCTCCGTTTGTCAGAAGGTACGAATAGAGTGCCAGCGTACCAATGGTCATCACCACACCAGCGACTATAATTTTAGTGAGGTTTTTCCGTGGTATGATCTCCTCTTTAAGTGGGGGTCGTTCCATCACGTTGTGTTCTGGCGGTTCAACACCCAGTGATTGGGCGGGTGGTCCGTCCATGATGATGTTTATCCATAACACCTGTATAGGGTTGAAGGGGACTGGTAATCCTATTATGGACGAGGATGTTATGGTTAATATAGCTCCGATGTTGGTTGATAGTTGGAAACGGACGAACCTGCGTATATTATCGAATATGGTACGTCCTTCACGCACTGCCTTGACTATGGTGGCGAAGTTGTCATCCTGTAGGAGCATGTCGGCGGATTCCTTGGCCACGTCGGTACCGCTTCCCATGGCCACACCAATAGCCGCTTTCTTGAGTGCGGGTGCATCGTTAACTCCATCACCGGTCATGGATGCCACGTTGCCTGTCTGTTTAAGGGCGTCTACTATGCGTACTTTCTGTTCAGGGAATACTCTGGCGTATACGCTGATGTCGTTCACCATGTTCAGGAATTCCTCGTCACTGAGTTTGTCCAGGTCTGAACCAGTGAGTGCTACAATTTCATCACTGTCTTTAATTTTCAATTCCCGGGCTATGGCCACTGCGGTGTCCTTATGGTCCCCTGTAATCATAACCACTCTTATACCAGCCTTTTTGGCAACGGCGATGGCGTCTCTGGCTTCATCCCGTGGTGGGTCCATCATACCCACCAGACCAGCGAAGATGAGGTTTTTTTCCAGGTTTTCTTTATCTTCCAGGTCTTCATCTAGACTTAATTTACGATAGGCAAACCCAAGGATCCTAAGTGCGTTGCCGGTCATTTCCTTCAGGTTCTGCATCACTTCATCGATGTCTTCGGGTTGTAATGCGCAGACAGCGTCTTCCCCTTCAATATGGGAGCATCTCTCCAGGAGTACTTCAGGGGCTCCCTTAACCAGGACGTAACGGTCTTCTTCAAACTGGTTTACCGTGGTCATCCTCTTCCGGGTGCTGTCCAGTGGTATCTCCAGTAACCGGGGATATCTTTCCTCCAGTTCCTTCCGGTGGTAACCGTTTGCATCGGCATACATGAGGAGCGCTGCATCTGTGGGGTCGCCTAATACTTTTTCATAGGAGTAGGTCGCGTTGTTACAGAGGGCGGAGATGGTGTTCACCATCTTGTAATCCTTCACCCTGGTATCCCGGACTGTCATCTGGTTCAAGGTTAGTGTCCCGGTTTTATCGGTACATATCACGTTACAGGAACCTAATGTTTCCACTGCCAGGAGTTTACGTACGATGGCGTTGCTCCTGGCCATTCTCTGCATTCCTAAAGCTAAAGTTAAGGTTAAAATAGCAGGTAAACCTTCCGGTACAGCGGCCACTGCCAGAGATACGGCAGTCATGAAGTTGTCCACCAGGGGTATTCCCTGCAGGTAGCCCAGGGTGAATACCACGGAACAAACCACTACGGCCAGTAATCCCAGTGTCTTTCCTAGCCGGGCTATCTTCTGTTGTAATGGTGTATCTTCATCTACTCCCTGGATCATCTCCGCGATCTTCCCTATCTCGGTGCCCATTCCAATTCCAACCACCACTCCCTTTCCACGGCCACTTGCAACACCAGTTTCCATAAAGG
This sequence comes from Methanobacteriaceae archaeon, assembly GCA_011620845.1. Classification (GTDB taxonomy): domain Archaea; phylum Methanobacteriota; class Methanobacteria; order Methanobacteriales; family Methanobacteriaceae; genus Methanobacterium_A. The sequence continues at coordinate 5,338 of WOYJ01000149.1, forward strand.
CCATGTTATCGGCGTCATGATCATCTGAAACAATTATATCTGTACTTTTATCCACAGGGAGGGATTCACCGGTCAGGGCTGATTCATCGATGAGGAGGTCGTAGCTTTCTACTATCCTGAGGTCGGCGGGGACTTTGTCTCCTTCCTCCAATAACACTATATCTCCCAGGGTGAGGTCTCCAGCGGTTACCTTCTGCTCCTGGCCGTCCCTTATAACCACGGCTTCAGCGGATATGAGTCCTTTGAGTTTTTCCATGGCTTTCTCGGCACGGTATTCCTGGACGAACCCCACTATAGCATTTATGAGTACCACAATTAAAATAACGATTGCATCCAGGGCGTCTCCCACATAGTAGGCGGCTACTGCAGCTATGATCAAGATTAAAATGAGTATATCCATGAACTGACCTAAAAAGAGCCTTACTGGTCCTGCCTTTTTTTCCTCGACCAGTTCATTCTTACCGTACTTGACCAGGTTTTCCTCAGCCTGCTTGCTGGTCAAACCATTTATATCAGAATTAAGGTTTTTTAAAGTTTCGTCTATACTTAACTTCTTCCATTTCATTGCAAAAACACCTAAATTTTCTACAAAACTATCTTACTCAATAATTTGATCATCTTCATTTCTATCTGATTTATTTCTGGGCTTTTTATCTTTTTATATAATCGGCTTCCAGAAGATTTCATATTATCTTCATTGGTTATCTTTGTTGGGATAAAATATCCCTAAATCCTATTTTTGAAAGTGTTATAAGGGCTTTGTTTTTTGTATTTATGGCTGTAGAAGAATTTTCACTCATGGGCATTACATAAAGCATTTCAGAATCATCTACCACTAACAACATTAAATCTTCTAACCCAAACTCATAAAAGGCTTCTTTATAAGCTGTTTTTAATTCTTCCTTATCATTACGTTCAGCTGCAAATCCGTTGATCATTTTATCTGGGGTAATGATGGAGAAATCACCCTCTTTACCTTCTAAGATTTTCTCCAAGTTCTCTTCTGTGTCTTTAGTATCAGAATAAACGATGAGCTCGAGTTTAATGTCTCTTTCATTTAATTTTTTAATGTATTTCAGGTATTTTGGTGGTGATGCCATGAATATGCTTTGGCGAGCATTTTTGAGCATGTCCTTGATCTTGTGTTCAATGCCCTTTTCACTTAATACATACCATAATGTCTTTGATTTCTCTTTAAACTTTTCCTGATCTAGGGTGGAAAAAAGTTTTTCTGCCTGTTTTTTTGCGTTTAAATAAGTTTCTAACAAAATATCAAGCCCGACTTCAGGTGGTATGGCCTGATATGTCATGGGTCGGTTGTTAATGAGGACTACCAGTCCTTTTTCTTCTAAAAGGCGTAGACTTTCATAAGTATTTGGTTTTGATAAGCCTAAAAAGTTTATAAGCTTTTTAACTTCAGAAGTATTTATCATTGTTAATGTTATGTATAGTTTGGCCTCGGATTCAAGAAGCCCCAGCTTGATCAATGATTTAACAAGATCCCGTGGAATTTTAGGCATTATCTGGTTCTCCTCTTCGTTGATAGTAAGTATTCCATAAATTTTATATATCAATTTTTTACCATATAATAGTTGTTATGTATAGAACAACTTATTAAAAAAAATCTATGAAATTAACATTTACTCAAATGAATCCCCCCGAATTGGAGGATATGGTCATGTTGCAGCTTATACGAGTGAAGGAAGAAAAACAAGAAGGCAATTCAAAGGATAAACTATCTTTTACCCTGACATTTGCGAATGATGAATTGATAGAAGAGACTTGGTCACTCTTAAAAAAATGTATAGAGAATTATAGATTACATGAAGACAACGGATTTCATAATGAGACGAGAATTGAAACAAAAGTCACTACATTAAAAGATAAATACATAAAATTGAGGGCCATATCCTGATTAGCCTCTGAAAGTCTCAAATCAGAAGATAGAAGATGATCTGGAAGGATATAAGAAGACTTTGAAAAAATAAGGAGATAGAAGATGATCTGGAAGGATATAAGAAGACTTTGAAAATTACTACCAAAAAACTAGTCGGGAAAATTAAATTGATACCTGTTTATAGAACCTAATGATCGACTAAGCTTATGAAATAAAACAAGATAAAAATTCAAATAATAAAAGATT
>WOYJ01000112.1 GCA_011620845.1 Methanobacteriaceae archaeon
CTTATATTAAGGACAATTATATAAGGATAAAGGAAATAAATGTTCTAATCTAAAAAATGTTTCTATATTTAATTTTAAATCAATCAAATTTTATTGAGCAGTCAAATTTTTATGGAAGAAGTAGATAAGAGAAGTGATTTTTAATGGTTTTCAATGAATCCGGTAAAATATGGTTCAACGGCGAGTTGGTTGACTGGACAGAGGCGAACATACATGTTCTATCCCACGTGGTTCACTACGGCTCCAGTGTATTTGAAGGAATACGCTGCTACAAAACCCCGAAGGGATCGGCCATATTCCGTCTAAAAGAACACGTAAAACGTCTTTTTAATTCTGGTAAGATATACCGTATGGACATCGACTACAGTGTGGAGGAATTTTCCCAGGCAATAATAGACACCATCAAGGCCAACGATCTAGATGAATGCTACGTAAGACCAGTTATATTCCGTGGTTATGGTAAATTGGGCGTTCATCCCCTGGAAAATCCGTTGGAGTATGTTATCGCAGCCTGGAGCTGGGGTAAATACTTGGGAGAAGAAGCCCTGGAAAAAGGGGTGGATGTAGGTATCTCCTCCTGGCGCAGATTAGCCCCTAACACCATGCCCAACATGGCTAAGGCGGGATCAAATTATATGAACTCCCAGCTTGCTAAAATGGAAGCCATGGAAAACGGATACGACGAAGCAATAATGCTGGACTACCAGGGCACAGTAAGTGAAGGCAGCGGTGAAAATGTTTTCCTGGTTTACGAGGGGGCCTTATACACTCCTCCCCTTTCCTCATCTATACTACCAGGTATCACCAGAGATTCCATAATAAAACTGGCCGAATCAATGGACATAGAAGTCAGACAGGAGAATATCCCCAGGGAGATGCTCTACATCGCCAATGAAGTTTTCCTGACCGGCACGGCCGCGGAAGTTACACCCATCAGATCCATAGATCAGATAAAGATAGGTAACGGTGAAAAGGGCGAAATAACCAGTAAACTACAGGAAAAATTCTTCAGCATCATCAGCGGATATCAGGAAGATAAATACAACTGGCTGACCTATGTAGAATAAACATAACCTCCCAGAACAAAAATATAATCTAATTTTTCGGTGACTTTTCAATGGATATTATACAAGCAATAATAATCGGTATAGTACAGGGACTGACTGAATTCCTGCCGGTGAGCAGCTCCGCCCACCTGGTATTTACACCCTATCTCCTGGCAACAGAATCCAGCCTGGCATTCGACACCCTACTGCACATAGGAACATTAGTTGCAGTGGTTGTCTATTTTTGGAATGACCTGGTGCACATGTTCAAGTCTTTCATCACCAGCCTAGCAGACGTTCCACACGGCAAATTCCGTGAAGGCCTACGGGAGGACCAGTTTAAGAAACTGGCATGGATGGTGCTTTTAGGGACCATACCCGCGGGTTTGGCAGGCGTTCTGTTTAAAGGCTTCTTCGAAGGTTTGTTCAGTAACATACCTGCCGTCGGGGCATTTCTGATAATTACTGGTTTTCTACTCTACGCATCAGAGATGGTATCCCGGAAAACCAGGGATAAATCCAGTTTAAAGGAGATGAGCATTAAAAATGCCATGTTAATTGGTGTTGCACAGGCATGCGCCATAGCCCCGGGAATATCCCGATCTGGTGCAACCATATCTACTGGTCTGTTTCTGGGACTTGAAAGAGAGCTAGCCGCCAGGTTCAGCTTCTTACTCTCCATACCTGCTATCCTAGGTGCGGCGCTGGTCCAGGCACATGACATATCATCTTTATTTGACATAACCACCAGTGTTACTGTAGCCGGTTTCATCGCTGCTGCTATATCCAGTTACCTGGCTATTAAAGTGATGTTAAAATTAATATCCGATCGGGACCTCCTGGTGTTTGCTTATTACTGCTGGATAGTAGGACCATTGGCTATAATAATATTCTGCTTCTTCATGTAAATTATGAGGCTCCATCATCTGAATTAAAATAATTCCTCACAGAATTCCTCTGTTTTTATTCGGATCTCATCAACGCCGATCCCTTTAAGCAGAGCAGCCATCATAGCTCCTCCTGCCCCTACTCCTTCTTTAACTGATCCGTTAAGGTAGTTCTTCAGTCCTGCGTTGCCACATTTTTCAAATTGAGGATCAACGGCAAAAATGGAATAATCAGCTATCTGCCGGGATATGTAGTTAATATCGGATGTTTCATCCCTGGCCACGAAAATCGTGGTGGCGATGGACAGTTCTTCCCAATCAAAATCTTTATCCATCTCCTTGATCACCGCACAAACCGCAGTCATCTGGGTGCCTCCAGCAAGGGTCACCGGCACTTCCGATCCAGCTGCTATCCCTGCCACGGCAGGAATCATGGGGTCTCCCACCACTTCCACGGCTTTAAATGGATCACTGGCTAAGTCTCCTGCTTCAAAGCCGGCAGCTTTCAATCCATCAGAGACAACCTCAAGCTTGAGGTCGTGAGGGTTTTCCGGCATGCTTCCACTGACCTTACGGTTACCATCGTAGCCCATAGCAGTCAAGACACCCAGTGCTGTGGTGGTTCCTGCTGGAGTGCTCTCGCCTATGAATAGATGATCATTGAACTGTGAAAGCATCTTTCCCAGGAATTTCCCCCGATTAAATATCTGTTCCGGGTTTAAAACAGCTTTTCCACTCTGGATATTTTCCCCTGGTTTATGGTTGATATCAAAAAAGGTTACATTAGGTTTAACTGCAGCACCCGCATCGGCGGCTAAAAAGGGTATATCCGCCAGTTCCAGGGCTGCTTTGGTAATTACAGCAGGGGTGGGTGAGGCCGCGCCTTCAACCACGGTTTGGGGAATATCTGGCAGACACATGGCCTTTCCATGCACGATTAACTCCACGTCAGCGGCAGGTGTGTAATCGGTTAATTCCGGTGTGGCGCCTGCACCGGTTATTCCTGGGATATTGGAAGTTCTGGTACTGGCTATCACACATAAAAATAGGGGGTTGGAGTCTTCAAGTGTGGGTAATTCACCTGATGAGCCAAAATGTCTGATGATATTCTTCAAGTTCTTCCACCTTTATATTGTAGTTTGATAAAATTAAATGGTTAATCCATATATATAAGTATAAATAAACTGATGGAAAATTAAATTTCACCCGTGATTGGGAAAAATTATCGATTATCGAGTTGATTTACCAATGATATGCATCGGACTGGAGGGTACCGCAGAAAAAACAGGTGTAGGGATCGTAGATTCCTCCGGGGAAATACTGGCCTCGGTGGGCAAATCCCTCATACCAGAAAGCGGAGGAATACACCCCCGGGAAGCAGCAGAACACCACGCAAACAACATCGTACCCCTCATCAAAGAGGCATTAGTCGAATCTGGACTGGAACTGAAGGATATAGATCTGGTGGCCTTCTCCCGGGGCCCGGGTTTAGGACCAGCCCTGCGAACGATAGCTACTGCGGCCAGATCCCTAAGTTTGTCCTTAAAAGTACCCATCATGGGTGTTAATCACTGCATAGGACATGTGGAGATCGGCCGCCTCACCACCGGAGCTGTAGACCCACTAACTCTATACGTCAGTGGTGGTAACAGTCAGATAATCGCCTATGACCGGGGAAGGTACCGTGTCTTTGGAGAGACCCTGGACATAGCACTAGGTAACTGCCTGGACCAGTTCGCCCGTCAAGTCAACCTGGGCCATCCTGGCGGGCCTCGGGTAGAAGAACTGGCCCTTAAATCTCAAAACTATCTTAAACTACCCTACACAGTCAAGGGTATGGATCTATCCTTTTCTGGTTTACTCACCGCAACCATTCGGAAATATGAAGCTGGAGAACCCTTAGAAGATGTATGCTACAGCCTGCAGGAGACAGCTTTCGCCATGGTCACCGAGATAACCGAGAGGGCCCTGGCCCATTCCAAGAAAAGGGAAGTTATGTTGTGTGGTGGGGTAGCAGCCAACAGCCGGCTGAGGGAGATGATCTCCATCATGACCAAAGAACACTACGCCGACTTCTACCAACCCCCTATAAAGTATTGTGGGGATAATGGGGCTATGATCGCCTGGATAGGGCAGTTGATGTTCCAATATGGCTCAGTGCAGAAAGTAGAGGACACCACCGTTATCCAGAGATACCGCACCGACCAGGTGGATGTTCCCTGGATGAAAACCTCACCTGCTCATTTGAAATTACCATCCAATATGCTGGAGAAGGGAGCTGAAGCCAACATCTATCCGGGGGAATGGATGGGACGGGATGTGCTCCTGAAGGAAAGGGTATCTAAAAGCTACCGTATAGAAGAGATAGACCACCGATTAAGGAAGAGAAGAACGAAAGGTGAAGCCAAACTTCTACATCAGGCCAAAACCTGCGGAGTAACCACCCCACTCATATACGATATAGATAAGGAAAATAAGACCATAACCATGGAATATATACCGGGTAAACCGATTAAAGACGTGTTCAACGAATCAGAGATATCCCAGATAAAATCTATCTGTAAAAAAGTAGGTGAAAAGGTTGCCCGCCTGCATAACTGTGGAATAATCCATGGAGACCTGACCAGCAGCAACTTACTGCTAAAAGATGGGGAAATTGTATTCATCGACTTTGGGCTGGGAAAGATCTCCGACTTGGTGGAGGATAAAGGCACCGACCTCCTGGTTTTCAAGAAAGCACTTACCGGTATACACTATGACATTGCAGGGGATTGTTTCCAGTCTATTTTAGAGGGTTACCAGGATGCAGATGATTATCAGGAAATCTTAGAGAAAATAGGGGAAATTGAGGTAAGAAGTCGTTATACAGACAACAATAATTAAACCGCTCCGATAATTAAACCATTCTTCGATGTTTAAGATCTTTCGTAGTTTTTATAGAAGTTCACCACCAGTTTTATCACGGTAGGGTCTTTAGTCAGGTCATCATGCCCCACACCACGGATTAGTTGGGGTGTGATGTTGCCCAGAATACTCTGTTCATTGGCCACGGCCCCATCTCCCTTGGCCGTCCATCTGTAAACAGTTTCACCGTTTTTAACTAACTTAACCCGTGTGGGTAAGTATCCTCTCCTCTTTACGGATTTATAGCTTTCATATTCTTCTTTTGAGGTTCCTATTAACCATTCCACCATACCCATCAATTTAGATATGAATTTGGTTTGTGCAGGCACTTGGTGGCCTATTATTATGTGGTGGGTAACTCCCGGTATGACCCCATCATGACCGGGCCCTGAACTATTCAGCTCTAGGGTCTGGCTGTCATAAGTACGCATATTAGCCACTGCACCTGAAGAACCTATGTCCCTGAAATACAAGCAGATTAAAGGCTTAAGCAGCAGATAAAGCAAGCGTTTACTGTCGATTAAATCGGCCAGTGCACTGCCGTGATTTACTGGTGCTATTCCGACCAACTGCCGGATGTTCTTGTAATTATCATTTCTGGCCATGTAGAACCGGGAAACCAGAGCACCATGGAGTGGCATACTTATCAGTGCATCCGGTAGACGCCCTGATATCAAAGATGAACTTCCCTAAATCAGTAGGGTACGTATAGGGATCGCCAGTACCCGTGAGATAATCAAACTCATAATAAGGGATGTTCTCTTCATCTAAAGCTTTTTTCATCACATCCCATTCTACGAGTACATCCTCATCATTTCTGGAACGCCTCCATGGACTAAAATTACGGGGGTTAGCTCCGCCACTGATTTTGTTGAATCTGTATCGTTCATGATGTGTATCATTTTATATAAGATCTGGATTTTTAAAGGCCTTTATCGTTATTTTTCCAAATTCATTCATTAAAAATATTATTTCAACAGTCTAATCTACAGATAACAATAGATAAATCCACAATTAAACCTATGATTAAACTAATTAATATTTACTATTAGAATTACTGTTGGTCTTAAAATGTCTGAAAAAATCAATTCAAAAATCATTACCTTTATAACCGGTAACCCCCATAAAGTTAAAGAAGCCCAGGGAATATTGAATAACCTGGGAATTTCACTGGAGCATGCTGATCTCGGCTACCCTGAAATCCAGGGAACCCTGGAGGACGTGGCCCGGTACGGTGCACAGTATGCTAGCAGGCGTCTCGGTAAACCAGTGATAGTAGAGGACGCCGGATTATTCATAAAAGCCCTTAAATGGTTTCCAGGGACATATTCATCCTATGTGCAGGAAACATTAGGTAATAAGGGTATATTGAAGCTTATGAGTGATGTTGAAGACAGATACGCCGAGTTCAGGTCGGTAGTTGGGTACTGCACCCCCAAAACCGAGCCCGAGGTTTTTTTAGGCACTGTCAAAGGACGCATCGGATACGAAGAAAAGGGCCAGTACGGTTTCGCCTACGACCCCCTGTTTATCCCAGATGGATATGATAAATCCTTCGGAGAACTACAAAGACAAGAGAAAAACATGTTCTCCCACCGTCATAACTCGCTCGAGAAGTTCGCACTATGGTATAAAGACCAGGAATAATCAGTTATAAACCATGAAAATGGACTGAATCCACAATGAACTATCAACCTGCTTTAACCATACATAATATTTAGAGGTGAAATAATGGCAGTTAAGCCAGAATGGATTGAATATTCCAACGAAGAGATTGAAGAACTGATATTAAGACTTAAAAAGGAAGGAAATTCCACCAGCATGATGGGAATCATCCTGAGGGACCAGTACGGTATCCCGGATGTTAAACTGATAACCGGGCTTAAGATCACCCAGATCCTGGAAAAACACAATCAGGGCCTGGATTATCCGGAAGACCTCATGAACCTCATCCGGAAAGCAGTTAACATAAGGGACCACCTAAAAGAGAATCCCAAAGACCTGCATACCAGGAGAGGCCTGCGTATCGTGGAATCCAAGATCAGGAGACTGGTGAGATACTATAGGAATGAAGGTGTACTTCCTGAAGGATGGAGATATGAGCCAAAACAAGCAGCATTACTTGTTAAGTGATGTATATAGTTATGCATCACTTTTTTATACTATTAGGTACATAAATAGTGGATATGAAGCCGGATAAACCCGATCCACTATTCATAGAATTCTATACGGATAGTAACCTTTCAGAAAACAGTATAAAGCACTATAAATGGGCTCTAGATAAATATTCTGTTTTTAACGGGAAGAGCCTAACAGAATTAATAAAAGAAGCAGATACAGAGGAAGAAAAAGGGATTAGAGGTAAGAATAGGCAGATAGTTAAAAGGTTGAAAAACTTCAGGTCAGACCTGATCAAAAATGGGTCCTCACCAAACACTATACAAACCTATTTTACTAAGGTTAAAACCTTTTATAGACATTTCCTGCGTCCAGATGAATTTATCAATGAAAATTTCAGGATCCAATTTAGAGTAGAAACGCCTAAACAACTCTACATACATATGCACCGAAATAGTGGCGTTTTTGTTGCAGGTTTTTCAT
>WOYJ01000034.1 GCA_011620845.1 Methanobacteriaceae archaeon
GTGTTAGGAATTACTATTAATTTTGTAGAAGGGGAGACCATTAAATGGCAAAAGCAGGGGTAATGATCGTAGAAGATGAAGCCATTACTGCCTTAGAAATTCGAAACGTAATAGAATCAGCAGATTACGAAGTTTTATCCGTGGTATATAGTGGAGAAGACGCTATAAAAGAAGCTTTAACCTTAAAACCCGATCTAATTTTGATGGATATCATATTGAAGGGAGAAATAGATGGAGTAGACGCCGCCCGTAAGATCAAGGAATTTATGGATATCCCGGTTCTCTATATCACCGCCTTAGAATCAGTGGAACCAGACCGGCTAAAAAATACCAAAAGTGCAGGGTTCCTGGTTAAACCTATCTCTGAAGGAGAATTGATGAGCAACATCGAAATAGCCATTCACAACTACAGGAGCAACAAGCAAAAACTCAAGAACAATAAATCCGAAAGTTTAAGTGATGTGCAGGTTTTCCTCCAGAGCATGATTCCCCAGTTATCATCCAACCTATCCATTGATAAGAGGGGGGCCTTCCTGGGGATATTCCATAAGAAATTCGAAAAATTCATGAAACCCCGATTCCTCAAGGAAACCGGCAGATACGATAAGGGAGTATTCGATAAACTCCCAGACACGGGTAAACTGCAGGTCTACCTCAACTGGATCATCAACTTCTTCCAGAACCTGGGCTTTGAAGTGGATGTATTCGATCAAAGGGACGAATGGATAGTCACCTTCCGGGACTGTAAATGGTGTGAAAAAAACTATGAAAACATATTCTGCTGCCTGATATGCCAGGCCATGTTGAAACAGACCTTTAGCTGGACCGGTATTGATGGGGATATAGAATCACTTTCCGATGCCAGCATCAACAAGCCACTCTGCAGATATAAGATAGCACTGAATCAAGACTGATTTTGTAAAATATAAAAATTACTTCCGTATTAGAAAGATTTTAAATGACAAACGACGGTAAAGAATTATCTAAGATGGATAAATTTCTAGAAAAGGATAAAGAACACCACCGGGCGGAGTTCATCGTTGCGGGGATCGTCAACATCATACTCTACTATATAGCCAACAACCTCCTGAACTGGCATATCAGCTTCATAGCCCCATCATTTGCCGATGTTTTATGGATAGTGAAATATTTCCTATTGGCGGCCATCATAGTAAACCTGATCTTCATATTCTATCATCCTAACTGGTTAAGAAACCTCCTGCAAGCCATAGTCGATGTGCTGTTTATAATAACTGCCTACACCTTTTTGGTGGTATTTCCATTCCTGGTGGGTGAAGGCCTGGAAATCGCCTTGAAAATCCTCATCGCGCTGATGATAGTAGTATCTGTCATCATCCTGATAATCCATATAGTTAGATTCGTTTTGGGATTGATCTACAAGAATTGATGATGAAAATTTCATTTTTAAATCTAATTAATTTTCTAAATCTAATAACTCGCTTTTATCTAAATTAACTTTTTTTATCTAATAAACTAATTTTTTATATTTTTAACAGCCCTACTCCCTTAAATCCTTTTAACTCTCTTTTTGTAAATCCCCTGTGAGATAACGATAACTATATATTAATCCTTAGATAACATATTAAATGACTCAAGATATGAGGCGATAAAAATGAGAAGAAGGAACAGGACTATTTTAGATAGGAAAGGTTTAGTCGAGAAGATGCTGGAAGACACGGCTCAGACCATCGACAACATCAGATACGACATTGAAAAATCCATAGTTGACTACACATTTGTCCCAGGTAAGGACATAATAGAAACAGATGACAGTGTAATAGTGCATGTGGATCTGCCCGGCATCAAGAAAGAGGACATCGAACTAAACGTAACCGATAAAAGGATGAAAGTCAAAGCAAAATTCGACATCACCAGCGAAGTCGAAAGGGGAAGTCACATAACCATAAACGACCAGAAAAGTGGTTATTTAAGGAGAACTGTTAGATTCCCCAGAAAAGTGATACCAGAACAAGCAGAAGCCCGCTTTGACCACGACGTTTTAACCGTGGAAGTTCCTAAAGAGGAAAAAGAAGAAAGCTTCAAAGTAGAGATAAAATAATCTCGAAAGCTTTTCTAGTTCCTATGGGAATTGATGGTTAGAATTTGTTGAATTATAAACCAGTTTATCTACGTAAGGGTTAACAATCCCGTCTATGGTGTGTTAACTCTCTGTCTACGTAAGGGTATTAACTCTCACAAAGTGGTTTCATCCAACTGACCGGCCATAATCGACTCGTTTTTGTATATCCCAGTGGACCAACACTTCTAGGAGTTTCACCGCCTCCTGGTTCACTCACTGGTTCTTCGGCCCGCATTTTGAGAGTTTATTCCCACTGATTTATATCATCCTTTTTTTGGATCAAACTTCTCATTGTTAAAGTGTATACTGCACAATATTGTATACTCTACATGATTAAGATGTATTCCCCTAAAATCCCAACTTGTAAAAATAACCAGTTTTTTTTTTGGGGGGGGGGGGTGGATTAATTTGGGCATAATTTGGGCATATCTATTTTAGGCAAAGTTTAAATAGAACTAATCATACATAAAGTTACTTTAATAAAACTCAACATAAAGTTACTTAAATTTCGAAGTTTGCATATTAGATAAAAAAAAGTTTGCATAATAAAAAAAAAAGAGAAATACATAAGAAAATAAAGAAGGAGAAATTAAATGGGTAATTCTAATAAACCTAGCTCTATAAGAGATTATCTTCCACTTAAAAAGAAAGTATCCGCCCAGAAAAATATAGGACTGCTGGTGGACGGTCCCAACATGCTCCGTAAGGAATTCAATCTTGACCTGGAATCCATCCGGGAACTGATGTCCGAATACGGAAAGATGAGGGTGGGAAAGGTTCTATTAAACCAGTACGCCTCGGACAAATTAATAGAAGCCATTGTAAATCAAGGGTTCACCCCCATCGTGGTAGCCGGTGATACCGACGTACACCTGGCCATGGAGGCAATGGAACTCATCTACAATCCTAACATAGATGTACTGGCCCTGATGACCCGTAACGCGGACTTCCTGCCACTTTTAAACAAGACCAAGGAAAATGGTAAGGAGACCATAGTGATCGGTGCCGAACCAGGCTTCAGCATAGCCCTGCAGAATACCACCGACAGCGCCATAACCGTGGGAACCCCCCACCCATCACCAGGGAAATAATTATTCTAATTATTTTAAATCAATTTATTCTAAAAATAAGGGGAAATCCAACATCTTTAAAGGAGAGGATTATCTCTCTCTGGTTCTATTTAAATTACGGGCCACATCCACAAAAATGCTTTTCTTTAATTATTTCTCCTGGTGACTTAATTCATTTAAGGTCTCTAATATGTCCTGATTGATTTTATTATCCCAGAGAAGTTTGTGTAATGAATGCCAGGATTTCTTTTTGTAGATGATGTCACTTCCACAGTTCATGCATACCTGAACATCATCCGGAATTTCCTCATTACAATAGTGACATTCCACTTCAACTCCCCCCACAATCAATCATTGTCATTCATGATAAATAATGTTTATGGTGACAAACATCATTGTATTTAAAAAAATAAAAATATCAGATGAGGAAACTTAAACTTAGAGGTAAAAACTTAATCTATAGGGAACGAACTTAAACTAAATTTCTTCCTGTAACCTGGTTATACGTTCCATAGCGTGCTTCGTATTTTCCAGGGTGTTGAAGGCTGTTAATCTCAGGTAACCTTCTCCACTGGGTCCGAAGCCAACCCCGGGGGTGCCTACGATGTACGCCTTTTCCAGGAGCAGGTCGAAGAAGTCCCAGGAATCGATACCATCCGGTGTTTTAATCCATATATAAGGTGAGTTTACTCCACCGTAAAAATTCAAGCCGATCTCAGTTAAGCTTTCCCTGATGATAGCTGCATTTTTCATGTAATAATCTACCAGATCTTTAACCTCCCTTTGTCCCTGTGGGGTGTAAATTCCTGATGCTGCAACCTGTATGGGGTAGGAGACACCGTTGAACTTGGTGGTTAATCTCCGGTACCATAATTCATTTAAGGAATGGGGGTTACCATCTGAATCATAACCTACCAGTTCCTTGGGCACCACAGTATATGCACACCGGGTACCGGTAAAGCCGGCGTTTTTGGAAAAGCTTCTAAATTCAATAGCCACTTCTTTAGCACCTTCAATTTCATAGATACTGTGGGGGATATCTTCTTCCTGTATGTATGCTTCATAAGCAGCGTCAAATAGAATTACTGCCTTATTTTCCCGGGCGTAATCCACCCATTTAGCTAACTCGTCCCGGGTAAGTACCGTTCCGGTGGGGTTGTTGGGGAAGCATAGGTAGATTAGATCTACGGGTTTTTCTGGGAGTTCCGGTACAAATCCGTTTTCTTCAGTGCAGGATAAGTAGACCAGACCCTCATATTTACCATCTTCTCCCATAGGACCTCCACGGCCGGCCATTATATTACTCTCCACGTATACTGGGTATACTGGGTCGGTTACGGCTACCACGTTGTTTACACCGAATATCTCCTGGATGTTCCCGGTATCTGGTTTAGCCCCCTCGCTTACGAATACCTCTTCATTGTCTAATCGGATATCCCTTGGTGTGAAGTCATGCTTGATTATCTCTTCGATTAGAAAATCATAACCCCGGTATGGTCCGTAGCCCTTGAATGTCTCGGCCTGGCTCATTTCATCGACGCCTGTCTTGAATTTGTCAATTATCGCTGGTGGTAATGGTTTTGTCACATCACCAATTCCCATACGGATGATATTGGCATCAGGGTTTTCATTCTGGTATTTTTCGACACGGTTATCGATTTCTGCAAATAGATAACTGCTTTCCAGTAGCAGATAGTTTTCATTGATGGATGACATATTGGATTCCTCTAATTATAATTAAAATTTTAAAATAGACTAGTGATCTGTTGATTTCCAGATTATTTAAAATTTGTTGGAAGTGTGGCTTTTGTACATGTAACAATTTAGAAATAAAAAAATGTGGTAAATCAAGTAAGATCTATCTTAATTTACCATAAATGGCCCCGCCGACTATGCTCAAGAGACCAATTGCTGCTGCTCCTAGTGGAATACCAGTGTCCTGCATGGGAACTGTTTCAGCGTTTGCTCCTTGAACTGATAGGAAGGTGTAACTGTCTGATGAAAGTAGGATTGGTTCGCCAATTTCTGGATCCCATTCAAAGTATTGGGCATTTACAGTTATTTCACCTGTAGCTGAGACTGTAGCTGGGATGAATAGCTGAGCAACCTCTTCCGGGTACTGATCACCGTATAGCCAGCCGACCCACCATACCCAAGATTCATATTCTTCACTCCAGAAGAAGAATGGGTCTTCAGGGTCGTTGGAAAAGGTATCACCATCATAGATCATCACTGCTTCATCTTCTTTAAACTGCAATCCAGATTCAGGTTCCACAGAGACCAGTACTATAGGGTCATACAGATATTCGTCGGTGGTTGCATTGGCGGTGACGTTGACTTCATCACCAGGACTGGTCTCAGTGACTTCCTCACCGTTTTCATCAACCACCGTCACATCTACTTCTGATGCTGCAGTAGCTGCACTGGCTAAAACAAGTCCTAAAGATACTATGAGTAAAAATAGTGTTACTGATTTTCGCATTTTTTTCACCTCCACTTCTTTATTTTTGAACGACCAAATTTAAAAGTAATTTTTGTAAACTTTTTCAGTGAATATTCCATTTAAAAGTTTTATCTTTGAATACTGATGAAATTGGATGGTATCAGATGTTTGGCATTCATTATGTTCTTTTATAAACAGCAATATGATTAAGTTTTCCTTTTATTAATTTCAGAAAAATAAAAAAAGGGAGATAAATCGGTGTGATTTATCTTAATTTAACGTAAAGTGTTCATCCAATAATATTGAGCATAGCCAGTGCTGTGAGAGCTATTGGAACACCGATGTCCTGCATGAGGAGAGTTTTACCGTTATTATGGGGGTTATGGGGAGTATATTGTCTTTTGAATTTCATGTTTGTTATACCAATAAAACAAGATTATTTTGGGACAGGATACACCACTTCGATCCCTTCATCTTCTAAAACCTGGAATGCCTCTGGGTCAGTGGTGTGTACGGGATACAATTTCTCCGGTTTGATCTCACGGATCATCTCCAGAATCTCCTGACCGTTGGCGTGTCCAGATGCATGAAAACCTTTATCTACGTAGTGGATACCGAAGAGGTCCAGCCATTTTTTGACCTTCCCTTCACTTATCTTCATCTCATCATCGAACGGCTCTGTACTGGACTTTATATATACAGCGTCCACTGGTTTTATATCGATTAGTTCGTTGAACTCGAAGAAGTCGCAGCGGAATAGGTACTCGGCGGGCTCCTCCTGCAGGTCCCGGTAGTTGATTAAATTATCCAAGTCCAGGAAATCCCTCTCCCAGGTCTTGTAATCCCTTTGAATTTGTTCTGGATCTATATCTGATGAGCACATCCATTCACCCTCCACACAGGCGAAGGTCTGGTCATCAACCAGGCCCCAGCTCCTCCGCGGCCTGTATACCATCACATCCTCAACTTCCGGGTAGCCCTGTCCAGTGAAAAGTCCGAGTATGTAGGCCTGTTTAAGAGATACCACCAGTTTACGGTCCGTCTCCTGGGCCACGTTGTAAAAGGTCTGCAGGCGGTCCAGGTCACGCATGGGATAATTCACTATGACCAGGCCATTAGCCTTACTGATCTCCTCCACCGCACGCTTCTCTATATCCTCCTCGCTGATATTGCTACCGCTCCCTATTCGTGTCCCTTCACTGAGCATGATGGTGGGATTGGCTTTACTGGCAATTTCAGTGAACTTCCGGGTTAATTCCGGCTGCCTGCCGTGAAACCTTAAATCACCAGTATAAACAATCCTGTCTTCACCGTTATCAGCGATGTAACCTGCCGCTCCAGGTAGTGAGTGGTCCACTGGAACCAGTTTGATCTCGAATTCACCGAGTTCATATCCATGGTAGGGCTTTAAAACCCGAATATCCCGGTCAACCTTTATATTGGTGGCACGGGTGTGGCCATCACCGCGCTTCTTCGCTGCAAGCTGGAAGGACTTTCGAAGCCGGGTGTAATCAGAAAAAGATGTAACACCAGTCTCCTCCAGTGCCCTTAAGACAAGGTAGGACTGTTCGGAGATGTATATGGGAATGTCCTCCCGTAAGTGGTGTATATAAGCCGCATGGTCCACGTGTGAGTGGCTGATCAGGACACCGTCCACTGCGGGTTCCTTCTCGTAGGATAGGCCTGAATGCCGGAGGTAATCTTCACGGTATATTCCCTTGATACAGGGTAACAAAC
>WOYJ01000166.1 GCA_011620845.1 Methanobacteriaceae archaeon
CCAAAAAAACAGCCCTACAAAAACTCTCAGAAACATGAAAATCTAAGACCCTAAATAATTCTACGAATCATTTATATACAACCAGTCACAATCTATTATTAAAGTCGAATTCTATTCTAATTCATTAATAACAGATTTTTCAATGTTTTTTGACTATTTAGATAGATTTTAAGCAATTTAATAGATTTTTACCTAATTAAGCTGATTAATTATGAATTCCAAAAATGAACTTACCGACGGGGTTGACCAGCGAATATCGATGGTGACTGGAGACCCTAAACGCGCTATCCGCGTGTTATCCGTGCCCATGATTATTTCCATGCTACTCATCATGGCATATAACCTGGCAGATAGCATATGGGTAGCTGGTCTTGGCCCAGATGCCCTGGCTGCTTTGGGTTTCACCGCCCCCATCTTCATGATAGTTATAGGGTTAGGTAACGGACTAGGTGCCGGTGCAACCTCATTTATAGCCCGGTGTATAGGGGCGGTTAATAAGAAGAAGGCCGATAATGCTGCCATGCACTCAGTAATCCTTTCTTTGGCAGTATCAGCAATTTTCACCCTATTGATTTTAGTATTTCTCTCCAACATCCTACTAGCCATGGGGGCGGGGAGTACTGTTGATTTAGCAGTAGAGTATGGCCAGGTACTCTTTGGTGGACTGGTCTTAATGATATTTTCCAGTGTGGCCTCCGGTATTTTAAGGGCGGAAGGAGATGTAAAGAGGCCCATGTATGCCATGGCAGCCACCGCTATCCTGAACATAATACTGGATCCTATATTCATCTACACCTTTGGATGGGGAATAGCCGGAGCTGCCTGGGCTACCCTTCTTTCTGCCAGCATATCATGCGCCTTAATGATTTACTGGATGCTTATGAAGGGAGATACCTATGTAACATTCTCCCGCAGTGATTTTAAACCTGAATGGGCTGTGGCCCGTGACATCTTAATGGTGGGACTGCCGGCCAGCGCTGAATCCTTCGTGATGTCCTTTTTGGGAATGATCCTAAACCTGATACTGGTGGTTACCGGAGGGGCAGCAGCAGTGGCAGTTTACACGGCAGGATGGAGGGTGGTGATGATGGTTATAATACTGCCTATTGGAATTGGTACCGCTGCGATAACCGTTGCCGGTGTAGCATTTGGGGCTAGAAAATATGAGAACCTCAAAACTGCACTAACTTATGCAGCTAAGTTGGGTTTTATAACAACCACAGTTGTTGGGTTGTTATTATCCACATTTTCTGGATTTGTAGCATCCATATTTACTTATTCGCCGGAGACGGCCTATCTCACCCCGGAAATTGCAACATTCCTCCAGCTGATGTTCCTGTTCTACATGCCTGTCCCATTGGGTATCACGGCCAGTTCAATCTTCCAGGGCATGGGCAAAGGAATAACCTCCTTAATATTAACCATTCTTAGAGAATTAGCCTTCATCGCAGTTTTCGCCTACCTGTTCGCCTTCATATTTGACCTAAGTTCCCAGG
This sequence comes from Methanobacteriaceae archaeon, assembly GCA_011620845.1. Classification (GTDB taxonomy): domain Archaea; phylum Methanobacteriota; class Methanobacteria; order Methanobacteriales; family Methanobacteriaceae; genus Methanobacterium_A. The sequence goes on from WOYJ01000166.1 coordinate 1,497, forward strand.
GGGTATGGTGGGGACTGGTGGTAGGAAGTGGAATTGGATGTACACTAGCCTACGTCTGGGCCAACATATACGTAAACCGGTTGAAAAGATATTTCGTTGGAGAATCAGGAGCTGAAAATGTTTAAAGGAGTTGAAATGTTTAGAGGATAGAACGCTAAAGATTCAAATGTTTAAAAAATAAATTTAACTATATTACCTTTCCTCCTATGGAGATGGTATAATTCTTAACAATAATATTCTTTTGAGCCTTTTTTAAGGCTCGTCTGACTATTACTTCGATACCAGAGCAGCAGGGAACTTCTATATGGACGATGGAGATGGATTTTATATCCTGTTTTGTAAATATCGTCAGCTTATCCACGTACTGGTCTATGAGTTTGTCTAGTTTGGGACAGAGAATTATCAGTACCTTGTCCTTCAGGAATCTCTGATGGAAGTTGGCGTAGGCGGAGGGTGCGCAGTCTGCAGAAATCAATAGATCTGTATTTTTAAAGTAGGGTGCATTTGGATTTAGAAGCTGCAACTGCACTGGCCAGTTTTTAAGCTCAGCACTGAAGATATGTACTTTTTCCTGGCTTTTCAGACGGTTTCTTTCTATGTCCTGCCGCTGAACCGGGACATCCACATGCCAGTGGTGCTTCTTCTTCATATTCCGGTACCTCGATGTTGTTCTTCTTTAAATAGTCTATGGCCTGATTTAGATAATCTGTCTGGCAGTGTTCCTGAAGGTGTTTCAGGTGGGCCTTTACAACGTTAGATCCGGCTTCTACAATGTTTTTCATGACCTTCTTTTCGTCGTATGGTTCTGCTTCCCTGGTTTCAATTTCAATAGCACCCTTAGGACATTCCCCTATACATGCCCCAGACCATCACAGAACAGGTCGCTTATCAGTCTGGCTTTTTCATCGATTACCTGCAGGGCCCCTCTGGCATCCTATCATACAAACCCCACAGCCTGTGCATTTTTCTTCGTTAATTTTAATTATATCTCTTTTCATTTAATCCCTCTAACATTTTATATATAAAAATAAATTCATAAGATTACTTGAAGATAGTAAAAATAAATTTTAAACATTTTTATATATAGAAATTATTAAAATAGGATTGGAATTGACTACGGATTTTATTTAGTGAATACTTAAATTATTAAAATTTAGGCTGAAAAATGAAAGATGAGAAAATCAAACAGGAAGAATCTCTAAAAGAAAAGGAAGAGAATTATAGGCACTGGTTCGAAGATGATCTAACTGGAGATTTCATTGCTAAATTGGATGGGAAATTAGTGCAATGTAATCAGTCCTTTATTGAAATCTATGGTTTTAAAGATCTAAGTCAAGCATTAAAATTTAATATCTCAAAATTTAACCCTTCAGATTGGGCCGATCTCGTAGATCGCCTTAGATGTGAGCGTAAAATAAGTGGTCATGAAAGCCGGCATATAACACCCTCCGATAAGAAAATCCACGTTGTTTCTAATTTAGTAGGCATATTTAATGATTCAGATGAATTGGTTCAAATTAAGGGTTATACTTTTGATGATACTGAACGTAAAGAAGCTGAAATATCCCTTAAAGAAAGCGAAAAAAAATATCGATTGTTGTTTGATGAAGATTTAACTGGTGACTTCATAGCAACACCTGAAGGGAAAATATTGGAATGTAACTCTGCATTCGCTGCTATTTACGGCTTTAGAGATTGTACATCTGCCCTTAAATGGAATATTTCTGAATCTAACCCATTTGACTGGCCTTTTTTGGTGACTCGCCTTAAAAAGGAGTGTAAAATTCTTGGATACCAGAGCTGGCAGAGAAGATCTGACGGGCTGCGCATCCATGTGGTTGCTAATTTAATGGGCATTTTTAATGACTCTAGGGAGCTTGTTCAGGTTAAAGGTTATGTTTTTGACGATTCAGATCGTAAACTCACCGAACAGAAACTGGTACACAGTCATAAACAGACTACGGAAATTTTGAATAGTATTCAGGATGGTTTGGTTGCATTAAACCATTACTGGCAGTTTATCTATGTTAATAAACGTGCAGCGGAATATGTGAAAGCTGATCCAGAAGATTTATTGGGCCAAAACATTTGGGAAAGATTCCCTAAGCTTTTAAGCACAAAACAAGAAATTATATTTAGAAAAGTAATGGATGAAGAAGAATTACAGGAATTTGAAGCACAGGGAATTTATAATGGGGATCTATACTTTAAATTCATTGTTTATCCGTTTTCTGATGGAATTTCCATCCTATGGATTGTTTCAGAAAAATAGATTTATTATTATGGAACAACAGTGACCGGGATTTTTGCCCTTCTTACCACTCTTTCTGTGGTACTTCCCACGAAAAATCTCTCTAATTTATCTTTACTGGATTTTCCCATGATTATCTGATCCACCTTTTCTCTATCAGCAACTTTTAAAATAACGTCTTCTGGTTTACCTTCTTGAATCTTAGTTATGAGTTTTATGTTTTTACAATTTCCTGCACATTTTTCGTCTGCAATCTTTTTACTGTAATTATCAACTGCTTCTTTTCCTTCTTCTCGAAATTCGTTGTTCAGTGTTTCCCTTAAATCGCTTTGTGGCAAAGAATTTAGATAATAAGTATCTATTACATTTAAAACAATCATGTCGGTATAGTCTAATCCTGCGATAGAAATTGCATATTCTCCAGCTCTTTCTGCTGGTCCTGAATCATTTATTGGTAATAATATTTTTTTACGCACATCATCCCCTCCAAATAATTTAATCAGTGTTTAAAAAATTAAAAAAAAATTGCAGATATTAAACTGCAATCTGTTTTATACTGTTATTATCCATGGTGCGAAGTTCATTACAGCTAACAGTACTATTATGGTCATTATAATCCCTATCACAACTAGGGGGAATCCCGCTTTGAAGATTCCTGGTATGTTGACGTATTTGGTTCCGTAGGCCATTGCTACCGTTGGATCTGCCATTGGTAGCATGTAAGATAGTGAACAGGCTATTGCTACTGGTACGGCGTAGATTCCCACGGGCAGATTCTGAGCGGTTGCTAAGGTCACTGCGATTGGTATTAGAATTGCTGCCAGTGCGATGTTGGACATTACCTGAGTTATAGTTACTGCAATTACCATCAACACTACCATAATTAGTATTGTGGATGCGTTTGGTCCTAAGAATGCAAGTATATCAGCAATCAGCCAGTTAGCAGCTCCTGTATTTAGTAATGCAACTCCTAATGAGAGTGCTCCTCCAAAGAACACTATTAAGCCCCAATCAACCCCATTCTGTGCATCTTTCCAGTCTATAACTTTAAATATAAATAATAGAACTGCTCCGATCAATGCCACAGAATAGCTGTCTAGTCCTGTGAAACTTGTTGTAACCCATAAACCGATAGTAAATAAAAGTATTACAAGGGTAAGCTTTTCAGTCCTGCTCATTGGTCCCATTGCTTCTTTTTTATCTGCTATGGTTTTTATTCCGCCTATTATCCCTTTGATCTCTGGTTTATAAACGAACCCTAGCCATTTCCACATGATGGTCATCAGTATGAATGCCAGGGGGAATCCGAAGATCATCCAATTTGCAAATGGAATATGGGTGTATGCGGCTGCCATAAGGTTAGGTGCTGTTCCGATTTCTGTTCCGAATCCACCGGCCAGAGAACCAAAAGATCCCCCTAAGACCATGGATTTAGAGAAGTTACTTTTACCTTTTTCAGGATCTTTAATACCCATGAGTGGTATTATCTCCTTGATAATTGGAAGCAGCATGGCATATGCCACCACATTTTCTATAAAAGCTGAAAGTAATCCTGTGGAGAATATGGCAGTAAAAACACTTCTATCTGGAGTTGTACCCAGACGATTAAGCATGCCATACGTTAAACGTGATGCAAGTCCGCTTTTACGGATACCCTCGGCAATGATGAACCCACCAATCATCAGGAAAATTATGGGGTTGGCAAAACCAATAACAGCATCACCAAAACTGGCTACACCGATTATAGGCTGAATAAACAAGAGTATTAGTGATGTAACTGCTAAATGCACGGCTTCAGATACCCACATGACTATGGCGAAAAGTAAAAGTGCAATGGCGGAATGTCCTGCAAACTCTAAACCAGGCGTAGGTATGAGCATAACAACTATATACGCCAATATGGCCAGTGGAATTCCTAAAATCCTCATATTTATGTTCGTTTTAAACCCTCCTGAATTTATACTCAGGTAAATACTGATTTAATTTATTATATAAAGATAATTTATAATGATTAATCATATTAAAGAACCATGGGGAAATGGAGAACATGGAAACCTTTATATATTATGGTTCGCATAATAACGTACAGTTTGTATATGGACAAACTAATGTGATATGATGAAACCAGAGGAAATGTCAAAGAAATGTCCCGAGTGTAACTGTCAGGATAAAAGGATGACCCGAAGGAGTAGTAACCGAGTAAATCCTGATGCATCTTATATAGCCCATATGCCCCAGGGAGATGTGGGAATTATTCGTTGCTCAGAGTGTGGTTACATTTTTGAATATTGTTTCCACAGGAATTCACCACTCCAGGTTAAGAAGATACAAATTTAATTAAATATATTTATTACCAGGTGAAGATTTTGAAACCAGAAGAAATGTCCCAGAAGTGTCCCGAGTGCGGTTCAACAGAAAAAAGGATCTCCAGAAGGAGAAATAGTAAAAGAAGTCAGGATGCTTTTTATATACCCCATATACCAGAAGGAGATGTGGGAGTTTTTAGATGCACCAATTGTGGTCATATATTTGAATACTGCACAGACCCACATCCACCACTCAAGGTCAAAAAGAAATTAGTTTAATTTAATATCAAATTTTATTATTTTCAATTTTATATTTTAATTTTTTAAATTTTATTACAACTTCAGTCCCACCCGTTCTGTTAAGGTTTAGAATACCTTCCAGCTGATGTACCAGGCTACTTACCATTTTAAGCCCTAATGTGTTACTATTTTCTAAATCAATATCTGGTGGTAATCCTATCTCCTTATCTGACCCTTAACTTTGTATAATCTGATTTTGATGTGAGTTCTATTTTTAAAATACCTTTCCACTCTGGGAAAGCATATTTAAGGCTGTTGGTTACCAGTTCGTTGATTATTAAACCACAGGGTATGGCGTGTCGATGTCAATTTTAAGATCCTCCAGATTGATCAGCGTTTTGATATTCCCTGATTCAATACCATAGGAATAGAACAGTACAGAGATTAAATCCTCTATTTATTCTTTAAAGTTTATATCTTTTAAATTGGGGGACTGATAGAGTTTTTCATGAACTATGGTCATGGTTTTAACCCGATTCTGGCTGTCCTTAAGCACATTTATAGTTTCTTCAACTTCCAAATTTCATTTAGGTTAACCAGTTCCAGAAAAGGATATTTATTAGATTTCATAATTAACTGGATTAATATCAAATTTTCGATTTAAAATATGTTTTGCCTCAATTTAATAGGATGATTAACTATTACATAATTGCAAAAAGAGGTAATGGCCAAAATACAGTTTTTTAACTTCATCTGATTACTTTACGGACGAATTTCTCCATCTTTTTATATTCAAAAACATCTCTTTTAAGAGAAACCAAATATTTTATATTTCAAGCTGGATAATCTAATTAGGTGCCGGGATAGTCTAGTCCGGTAAGGCGCAGGATTCGAAATCCTGTTGAGCGATGC
>WOYJ01000154.1 GCA_011620845.1 Methanobacteriaceae archaeon
TAGGCCATATACACGCATACACCAAACGATCAGTCTACAAAAAAGCCTATCTAAAACGTACTTTTACTAGGACTACTAATATCCCACGGCCAAAACGAAATCCAAGAAATCTACAAGCTCGAAAAATTCACCTAAAACAGACACACTAAAAAATAAAATAAAAAAGTATGCAAGTTTTATCCTTTGTGCATTCTCCTTTCTTTACCAAAGGCTTTACTCACATCTATAGGTGAATTAAATTGGTTTCCTGGAAGGTTTTTTAAGATATCGATGACGTTTCTATTGGCTTTGTTGTTCTGGGCCTGTTGTACTAAATCATTCCTGTCTGCAGGAAAATCTATGCCTCGAATAGCGCGTTCTACATCTGCAGCTGTAACTGCCATTGTATCACCTCCTCATAAATTATTTTCATTTTAAATATTAATTATTAAGAGAGAAAGGGTTGTTAGGCCTATTTTTCTCCTTTATTCCTGGTTAAATCCCCCTTAATTTTCGTTTTATTACCTGTCTATTTCTCCTGTTATTCTTCAAATTTCCAAAATACATCTTATTTCGGCCTATTTCACCTTATTGTTATGTTTTCAGGAACATAAATAATCAACTGTTATTTTGGTGATGGAGTAATAATGTCAGGGCAACAGCAGTTAATTCCTTATTAAATCCTTTAATTTTTCCCAGAAAATCAGATCCTTAAATATATTCACTAAGATGAGGATTTCATAAATTCTTATGCCTCTTAATATTAGCATAAGTATCATATATAGAATTGGGCAATAAATTAATGCTAAAACAACGTTTACAATGCCCTGAGGCTTTAGCAACCATAAAATAAGCCCTGTGTTGCAGGAGGTGTTATGCATTGACGTTACAAATAAATGGGTCTCCAATTAAATATCCCTATAATCAATCCTATTATAGAACCGGCTATTATGGAGAAACGTCTTCCGAAGTGCCTAAATCTTACTCCATTCACATTCATGTCCATCATGAATGCGTCTTATAACACTTATATTCGCATTTAGATTATTATATTGTATTTTGATCATTATATTTTTTAGTGTGCAGTCAGATAAATTAAAATGAAATAAGGTGAGGTAATTCAGTATTTCAGAATACACATCAATTAAAAGTAGGTGATTTTTTTGGCAAAAATTGGAGTGATGATAGATAATATGTTTGAAGATGTGGAATACACCAGCCCAGTTAAAGCATTTAAGGATGCAGGACATCAAATAATTAACTTAGGAATAAAAAAAGGTACAGTTAAGGGTAAAAAAGGCAAAGCATCTGCACAGATAGATGAAAGAATACGGGAAAGTGATTACAACTACTTCGATGCTATTTTTATCCCCGGAGGATGCTCCCCCGATAATCTTCGAGGACATCCAGAAGCGGTTGAATTTATACAAAACTTTTTCAACACAAATAAACCTGTGTTTGCCATATGTCATGCCCCTCAATTGTTGATAACTGCCCAATTAATTGAGGGAAAAAAGATCACAGGATGGAAATCAATTGTCCAGGATATAAAAAATGCAGGGGCCCAATTCCTGGATCAGGAAGTGGTGGAGGATGGAAACCTTATCTCCAGCAGGTCTCCGGATGATATACCTGCATTCATTTCAGCCTGCATTAAAAAATTAGAATAGAGATTCAATGAATTTCATAAATTTAAATGAATCTCACCCTTGATATGAAAAGGATTTAATTTTAAATTTACTGGTACTACTCCAGAATATTAGTAGCTATTGTCTTCATGTTACAATGCTGGTAGCTATTCCCCTCCAGGGTTACAGTTATCCACGTCTATGGTAAGTAGAATCATCTCTTTTTCTACTTCCCCTTCATAGGACTTACGGCCGCTTATGCAGATTTTTTTCTGTCCATAATCCACAAATTTGTAACTGAGCCCAAATTTATTGAAGGCATACTCTTCCTTTAAAGTTTTCTCTAAAAGATTTTTCAGGTTTCGATCGTTCCACTTGCCGTTATCGATTTCAAATATATGTTTACCTTCAGTATCCCCGGGATTTAACTTAAATACTTCATAAAAGGGTTTATTACCTGAGAAAACTTTTAAATCCTGATCCAATACTAAAATCGGCTCTTTAATTGTATTTATTAAGCTTTCAGCATATTTAAGGGCTTCTTTGATCTTCTCTTCTGCGGCCATTCTCTGGTTGACATTCACGAAGGTAACTATCACTCCATCGATAACGTCCTGAGAAGTTCTGTACGGTAATATTCGCATGAGGTACCAGTCATCATCCTTGCTTTGTACTTCCTGTTCTTTTAAAACCAGTTTGTCCAGCACTCTTTTAATATCAGCTTCCATATCCTTGTATTTGATGTTGGTAACGATATCACCTATGGGACGGCCCACATCAGATTTCCTAATTTTTATCAGGTTACTGGCTTCTGGGGTGAAGTTCCTGATGTTCATCTCTTTATCCAGAAATATGGTGGCGATTTCAGTACTGTTGAACAGGTTTTTCATATCGTCGTTGGCCCGGGTAAGTTCATCTATCTTGATTTGAAGTTCTGAATTGACGGTAGCCAGTTCCTCATTGATAGACTGCATTTCCTCTTTCGATGTCTCCAATTCCTCATTGGTGCTCTGTGATTCTTCGTTCATGGATTGCAATTCTTCATTGGCCGCTTTAAGTTCTTCGTAGGATGTTTCCATTTCTTCAATGGTGACGTTGAGACGTTCTTTTAGTTCTCTCAGTTCCTGTTCCAGTTCAACGATACGGTTATCTTTCTCTGCTGTATTTAAATCTATTTTAATTTTTCTTTTATCATCTTTTTTAATTAAAACATCCTCAAAGGATACGATAAATAAATTACGCATGATTTCAGGTTCTTGAAGTGGTTTTACAGTTATATTTATTATTTTATCATCACCATTGGAAGATATTTTCAATCCTTCCATAACCACGTCCTTCGTTTTACTGGCTGCGTTTTGAATAGCTGACCTTATTTTAAAACCGGTATTATCCTTAGCCATATCAAAAATATTTAAACGAGCCCTTCCAGGGGCGGGTTCTAAATATTTGCCTATTTTTCCATGTATATATAGGATTTCTCCCTGATCATTGATTATAACCGATGGTGGAGCATATAAATCCAGTAATTTTTTAACAGCTAGATTGGTTAGATCTATTTTTTCTATATCAAAATGTTCAGATTTTGCAGTTCTCTCACCATATGGAGTAAATTTAATGGGGGATTCAACCATTCTCCATGGTAGGGGATGGGATAGACTGGATTTGAAGATTTTCCATTTTTTATCCACCACATCAAAGGATTCAATGGAGTCTCCAATACTTTCTGAAGGCCCTAAAAATAATATTCCTCCCTTATTCAGGGCATAGTTAAAAATAGATAGCAACATCTTTTGCGCATCAGATTTCAGGTAAATTAAAAGATTTCTACAGGATATTATGTCCAGTTTAGCAAAGGGAGGGTCCTTTAAGACGTTATGTACAGCAAAAACTGCCATTTCTCTTATTTCATTTTTAACCTGAAATTTACCTTCCTTTTTTATGAAAAACTTTCTCAGGCGATTTTGATTGACGTCCACATTTATATTTTTTGGATAGGTTCCTTTTCGCGCGCTAGTAATGGCATCTTCATCGATATCAGTACCGAAGATCTGTATTTCAAAGTATTTTCCCATGGATGCCATGACTTCCCTTAAAATTATGGCCAGGGAATAAACCTCTTCACCACTTGAACAACCCGGCACCCATAATCGAATGGTGTCACCTTCTTTTTTACTGGCCATAAGTTCTGGAATGGCCTTGGTTTTAATAACGTTGAAGGCTTCCGGGTCACGGAAGAAACTGGTAACGTTGATGAGAAGTTCCTGAAAAAGATGTTCTACTTCCTGGGGGTTTCGATGTAAATAATGGATGTATTCTTTCAGGTTATCTATCTGGTGTAAATTAGCTCTTTTACCGATCCTACGGTACATTGTACTTTCTTTATATGTTGAAAAATCATGTCCGGTATGGTTTCTAATTATACGGAATATGGTCTGCAGGTCTTCTTCATTATTTTTATCATCCGTTATCAGTTTTTGCATGATCTTACGGGAGGTTTTAACATAGGATATTAATTTAGTGGGTATTTTTTCTGGTGGAAGAACAAAATCAACCAAACCCGTATTTATCACGCTGATGGGCATGCCATCCGATTCTGCACTTTCCGGGTCCTGTGCAATAACCATCCCTCCTTCCAATTTAATGGACTTGGCCCCGGTGGTTCCGTCTGCACCAAATCCCGAGAGAATAATAGCGATTGAATTATCTTTTTTATCATCGGCCAGGCTTTCCAGGAATGTGTTAATGGGCATCTTTAGGCCGTGGGGTTCTTTGATTTCGGATAGATGTAACAAGCCGTGTGAAATTCCCATATATTTATTGGGCGGTATAACGTACACATGGTTAGGTTTTACTTCCATACCATCTTTTACCTGAATAACATCCATGGGCGTATATTTACTTAATAATTCAACCAGTGAACTTTCATGAGTCGGATCCAGATGCTGTACTAACACGAACCCTAAACCAGAATCTTTGGGCATATAAGAAAAGAATTTTTTGAGTGCATCCAATCCACCAGCAGAAGCACCAATTCCTACGATATGGAAACTCCCATTTCTGGATGCGGTTTTATCCTTTTTTTTATAATCAACTTCTGGTATGGGTTTCTCTTTACTTTCTTCTTTTTGTGCCATGCTAAAACCCTTTTTTTTAAATATTTAGAAAATGAACATTGATAGAAACTTTGTTCGTTCGAATATAGATAATTATCCCTGAATTATTTTTAAAACGATTGAATATAAAAAATATTTGATATTAATCCCCCAAAGGTAATTCTACTCTATTAATCTATATCAGGAATGGAAAAGTAGAAACTTGAACCTTTACCATATTCTGAATCTACCCAGATGCGGCCACCATGGCGTTCCACTATTTTTTTACATATGGCCAATCCCACTCCAGTTCCAGAATAGGTGTGTATTTCGTGTAATCTCTGGAATATGGTAAAAATACGTTCATAATATTCTTGAGCTATGCCGATACCATTATCACTTATTTTGAATATCCACTCATTATTATCCTTTTCCGCTGAAATACATATATGTGGAGGTTCTTTACTCCTGTATTTAATGGCATTTCCAATAAGATTCTGGAAGAGTTGGACCATCTGGAACTCGTCAGCGTAAATTTCAGGCAGCTCATCTACATCAACAATAGCATCGTTCTCTTCAATCCTCATTTCCAGATTAAAGAGTGCCTGTTTTACTATTTCATTAATATCAATTTTAGTAAAATCTTTACCACGGGTTGTGACCCGAGAATAGGTTAATAAATCGTTGATTAAAGTTTGCATTCGTTTAGCACCATCTACTGCGAAGTTGATATATTCATGGGCATCTTCATCCAGTTCATCCTTATACTTTCGTTCCAGTAACTGGGTGAAACTGGAAACCATTCGCAGTGGCTCCTGAAGATCGTGGGAAGCGATGTAGGCAAACTGCTCCAGTTCATTATTGGAGCGTTTCAACTCATCAACCAGGTCTGAAAGTTTTTCTTCAGTTTTTTCATGTTCTCTTATCATGTTCTTGAGTCTGAAATTAGCATTTTCCAGTTCTTCTGTACGTTCTTTCACCTGTTCTTCTAGATTTTCACGATACTTCTGCAGTTCATTTTCTGTCTTTTTAATCTCAGTAATATCACGAGCAATACTGGAAGCACCCACCACGTTGCCGTTGTTACCATAAATAGGTGACACTGTCAAAGAGACACCTATTTCCTTTCCATATTTGGTTAATCTTTTAGTTTGATAATTCTTGACTATTTCACCATTTACCACATTTAAAGGCATTACTATTTTATCAGCACTTTCTGGAGGTGAAAGAATTCTTATGGATTTCCCTAATACTTCATTGACTCCGTATCCATACATTTTCTCGGCACCGAAATTCCAGCTGGTAATTTTCCCATCCAAGTCCATTCCCACAATGGCGTCATCCGATGATATCACCAAGGCGGCCAGTTTGGCCATTGATAATTGTGCTTGCTTGCGCCCGGTTATATCAGTTAAAACAGTTCTGAGCTCTTTAAAATTCCCACTTTCATTGTTTACCTGGACAGTCTCCAGCTCGGCATCGAACTTTTCGCCTTCCATCCCCTTTTTAATGATTTCAACCTGGCATATTTGTTTGTGTCCGGTCTTAAATACCTTTTTTATATGTTTATGGAATTCTCTCCGGGAATCATGGCTTAAAAATAAAATAAACGCTTTATCTATCAGGTTATCTCTTTCGGTGTTTAATAGAGAAGCTCCGGTTAAGTTCACGTTGAGGATGATGCCTTTTTCATCCATGGAGAAATAGCCGACTGGTGCCAAGTCGTAGAGATCTTTAAATTTTCTCCTGGATTGTTCCAGTTCAATCCAGGTCTTGCGCAGTTCTTCGTTCTGCATTTCTAGTTCGATACGGTGAACTTGAAGTTCGTGTATAGCTTCTGTGAATTTTTTTGGGATTTCTTTTAAAGTATCCATATCATATTTATTTTCCATCAGTTTTTCAGCTTTGCTGCGCAGTTTTGATTGCATCTCTAATTTTTTGATGGCGTTGAATATGGATCTCTCCAGGGATTTGGTTGTAAATTCCCCGGTGATCAAATAATCCTGGGCACCATATTCAAATGCTTTGGTGGTTATTTCTTCATCAAATTTATCTACAATTATTAAGAGCGGGAGGGAGGGATGCTGTGTGTGTATTTTCTTTATAAAATTTAAATTCTCATGTTTTATTAATCCGGAATATACCAGTAAAACATCGAAATGTTTATCATCTAAATTATCAAGAGCCCTGTAGAAATCGTTTGTTTTTACTAATAAAAACTTATTACCCAATATTTTCTCAATTAGCTCTCCTTGATGAGGATTTTCAACTATAAGAAGAATTCGTGTAAGATTCATAAAAACTCCGTCAAAATTGTTTAATTCTAATTATTTAGTAGTATTCTTAAAAACTCCATATACTTTAATTCCAGTTATCTAAAAGCTCCATATAGTTATTC
>WOYJ01000156.1 GCA_011620845.1 Methanobacteriaceae archaeon
TATCTGTAAGCATTAATACTTAAATTTAACGGTTTAGAAGCCCATATATAATTATAATACAAAAAAATATAAATGTATTTTTAGAAAACACCTGTAAAATACTTATAAAACAAGTAAAACTCAAAGTAAAATTATTCTTTCAAACAAAAAAAATCTAAGGGGCTAAATATTTTTTTATTAACTATTTCTTAATATTTATAATCTTTTTAAGTCTATATCAGTAGAAATTACCTGATAAAAAAAGGAGATATCAAATTAAGGCTATGAAATAAATTATTACAAACATTAAACATATAGTACACCATGAAATATTCACTTAAAATCTTCACCATATTCGGAATACCCGTGGAATTACATTTCTCCTTCCTGCTCCTGATGCTGGCCATCTATTTAGTGGCGGTTTTGAATTTAATACCTGGTGTGGATGTGGTGGTGGCCGTACTGATTACTCTTCTCTTCGTGGCTGTGGTGCTCCATGAGTTAACCCACTCCTACGTGGCCCAGAGGTATGGAGTGGAAATTGAAAGAATAGTCTTACTCCCCATAGGCGGAGTATCGGCCATGAAAGAACTTCCCAGGGATCCTCACCAGGAGTTGATTATAGCGGTGGTTGGACCCCTGGTAAACCTGGTCCTGGCAGTGGTGTTGTATCCTGTATTCCTCCTCTTCGGTAACTCTCTATCCCCCAGTTTGAACTTCTTGTTGTACTACTTCATCCTTATGAACTTTCTTCTGGGTGCGTTCAATTTACTACCAGCATTTCCTATGGATGGTGGGAGAGTTTTAAGGGCATACTTAGCTGAGCGGATGAATTTTATTAAGGCGACTGAAACGGCAGCGTCCATAGGAAAAACATTAGCCATACTCATGGCCATTGTAGGTATACTTATAAACCCTTTCCTGATCTTAATTGCCATATTCGTCTATCTAGGAGCGGATCAGGAATCAAAGATGGTCTTGTTAAACACACTCCTGGAGGGGATAAATGTCAGAGACATCATGACCAGGGAAGTGAAAACAGTGAACCCCACCGACACGGTGGATGAGGTCCTGAAGGTCATGTTTCAGCATAGGCACATGGGATATCCAGTGTATAAGGATGGAAAGCTTCTGGGCATCATCACCTTCCATGATTTATCCCCTGTTCCTGAAGAGAAGAAACATCTGTCAGTAGAAGAGTTCATGACTCGGGATGTACTGGTAACCAGCCCGGATGAGGATGTGGCCACTGTACTGGAGAAACTGAACCTAAATAACGTGGGTCGTTTGCCGGTGGTTCAAGATGGTAAGTTAGTGGGGATAATATCCAAAACAGATATCATGAAGGCCCTGGAAATAAGAAAGGGCCGTATGAGCTCTTAAACCATTTTTTTTTTAAAAGATATATTATATAAACGAGAAATCAATATCAACTATTCGATGCTACCGGAATTATTTCTATTAACTTGAAATGGAGTTTTTATATAATATGCAAGAGGCCTACAGATTTATAATCACTGAAATAATGGAAGGAAGGATCAAGAACAACCGGGATCTGGAAAAGGTCAAGCACAGGGCCTGCCGGGAGTTCAACCTCCCCCAGTTTATAAGCAACGCGGAGATACTGGAAAATGCATCCCCAGAAGAGAGAGCCAGGATAGCCCCTATAATAAAGAAAAAACCAACCCGTACACTTTCTGGTGTGGCGGTGGTTGCGGTGATGGTCCACCTTCACCAGTGCCCCCATGGAAGATGCCTCTACTGCCCAGAAAGTGACCAGGCACCTCCCAGTTATACTGGTGAGGAACCAGCAGCCCTCCGGGGAAGACGATACAACTTTAACCCCTACCTCCAGGTATACAACCGACTATTACAACTGGAGAGCATAGGACACCCCCTGGATAAAGTGGAACTCATAGTGATGGGTGGAACCTTCCCCTCAGCAGCTTTGTGCTATCAGGAATGGTTTATAACCAAATGCCTGCAGGCCATGAACGATTTCGGGGTAAAGAACATTGAATATAAGGGTAATTTGGAAGCCAATGCCAATTTAGAAGCACCTAAAGAATTTGCCTACCTGGAAGATGCCCAGAAGATCAATGAGGGGTCTCCAGTCAGATGTGTGGGTATGACCTTTGAAACACGCCCTGACTACTCGAAAACAGAGGATGTGGACCGTATGCTCCGGATGGGGGTGACCCGGGTGGAGCTGGGTGTTCAAACTATCTACAACTTCATATACCATCGCATAGATCGGGGTCACCGGGTAGAGGATGTGGTGGACTCCGCTCGTATACTAAGGGATTCCGGGATTAAAGTGGCCATGCACCTCATGCCCGGCCTCTTTGCTGACCAGGAGAGGGATTTAAGGATATTTAAGCGCATATTCTCTGATGAGAGATTTAAACCCGACATGCTCAAAATCTATCCCTGTTTAGTTACCAAGGGCTCAAAGTTACATGAACTGTGGCAGGAGGGATCTTATACTCCGTACACTAGCCAGGAGGCGGTTGATTTAATCGTGGAAATCAAGAAATTCTTACCAAAATGGGTGAGGACCATGCGGATACAGAGGGATATTCCATCCCCACTGATAGAGGCTGGGGTTAAAAAGTCTAACCTGGGAGAACTGGTGTATCAGGCCCTGAAAGATGAAAATATCAACTGCCAGTGCATACGCTGCCGGGAAGTAGGCCACCGGGCATCACAGAATCTAATACCACAGCTAGATAACATTAAACTTCTCTCTGAGGAATACCAGGCCGGGAGTGGGCAGGAGATGTTCATCTCCCACGAAGATGTCATCTCCGACATCTTAATTGGCTTTTTACGACTCAGAATACCATCCAGTCAGGCGCACCGCAGTGAAGTTGATGAGAAGACAGCCCTTATAAGGGAATTACATGTTTATGGGTCTATGGTACCATTGGGTGATAGAAAAGATGAGTTATGGCAGCACCAAGGCTATGGTGAGAGTCTGATAAAGGAAGCTGAGAGGATAGCTTCTGAAGTCTATGATAAGAATAAAATATTAATTACCAGCGGAATAGGGGCCCGTAATTACTACCAGAAATTTGGGTACAGAAGGGAAGGGCCTTATATGGCTAAAAAACTATGAAATAGATGATTAAAATGGTATCTGCATATGAATTAGCTCAGATGATAGACCACACCAATCTACGTCCCGATGCAACAGAAGAAGACATAAAGAGACTGTGCCATGAAGCTCTTGAGTATAAATTCCGGTGTGTATGTGTAAACCCCACCAACGTCCCTATGGCTGTAGATACTTTGGAAGGGTCTGGTGTTGGTGTATGTGCAGTGGTAGGGTTTCCTTTAGGAGCTCAGACCTCAAAAACCAAGTCATTTGAAGCAGAGGAAGCCATCGGGTGGGGTGCCTTTGAAGTGGATATGGTAATGAACATGGGGCTGCTTAAATCTGGAAAGGAAGAACTTGTGGGATTAGATATTCAAGGAGTTGTGGAGTCTTCAAAGGGAAGAATAGTCAAAGTTATCCTGGAAACTGCACTCTTGACCTACCAGGAGAAGCTGAAAGCATGTTTAATAGCCCAAATAGCCGGTGCCCACTTTGTTAAAACCTCCACTGGTTTTGGGGGTCTTCCCGGGGCTACTGTGGAGGATGTGAAATTGTTACGGGAAACTGTAGGGGAAGATATGGGTGTTAAAGCTTCAGGTGGTATAAGGGATCTGGAGACTGCACTAAAAATGATAGAGGCCGGTGCAAACAGGATAGGTACCTCCAGTGGTGTACATATAATGGAGGCTCTAATCCATTAATTGAAGGGACACATAATTTATCAAACTACAATATTTAATATAACAATTCAACAAAATTATCTGGTAAATTAACAAATTTTTAAGGTGGAAACTGTATGGAACTGGAAATCGAAGTAGCGGGGAAAGGTAAGGCCCGGGCAAAACTGGATGGGAGAAATCCAGAAACAGCTGACCGGTTTTACAAGAGCCTCCCCCTGGAAGGAAAGGTGAAACTGTGGTTGGAGGAAGTCTATTTCATCATACCCCTGGAACTGGAATATGAAAATCAATCCCCCAGTGCAGAGAAGGGCGACCTATCATACTGGCCTCCCGGACCTGCGTTATGCATATTTTATGGTGAATCACAACCTGCGTCTCCAGTAAACCATATTGGTAAGTTAACATATAATCTGGAGCTTTTCAATGGCCTGAATCCCGATGATAAAATAATTATCCGGAAAATATGATTATAATAATCTGGAAAATATGATTCATTGAATCTTGAATATCTTTTTTTATTTTAGGGAAAAGTTTTATAGTATTGTATTAAAGGTTTATACTCTACAAGCCAAATAAATTCTTAAATCTAATAAATTATACCATCGTTTATTTATTTATTAAAAAAATAAGAGATAATCTAAATTTACAGGGAAATTTTCTATGAGCGATACAAAAATAGCAAAGGGCAGTATAATCATACTCTTAGGCTCTTTAATTTTCAGGGTGGGCGGTTTCATCTACCGCTTTGCCATGGCATCCTTATTGGGCCCTGCCGGTTACGGTATTTTCGTTTTGATCTTGCCAATAATCGCTGTTTTACAGTTGTCTGCTGAAGGTGGTATACCACCAGCTATAGCCAAGTATATAGCACATTATGATGCTCAGGGCAATAATGCCATGGTAAAGCAGATAATAAAAACTTCCTTTAAACTAGTCATCACATTGGGATTAATTCTAAGTATAATAATCTATATAATGGCAGAACCTTTAGCCAATTTTTTCCATAATCCTGCTGCAGTATTTCCAATTCAATGCGTATCGCTGATCACACCATTCAGTGTAATCGTGGGAGAGATGAAGGGTGTCTTTCAGGGTTACTATGAAATGAACTTCATAAATATAACTAAAGCCGTTGAGCAGAGTTCCACCATCATCTTCGCAGTTTTACTGGTGCTAGCCAATTTCTACATAGCAGGGGCAGTAATCGGTACCGCCATTGGATATATGATAACCGGACTGGCAGCATTCATCATCTTCCGGAAATATATCTGGGTAAAACTAAAAGAACGCAGTGTTGAAGACCAGGAAAACCCAGGAGAAAAATTTACCAGGAGGAAGGAGTTAGGCCTGATTAAAATGTTGTTTCTTTTCTCCATTCCTGTGTATCTGACCAGTTTAGGCGAATTGTTCATGTATGACATCGGAACCTGGATCATTGGAGCGTTCATGACCAGTGAATATGTGGGTTATTATGGTATAGGAAGTCCCATAGCCCGTATTCCGCTTATGATCAGTATGGCCGTGGCCACTGCAGTCTTACCGGCTACAGCGGCAGCGTTAAGCACAGAAAACCGCCATTTACTGAATACTTATATCAACCAGGCCTTCCGTTACGTGACCATCCTGGTTCTCCCCATATCCCTGGGAATCGCGGTATTTGCACATCCCATACTCAGCCTGCTTTTCCCTGGCTATGAACTGGGAACAGGGGCACTGCAGATATTAGCCATAGGCATGCTATTTTTCACATTGTACATGGTCTCGGCCAGCGTGGCTCAGGGCGTAGGTAAACCGGTGATACCAATGATATCACTGGCAATAGCCGTGGCCATTGAACTGGGCTTAAGCGTGGTACTGGTGCCGGGATATGTGATAAATGGAGTGACCCTGGTACCAGAATATGGGATAAATGGTGCGGCCCTGGCAACCACCATAGCAACCTTCGTACTCATGGTAACTGTAGCCTGGGGAACCCTTAGGCAGGCAAAAACAAAACTTGAACTCAAAAATCTGGGAAAGATAGTATTTGCATCAGTTTTAATGGCTGGAATTCTGTATTTTGTACCCACTATCTACGCATACACCAGTTTCTATGCAGGTATACCCCTGGCCCAGATACTGGCATTGTTATACCTTATATTGGTTGCATTTGTCGGAGCGTTTCTATACGTCGTCATTTTAACCCTGATCGGCGGTGTGAAGAAATCTGATGTCAATGCATTTTTAAAATTAAGTCGCAGATTAGGACCATTAGAGCCCTTATTCGATAAGATAGGTTCTATATTGATGAAATATGCTGTGTAAATAAAAAAATATGCGGTATAAATTAAAAAAGAGTGGATAAGAAAAAGAGAGTATTAATCCCTCAATGTTTATTAGGGTCGTAGTAGCTTTTTACGAAGATCTTAATGGTGCTCTTGATTTTTTCCAGAGAATACTTAAAATCAGTGCTCTTAATGGTATCCTTTACGATCTTCTCCATTTCAGGACTTTTAGGGTACAGGATTCCTAATCCGTGAAATGCCCAAGGATTTACAACTTCCAGGGATAATTCCCGGGTCTGATTCTTTAACGAAATCTTCAACTGCAGTTAAAACCCCGTTTCGGGGGGTGTTTTCATCAACGGCGTTGTAGAGTTCGCTGTTGAGTCCGCCGTTTTTTGATCAGTTTTCTCTGGCCCGGACGCATACCCTCCTGTTTATAGGGCTGTCTGAACTTCTCCGGTATGTCGTCTGGGTTGTAGTAGCCGTCTCTCCGGGCATAGGGCCATCCAACATCATGTAAAAATACCACAGGAAATTTTTTATCCTTAAATTTCTCCTCTAATACCTTTAGTTCATGGTACACCGTGTACCAGTTGTGGTCTCAATCAATTAAAATCACATCATAATCTTGGAGATGAGGCAATGCATTTAAGCTTAGTTCGGTGCACATCTGGAATTTATCCCCAAATTCCCTTTTATATTTCTCTATATCAAAGGAAGGAAAAGGATCGATGGCGGTCATATGTGCGTCATGGTCCCTGCAGTATTCCAGTATACTCCAGGTATTCCCGCCCGTGGCTGAACCAACTTCCACTATGTAACGGGCGTTGATCTTTTCGATAATAGGTTTCATCAGGGGAGTCCACATTCTTCTCATATCTTTTAAACCTCATTGGTAAACTCAATAAAATAAACATTCAATATCAGATTAAGTAGTTTAAAAATATCTAAATATAGAAAATAATTGTTATAACCCAATATAAAAACC
>WOYJ01000125.1 GCA_011620845.1 Methanobacteriaceae archaeon
ATCCTGTAATAAAATAGCTTCCATCAACCGCATTGCTTTTTATTTTATTAATTCCTTCTAATATTTTCAAATGGCATCTGGTTTTAATGGGATATCATCCTGGAATTTCTCTTTTATCCACTCTTCAATTTCATCCCTAAGCCGGGTGAAAACTTTCACTTTTGTATCTTCATCTACTACAGATGGGTCTGGGAATGATCTATGGATATGAGTTCTTCCTCCCGGGAAAAATGGGCAGGCACCACTTTCCCCTTCACAAACTGTAACCACGTAATCAAATTCTTTACCTTCAAATTCCTTCAGGCTTTTGGATCGGTTCCGGGAATATATCGATACCCCTATCGGCCATTATTTTCACTGTGCAGGGGTTTACAATGTCTGGATCTGTACCGGCACTGTAAGCTTCAAAATATTCACCGTATATTGAATTTAAAAGTCCTTCCACCATTTGAAACCGGGCAGAATTATGTTTGCAGATGAATAAAACTTTTTTCTTTAAATTTTCAGGTCCCATATATACTTATTAAATATATCCATAGATTTAATGTATTGATTTTAGAGATAGTAGGGGAAATTTTTATGGATAAATGCACCGTGCTTAGAAAAACTCATAAATTCAAAAGGAACACTCATCATGCCCGATGCTTTCAATCCCCTCAGTGCCAAATTAATTGAAAAGGCAGGTTTTAAAGCTGTGCAATGTTCCGGGTACAATTTTTATGTAGGAAGTGGGATATGAAAGTGAGGTAGATGTTTCACTTGGAGACAATAATTGCCAGCATCAACAAGATTTGAGGATAGATACTAGAGATATTGAAGTTGTTCATCCGGAAATAGATGGCTGATATAACCGTGATTAAACTTATCAACATATTCAATGCCACAGCTCTCTTGGCCGGTTTATCAAAACTCTTCAATAAGAAGAGTAATCTAAATTCAGCCCCACCAAGACCTATCAAACCACCTAAACACCCTATAGGCGCCCCTATAACAAATGATAAAAGGGATGTTTTTTTATTATCCATCCTTTAAATCTGGATGAAAAACAGTATATATAAATTGTTTACAGCATGATACCAATAAATAAAAACAATAAAACTACCTGATTTCAGGCATTTTCAAAAGATCAAAGATTCTAAAAAGCTTTAAATTCAATAAAAATGTAATTTCATATAGGAGAACTCATTTTTTTAAGTTAAAAAATTTAATATAAATCTACCATTAAATGATCATACATCATGACCCCTAATCCGGACCGGGCAGATCTGCTACTGAAGAAACAGATCTTCAGCCTGAACCGCCACCTACCCAAAAAGAGAAAAAACCTTAAAGAACTGCTCAGGGAGGATAAACCCCATGTTATAGGAGCGGATGGGACCAGGCACCGTTTTAAGAGGGATGAACTTAAAAGGATTGCTGAGATAATCCCTGAAAAAGAACATGTAAGACTAAAACTACCCATCTACCTGGAGATAGAATCAGATACCTCGGGTACCCGGGTGGCCGGCGGGCCTGAGCTTGAAATAATCTGCAGCGTACTCGGACTGGAAGACTGTGGTAGGGAAATGTATATCTACCGGCCGGATCTGAGGATAATCAGGAGAGAACTACCAACCACTACACAGTACATATTTTTAGTGAGGTAAAAATACAATGGATTTCAGAGAATTTGACATGGATGACATAATGAAGGATCCGGATAAAAGGGCTAAATTATTTCTCCTAATATCATATATCCTGATAGCAATTCCCATAGTCATAGGAATAGGGCTAATCCTGTACATGTTGATACAACTGGGAATTCTTTAAATTCCTATTTAGAGGGGATAAGGATTTAATTTACTGTAAACATTCTCTACCAGCTCCCTCGACGAATAAACAGCATCCTCCAGAATCCTGCTTGAAGTAAGCAGCGTAACCACTGGTTCCCCCAGTTCAATAATAACATTCTCTGCGGGTAAGTCATAAACGTCTTTGAAACCTAGATTTCCCGCTTGGGACCGCTCCCGGGCGTGGACTATCATCTTCACCGCGAAACTTGAAGGTTGAGGGACGTCCATCAAATCCCCCTGACATGCTCTGATATGTGCCTCGGCCATGTTGATGTTTAAGCTATGCTCTGCACATTCCATGGTTCCCTGTATGCGTGGGTTTACCTCTATAACAAATAATCCTTCATCATTAAGGATGAAATCAACTCCGTTGGAGCCGATTAGTTTTAGGTAGTCTATTATTTCTTCTGCAGCCTTGGATATCTCCCAGGCAATGTCTCCATTTGTTAAAGGGGCGATATTACCACAGTAGCCATAGGGTTCCTTCTGACAAAGATCTTTATCTCCTATAATCTGTTGACTGGTTAAAATTGTCTTTGATTCATTCCCGGTTGCAAGTACTGAGGAGCTTAAATTTAAGCCGGTTAATTTTTCCTGTAGTAGGGAATTTGTAAAATCAACATTTTCCCCCTCATCTGATTTCTTTTTACCCTTACCCCTTTCTTTTTCAGCCTCATCCAGTTCCCTTTTACCCTTACCCAGTTCCCTTATCCCATAGCCACCAGAACCCTGGACTGGTTTTATGATAAAATCCTTATCTGGGTAATTACCTGCTATTTCAACCGCTTCCCCTGTATCAGACACATCAAAAGTTAGGGGGAGATTGAATTTATCTTTAAGCTTCTGATATAGGTGGAGTTTATTATCCACCTCATTAACAGATCTATTCCCCATGATCTTACCTTTAGGGAAAGTATCCAGTGAAACACCGGCCAGGCAAATTACAGAATCAACTTCTTCTATGAAATCAGCTGCCATTTCCTCAACTTCCCCTAACTTGAACCTCTCTTTGAAGTTACCGCAGGACTGGTAGGGTTCCTGGCTTAAAATAGATCGGTACTGGTCTACACAGGGCTTAATGTCCATGACCCCAAAATAATCAGCAGAATAGACTGTGCATCCCAGTTTCTTTAAAGAACAGGCTACGGGGCGGGTGTTAATCCCGGCCACCAGTATGTTTTCCATAGAATTACCACGTTAAAATAGATAGTCCCGAGCGGAGTCGAACCGCCGTCGCCGGTTCCAAAGACCAGCAGGATTACCACTACCCCACGGGACTAAAACTTATTTAGAAATAAATAAACCGCACGTGCGGTATTCTCCTTTAAGTTGAATGTAGTATTTAAATTTATCTGAAGGGGAAACGTACCATTAAAATTTACCAATATCGGAAATGTACCATCATAATTCATTGAAATCTGAAAAGTACCATCATAACTTATTTATACCTAAAAATACAATCATAAACTTATTTAAACTTAAAAATACAATCATAACTATCCAAACATTAAAAATAACAGTTAAAACTTACCTTATGATTTAATACTCTGCCTTGCGATCGCATTTTGATGCAAACCTGCAGTTCCTGCATTTTTTAGGATTTTTAGTGGCTATGTAATCCATCCTACCATCTAAAAGACTGTGAACCCTATGTATTACTTCCAGTACTATTTTTTCTGCCTGTTCATCGAAGTAAGCGGACCAGAATATGTTGTCTGTACCCCTCTCCCGGAGGGAGGCTACTATCCTTCTATCCTCCCGAACTCTGTCTTTGAAGGCCAGGCAGTACCCGAATACCTGGTTTATGCTGGAGGGATAAACTCTGGTTCCTGGTTTATCATCGATTATTATGAATTCATCGGGAGTCATCCACACTTCATCTATGAAACCCCTTATCCCATATCTGGCTGATTCGACGGGTAGTTCCCGGGAGAAGATTTCAGCAGTCAGGGAGGTCTCCAGCATATCTTCGAAGGATGCAGGTTCAGCATCTTTCTGGAATTCTTTTTCCAGATCAGCATGTCCCTTTGTTCCCTCCATCATGGCCTTGGTGGGTCTGGCTGTTATTCCTTTAACGTTCTCCAGGAAGATGCAGTATTCACAGTAGGCCTGGGTGTTGAGCCAGCTTATGGGAAAGTTGTTCTGGTCTTCTATCACGTTGACCTTGCTGATGCTTGGATGGGGAGTTCCCTTAAAGATTCTCATGTTTTCACATTTAAATATTCTAATCTAGGTCTTATAAATGAATGCGGAGTGTTTGAGAAGTAATAAAATTTTACATAAAAAGTTTATAAGGATAGTTTTATTCATCGTCTACAGGTCCTTAATCCAGTCTTTATTCCTGGTTCTCCTGATCCCTCATCTCCCGGCTGGAGAAACGACTTTTAATTGAATTCCATATATCCTGTTCCTTCTTCGAATTAGATTCGTCTTCTAATTTGATCTTTTCAAGGTGGGTCTCGTATAAACCTTTTAAATCCTTATGATCCTTCATTATCTGCTGTAGCTGGCTTTTAAGCTTCTGGTTTTCCTCCTCGAGTGTGGTGGTTTTTTCCACTTCCAGGCGCAACTTCTTGTTGGTCTTGGCATTTTTACTTACCAGGGCCTTATAAGATCTTGATAGTTCACCATGCTTCCATTCTAAATCTGCAAGCTCTTTTTTATATCCGACAATGAGTTCCTTATGTTGCTCAAGATCTTCCAGTTGGGATTTCACTTCCGCCTCGATCAGACCCTCAAAATAGTTTTGTGGTATGACGTAAACCTCTTCACTGCAGACCAGATTATCCGACCTTTTCAGGGGAACCTGGTACTGGTTGTACTCGTACGTCTTTTGTTCCCCACCAACAGTTTTCTTGGTCTTTTTCTTATAACATTTCACCGTTGATTTTATTAAATCCGCCATGTAAATTCTCCAAAATATAAATACTCAACAGATCAACCTTTTTATCTCCTAAAAGATGCATAAAAACTATAAATTTTTCTAATGTAGACTAATTTTATATTGGTAGTAGGGACTTTTATCTTTTTTGAAATTAGTTTCCGATAAAAATCTGGATAATAGGTTGTGGTATCCTCTCTAAAGTTGGATTACCATGTAATAAAATGAGAAAAAAAGTGAACGAATTAAGCGATTGCTAGTCTAGCATCCATAAAAGGAATGTTGATATCCAATTATACAGTAAATTAAATAGTAGAACTTCATCAGATGTACACATTCTTATACTTACACCTGAAAAATTAGACGATATAAAATTAAATGACCCACCATTTTACAATTCCTTGATGAAAACTTCTCTAGTTCTAGAGGGTAAATCCTATATGAATGAGTTAGACAAATGCTTCCAGAAGCACCAATACTCATTCCACACCAAACCATCCAAAGAGGAACTAATAAAAACCATAAAATCAGCCCCCAGAATTTCATGGATAGGATGTCAAATTACTGGAGAATTAATATGGAAATCAGGAAAGTGAATATAAAAAAGAAAGCCGATTTGATAACGGAGCTGCATTCTTACAAGGTTATCGCCCAGATGAATGACTACTACTTCAAACTGGTTAAGGCTAAAGGGATTTCGTCTGGCACCAGCACCCGGAGACTGATGAGGTATTTATAGCCGTTGAGGGGAGTTTCAAACTCGCTACCAGGGACAAGGTGTTCGATATTAAGGAAGGTGAGCTGATCATTGTACCCAGGGGAGTTGAGCACAAGCCCATCTGTGAGGAAGAATGCTGTGTCATACTGATTGAGCCGAAGGAAACAGTCAACACTGGTAGTGCCGGTGGAGAAGTAACAGATACAGAACTGGAATGGATTTGATATTAGTTGGAAAAATTAAACCGTAGGTTTAAATATCAAAATCTCCTAATAGAATGTATTTGATAGAAAATTTCAACAGGGGGCCCGTAGCTTAGTCTGGCAGAGTGCTCGGCTCTTAACCGAGTTGTCGCGGGTTCAATTCCCGTCGGGCCCGTTATATTTTTTTTTATCCTAAAATCCATGTGTATTTGGACAAAATAATCCTTTAGTTACCTGCCTGCTTTTTTTAATCAAATAATTTCTCAATTTGATATAGAAAATCTTTGGCTCTTTTTAATGAAGTTTCAGATCTGCCCGTTAACACTTCTTTTGTCATTTCATATTGAAATTTGGATCTTTTTTTCCTTTCAAGTTCGAGATTTCCAATTATTTCATCTGACAATTTACCTAATTCTATTGCTTCTGCTTTTGCATCATCATAATCTTCTAATATTTTGTTTTCTATTTTTCGGCTATTCCCTCATCATGCTCTTCTAATATTTTACTTTTAAGTTTATTTCTAACATAAACAATTAAAGCATCACTTGTAATTTTATGAGGATTGTGATCTCCAACTTTATATCCTAATTTTAAAAGAATTACATTAGCCATATAGAACATAGCATAATAAGAACACACAATAACCCAAAGAGAGGATTTATTCTCTTCATATAAAAATTTAGCAACTTCTAAACTTTCACACGCATTATTCTTAAGTGATTGAATTATAAAACGAGTGAGATACTTCTTCTTTACCAGTTCATCATTAGCTAAATAAGTACGAACATTTTTTTCAGCTTCTCTAATCGTTTTTCATCCAACATTCTCTAACATCCTATAATAATCCTCAATTCCGATTAAGATTATATTATTGACTAATGCTTCCCCCACAACATTAAATTCTTTAGTTTTTGCCATAGAATTAAACTCTTCAAAATTAAGGGATACTAAATGAATATCTAGTGGAAACAATGAGATAATTCGTTGGATATCAACATCTCTACCATTTTCACATATCACCATCAAATCGATATCTGAAGCTTTGGTTTCGTTCCCTCTTGCATATGAACCAAAAATCAATGCAATAAAAGGGAAACTTAGATTTTTTAATCTATTATAAATTACTTTAAAATCGTTTTTTTTAAAATTTTTTCCCTTCTCTGATACTCTGCTTCAAATATAGTGGGATGAACCTTTTTATTTAGAACACAATGATATCCTCTACCAATTTTCTCTAAAAAAACTAAATCATCTTTTTCAAGCCTTTTA
>WOYJ01000027.1 GCA_011620845.1 Methanobacteriaceae archaeon
AAAAAAAATAATATAAAATTAGCTGAAAATTAATACCAGAATCATGACAACTAAAAAATGAACAGTCACAAATATTCAAAAAAATGAACTAGAGATTTCTATTATTGAACTCTGGAGTGGTATATCACCCAGAAATGAGAGATAATGATAAGTTTTCCCGGTGGCCATCACATTGCAGTTCATACGTTGGTACCGTTAAGGAATATGCAGACTATCTACTATAATTTAAACATGGAAACTGAATTTCATCACAGGAGATATAAACCTTGAAAAATGTAAAGAACCACTTTGAAGAAGAAGCAGAAGAATATGACAGTTTAATATTGAAGTTAATCCCTGGCTATCAGGAGATGATAGATTCCCTAATTAGAAGTATCCCTTTTGAAAGTTCCAAATCCATTAAAGTCCTGGATCTGGGATGTGGAACTGGTAATATAACAAATGAAGTTAAAAAGAGATACTCACAAGCAAAAGTAACCTGCGTCGACCTGGCCGAGAAGATGATCGAAATAGCCCAGTATAAGCTGGCTAGATATGATGATATAGAGTATCAGGTGGCTGATCTGCGTGATTTCCAGTATGGTGAAGATAACTACGACCTCATCATATCCTCCCTGGCCATGCATCACCTGCGAACTGACGAAGAAAAGATAGTCATCTACCAGAAGATATACAACGCCCTCACAGAGGGAGGGGTTTTCCTCATTGCAGACCAGGTTCTGACCTCCAGCGAACACCTGGAAAAGGTGAACCATGAACAGTGGAAAGAGTTCATGCTTAAAACCCTGCCTTTAAATGAAGTTGAAGAGAAATGGGTACCTACCGCTTATAATGAGGATCATCCCGCACCTTTAGTGGACCATCTGGACTGGCTGCGTGATGTTGGGTTTAAAAAGGTTGATGTTATTTGGAAATACGTTAAGGGGGTTGTTTTTGGTGGTAGAAAATAAAAAAGGATTTTTGATTTTTAAAATAAATTCTATTCCCCAAACACCTGCTCCACCATCCACTCCGGCTTAAATTCCATGATATCGGAGTAGGATTGTCCTGTGCCTAAAAAGAGTATTGGTTTATTTATCACGTGTCCGATGGATAGTGCTGCTCCGCCTTTTGCATCGGCATCTGCTTTGGTGAGTATTATACCATCTACGCCAACCGCGTCATCGAATTTTCTGGCCTGTTCCACGGCATCATTACCGGTTAACGCATCACCCACAAATAAGATTAGATCAGGTTTTATTACCCTCTGGATCTTCTTCATCTCGTCCATAAGGTTCACGTTGGTCTGCATCCTGCCGGCGGTGTCCACCAGGACCAGTTCTTTGCCCTGGGCCCGAGCGTGTTCCACGGCATCGTAGGCCACCGCTGCGGGGTCGGCGCCCTTTTTATGTTTTATGATCTTAACACCGATTTTATCGGCGTGGTGGGTTAACTGTTCAATAGCCCCTGCCCGGAATGTATCTGAGGCAGCGATTACCGGTTTGTAACCCTTCGCCATGAAATGGGTGGCTACCTTGGCTATGGTGGTGGTTTTTCCCGTGCCGTTTATACCCACGAACATGATCTTAAGTGGTTCACCCTGTTTACGCTTCAAGGCAATGAGGCTTTCTATATCTTGACTGTCAACTTCCAATATCTTAGAGATTGCCTTTTTGAGGGCTTCTTTGGTAAATTCTGATACGTCACTTCTTCGTTTGATTTTCCGACCTACCAGGTCTTCTTTTACAGAATTTATAATCTCTTCAGCGACTTCCAGTGCAACATCTCCCTCGAGGAGAGACATTTCAAGTTCAAAAAGAATATCATCCACATCCTTCTCGGATATGGTTTTATGGCGGACAAAGGAAAATATACCTTTTTTTTCCTTTTCAGAGGGTTCCATCTCTTCATCTATGGCGTTGCCCTGTTTTGTTTCAGCTTCTTTAGTATTAGACTTTTCCTTCTTTTTGTCTGATTTTTCTGCTGTGGTATCAGATTTGTCTGCTCTCTTCTCATCAGCTTTTTCAGCCTTCTTCTTATCAGCCTTTTTAACTTTCTTCTCATCTTTTAGAGCCTTCTCAATACCAATTTTCCCAGGTTCTTCCTGAACCTCGCTTTTTTGAGCTTCTTCTTCCTCTTGGGATAACTTATCTGTTATTTTACCAACAGTGCCAGAAAGTTTCTTTTTTAGGGATTCAAACAAAGAAGTTCACCCTCCATCTATCCTGAAATTTATCTTATCTTAAAAATTTTCTTATGTTTATCTTAAAATTTAAAAAAAGTAGTTTACTGGATCTGATCTTTTTATTGGGGATGGTTTTCATTTCCTTCCAGTTTCTGTATGAGTGCTTCAGCTTCTGGTGTCTTTTTTGTGATGAAATCGGTGATCTTATTAAGCTGATCTGTAATTTTAGCTGAAACTTCCTCTAAGTCCTTTTTCTGTTCCTGGATGCTTTTTTCTGCTTCAGTTATTTTCTTCTTAACTGCTGCTCCAGCACCTAAACCGACTATGACTTCATCGGTGTTTTTGATCTCGGTTATGATGAAGGAACCGGCACCGATGGGGACCAGAGTTTCCGTGTCCTTTTTATCCTTGATAGTCTGCAGAGTTTCCTGGGCTATGGTTAGATCGGCTATGTTGGCCTGTACAGTTTCCATCTGCTGGTTTAAAATATCTGCCTGCCCCTGGTACATGTTAAGCTCGTTTACAAGCTGATTCAGGCGTTCTCTATCATCCACTTTAATCACTCCTTAAGGAGGGCTTTAACTACTGGATCCAGCACGTCCTTTTCGGAAATTTCTTTGATATCTTCTATTTTAATCTTGCTTCTTTTGATATGGTGTTTGCTTCCAAATTCTGAATAAATTCTTTCTTTGATCTCTTCTTCATTGGTTGCTTTTAACTCTCTGGTGAAGGGTTTCAAACTGTTACCCGTCTCAAATTTACCCTGAATTCTAAATATCTTTGTTTTCATAAATATCCCTCTAGAAAACCAAAT
Source organism: Methanobacteriaceae archaeon (assembly GCA_011620845.1). Classification (GTDB taxonomy): domain Archaea; phylum Methanobacteriota; class Methanobacteria; order Methanobacteriales; family Methanobacteriaceae; genus Methanobacterium_A. The sequence goes on from WOYJ01000027.1 coordinate 2,979, forward strand.
GTTTCTTCTATTCTTGCCAGTTCCGGCCCGGTGGTATTGGAACTTACTATGACTCCCTTTGAATTGGCCACTGTGCACGCTCCAACCAGTGATGTACCATTGTTAACTGTCCCTACATCTGCCGGTGCTTTTAGTATTTTCTCTACCATTTCAATATCCTGTGAGCTTGCGGAAGGATGTAGCAACACCCCTTTGTTGGTGGCGGCTGCCACAGACCCGGTGATCTTGAATTTGGCTATAGTTCCCCTGACTACGTCTACATCTAAAACCTGGGATACCAGTTCCACTGCTTCATCGGAAAGCAGGGAATTTACTATGGCTCCAGAATCATTGGCCAGTACGATGTTACCCACCGCGGTTAGCCTGTCTGGTATCCTCTCCACTTCAACACCAGTGTCTTTTATGGCTTCTATTTCCCGGTCGAAAGCATATTTGGAAACTACAAATCCATTGGAATTGCCGCAGGTAAGCGCCCCGGCCAGACTACTGCCGCTTATCAGGGCCTTCACTGTTTCCACTTCCAGTGATTCCTCAATTAAAACCACGGTTTCCGGTGTTAAGTTAGGAGGTATTATGGCCAAATTTTCTGTGGCTGCAATGGAAACCCCTATATTTGGGTTTCCACCCAGATTTAATCTTTTAATCATCAAACCCACCTACTCTACCAAGGTGACTGATACGGTACCATCCTCATCCTTAACGGCCTTTACCTTTATCTTTGGTGGTGTTTTCTGGATACCTCTTTCCCAAATTTTCTCATTTACAGATGAGTCTATTATTATATCATCAGATTTCATGTGTCTTTCCATGAACTCTCGAACGAGGCGTATTGCTTTGGGTGACCGGATGGTCCTGGGCACTTTTTTAACATCCCTTAATGGTATGGTGTAAATTCTTTCCATGATCGATTCTCCTTAAATGAGGCATTCTTATGCCTTGATCTTACTTCTTCTCCATTGCCTCATCTTAGGGTGGGTCCTTACTTTTCTTGATGTTTTAAGCATTACCCAGAGAGGCACTCTTCTATTTTGTTTGTTGGCTTTGGCCAGTCTTAATTTTTTGCCTAATGGCTTATTACTACTCATATTTTCTCCATCCTATTACTCTTGATTGTATGTGTTCTGGAAATATCTCGAGGGCAGTTCCATCTCCCCTCAACTCATCTATAAGGTATCTTATTTCTATCTCATAATCAGAATTATTATGTGTGGTGGTTTGCTCCTTTTTAAGTTCGAAGAGGTTACTTGAAAGATCATCGATGGTTTTATGTCCAAACCCGGTTAGGTTCAGGTACTGGACGTTCTTTGAATCCTCAAGGCTTCTGATCTGGTTTATATCCAGTTTTGGTGTCCGGTCATCCCTACGTGTTCCATCAGCAACCACAGGGTAGTTCTCTACCGCTACGTGCAGAACTTCCCGGTGCAGGTGGTTGAGTCCGTTGTTGGGATACCCGTCATCCAGGATAATTTCAGCAGCCTTCTCCAGTATCTCACGGTCTGGCTGAATTACTCGATGTGGAAATCCCAGATTCCCCGCCGACACTGCCGCGGGCTTAAATGAGGGGTAAACACCAAAGTTTATAGTTACCAGTTCCACCTCGTATCCTAATTTTTGGAGTATCACCGCCATGAGGGAGCTGTCTTTTCCCCCACTGTAGAGTACGCATGCTTTCATCTTTTATTAATGGAATAATTTTATTTCCAGAATCTTTTTTATTTCCAGGTGATTTTCATCTCTCTTTTTTGGCCAGCTAACCTTTTGAGAAGCACCTTGAGCTGTTCATCCGTTATCTTTGATTTTATCCTTCCCATCTGGGCTAACTGGATTAGCTGAAGTTCGATCTGGTCAACGAATTCCGGCTTGGTCAGGCGGAGGTTGGCCAGCCTACTTCGTGCTTCCGGGGTTAGAATCTGCATCATGGCCTGTCTTTTTTGAGCTTCAAGTTCACGTCGCATTCTCTCCTGCTCTGCTGCATCGTTTTGTTGGTGTGCAGCCTGCTGAGCAGCCTGTTGTTGTAACTGTTCCATTCTCTTGCGGCGTATCTCTTCAATGTCGCTCATGAACTACCTCCCCCATCAGTACTTGGCCAGTTCTGGAATGTCTTTTTTTAAGCTGGTGGGATGTTTTATCCAGGAAAGACCTGCCTTTAGGAGTTACCTGTCTGCCTTCACCGATTTTCTCGATGTATCCGGCAGTTTCAAGCTGGTGTAGTGCTCCTCTTATTACTGCACCACTTCCTGGTCGGAATTTCTCTGCCTTGGAGCCCCTGTCTTTTTTACCACCATAGTATGATTTGAGACTGTTTATTCCTACGGGTCCGTCGATGTAGACTCTTCTGAGGATGGATGCGCACCGCACATACCACCAGTCAGGGTCTTCTGGTCTTCTTTCTTTGTGAACGCCTGTTTTAACAAATTGCGCCCATTCTGGGGCTTCTATATTCTTGTTTGCCTTTAATTCCTTTGTAACTTCACTGATAAGTGAATCTGCAGGTACGTCATAAATTGTGGTCATATTTATCCTCCAAAATTATTTTTTTTGTCAAATTAATCTTTTTATCCAAATTAGCTTATTTGCCAAGTATTTTTTTTATCTATATTTACCAAGTATCTTATTATCCAAATTATCTTTATTCTTAAAGATTATCATCTTTTCTTCTTAAACAGTATGGCAACGTTACCTCTAAGATCAACGAGTTTTGAATTGGTTTTTTCTATGATCTCCTTAATATGATTTTTCTTATCCTCTGATATGGACCTGGAGAATCTGATCTTCACCACTTCCCGGGCCTTGAGCTGTCGTTTTATTTCATCTATAACACTCTCTTTTACTCCGGATTTACCGATGCTGATGGTGATGGTGGAAAGTGACCTATTCATTATTTCCTTTTTTGATGGTGTGGAACTCAATTTTTCTTCTCCGTTTCTCTTTCTTTTCTCTGGTGTAGGGTATTCTCCTTATCTCGCCACATTCCAGGCATTTAATTTCAACTGAGGAATTTTTTAATCTTACCTGGGAGTTGGTTCCTGGCTGGAGGAATTTGTGGCAGTTTTTACAGTACCTCCGGTTCCAGGTGGGCTCGATTTTCAGGTTGTACTTCTGGGCTATGTCACGGGCCATTTGTACGTGCCGGTGTGATCTCTCCCTATTTTGGAAAAATTCTTCTTGAGCACGATTAAAAAGGATGTTAACTCGTTCTTCTGCTATTTTTATCATCCATTTTTGTCTTCTTCCCCTGCGCAATGTTTAACCCTCTGTGAGCTTTCCCTGTAAGTTTGATGGTGGTGTCTTAAGTTTTTTGGGGTTGAATCTCAACTAAGGATGAAATAAGTTTCAAATCCAGATATATGTACTTAAGAATAATAACATGATTTATCTACCTTACCCTTTAAAAAGGTTTCTTATCCCCCATCTCGGCTCTGTCAGAAACTTGGGGTTTGAGTGTCGAAAGCGTTTTTTCTGGTTTAGGATTTGTTTTCTGATGTTTATTCGTGACATTTTGCGCCTTTTTTTAATCTTCATTATTCTTTTTGATGCTTTTGGGGAAATGTTGTTTTGGAATTTGTTTTCCAATTTATTTGATGTTCGTTCGATATTTTCATTTAGCAGGTATGCGAAGAACGTTTTAAAGTAGGGTATTAAGGATTTGTTGATAATGGTTTTAATGGCTTCTGAATAGTCCGTGATTTGATTTATTATTCCGTTTATCTTGTTTCTAGCTTTTTTAAATGATTTACTGTCAAATAAGCTGAATAACTCTAATTTTTCACATTGTATCTTCTCGATCTCCTTGTCAGATAGCTTATTAGCCTTGATATAGGCTTTAATTTTTTTTATGTTTTTAAATACGTGGAATAAACACCATTGGTGTTTAAACCCTAATTCTTCGATGATTGGTTTGT
>WOYJ01000032.1 GCA_011620845.1 Methanobacteriaceae archaeon
GGCTGGGTTACCCTATTTAAAAAACAGGCTGTCTTTGATTTACTGCCTCAAAGTGGCCAATGTTTCTAAGAACCACCTTCTAGTGGGCTAATATCTTTTCCGTTTTGGTGAATTCAGTTCTTTCGATTTCAACACTTTTGGGGTTTCTTCCCATTTCCAGGAAGAATCTGTTCACCCTTTCGATCATGTCGATGTAGTCTTGCTTACTTATGCGACAGCCGTCAACTGTGGTATATTCGGGTAAATTCCCATTGAGTCGCTTGAAATCGATTACTTCTTCAACCATCTTTCGATATTGTCCGAGAGTCAAATTCTCCATAAATGAACCACATCTAGTATATTTTTTATAAAATATCAACGTACTCACTTAAATAGGTTACTAATGGGGGAAGTACAGTACACATTATGTGTTAATAACAAATGTTGATCTTCAACATACAGAAAACAGGCAGTAAGAAACCCGGTCAATCTATCTCTACCTAACCCGGTCAATCTATCTCTACCTAACCCGGTCAATCTATCTCTACCTTGGCATGTGGATCAAATGGGTTAACCCTCATGGCCAGTGAAAACAGGTAAGGATAATTGTTCATTAAATGTTCCATGTACATTATCCATTCCGAGATTAAAAACCCGTACACTCTCTCCACATCCCCATTCAAATGCATGTAATCACTAGGGGGCAGTTTACTGAGGTCCTCCCTTTTTTCAAGTTCCTCTGTCAAGTGGAATACTGCTCTTAAAAGATCTGTGAAAGTTTCATGTTCCAGGAGGTTGGGGTTTTCCAGTAATCTCAAAAGAAAATCCCTTTTATCTTTCAGAAATTCTTTTAAGTCCTGTAAAAACTCTATAGACTGCTGGTCATCACTTATTTCCAGACTGTAATCGAACTCCTTTATGGTACTTGCTGCGGATTTAAAATCTTTTTCTGTCCACTCATGGGTTATTATCAGGCTTTGCCGTATTCTCTCCGTGTCGGCATCGAATTTAGTTACTTTTTGCATGAGCTCCGTTCCCACCTCACTGAAAAACGTCCCTATGACCATGTTGAGTTTTTCAAGCAGGATGCTTTTTTCCCTTTCACTGATGGCTGTTTCTATTACCAGCACCACAAAGAGAACTTCTATGGGTAAAAATGCAGTATCAATACTCAAGTAGAAAAATAGGTCGTGTGGGTCATGGAAAAAGACGAAGTTGATTATATATAATATGGCGGCTATTACTACCAGCAACAGGCCAAGCCGGACCCTCCATCCTAGATGTTTGAGTATCTTCATGCTGATCATTTTTAAATTTCTTTTTTTTTAAATTTTTTGGGTTGAAATTATGGTTATTGGATTTTGGGCCGTCATCATCGTCCCACTCTCCAGTATCCTGCCTCTGGAGATGGATACCTCAACCACTTCCGGGATCAAGCCCAATTCTTTCATGGTTGCCACTGCCTCTACACGTGTTTCCAGTAAAATAGAAGTCACTATAATCCGGCCATCATCATTGAGTTTTTTGTATCCTTCCTTTAATATTTGTGATAGTTTTCCACTGCTTCCACCCACCAGGAGGATGTCGAACTCGGGCAGGTCTTCCAGTACCTGGGGAGCAGAGGCATCCACCACTTCCACTTTAGGGGAAAGCTGGAACTTCTCCAGATTCAAGCGGGTAATTTTGAGGGCTTCCGGATTCTTATCCACGGCATAAACCTTACCTGCCCTACGGGCGAATTCAACGGTGAGCCCACCAGTTCCGCAGCCAATATCGACCACGGTATCTTTTTCTGTTACCTGTGATTTACATAACACCAGGCAGCGGATCTCTTCCTTGGTGGGCCCAGGTATGTCATGGTCTTTTATGAAGTCGTTGTCTTTGATCATTCTATTGCCCTTTAACTTCGTTTGTTAAATATCTTTTTAACTTCGTTTGTTAGATTATCATCATTCCTGCCAGCGCTTGAAGAGGTGGTTGTCGATTTTTAAACTGTCCAGTATCTTACCCACCATGAAATCTACCAGATCATCTATCTTCTCTGGCTGGTGGTAGAAGCCGGGCATAGCAGGTAGTATTATACCCCCTTCCCTGGCGATTTCAAGCATATTTTCCAGGTGAACCGGGCGCAGCGGTGTTTCCCGGGGAACAAGGATGAGCTTCCTTTTTTCTTTGAGGGTCACATCCGCTGCCCTGGTCACAGCGTTATTAGTGTAACCGTTTGCTATGGCGGCTATGGTCTTCATGGTGCAGGGGATGATGACCATGGATTTGAACCGGCAGGAACCACTGTTTATGTCTGTGGTAAGGTCTTTAGGGTCGTAATTTCTGTTTACCAGTTTGTCCAGGGCTTCTTCGGTGATTCCCATTTCATATTTCAGGATTATCTCTGCTGGTCTGGTCACCAGGAGGGTGGTATCTATATCCATTTCCTTCAGGACTTCCAGGAGTCTTACGCCATATACCACGCCACTGGCACCGGTAATAGCCACTATTATCATATGTTTTCACCTGTTTTCTGTGTTTTTAGAAGATTTTATTCAGTGGGAATGTAATATTTAGAGTTTTAAATTTCCAATGGAATGTAATCATTAAAAGGAAAATTATCAGCCTTATCAGAGTATTCCTTCGGCAGATAGATACACAGATCCGCATGGTCGAAGCGGGCCACGTTTAATGCTTTTACAATGGATGAGATGTCCCTTAACTTTTTCCTGTCTCCGTTTATAGCTACCAGGGTGCTCATCTCCTGGAAATTGGGATACTCAGGTATATCTATTATAACGTATTCCTCGCTAACTCCCAGGTCCTCAGATATTTCCTCTTCTAGTTCTTTAATTTTCCCTGGGGGTATGTCGAACAGACGATGTGGCTCTCGAACCTCGTCCAGTTTAAGGGAATAAACAGTTTTATATATACTTCGGTTGTCCAGCCGTGTTATAAGTTCCTGTACGTAGCCCTCCTGGGCTCTCGCGGCAGATATGATATCGGCATCGTCGTAGAGGTAGATTTTCTCTGGATTTACCAGTTCCATCTCCATGAGTTTAAGCAGGCACCTGCGGAACATGCTGTTGATGATACGGGTAGTGTGATGCTGGTACACACTGGGATACATGAAATAACGGGCCAGGAGCATTGATTCGGCCGCCTGTACTCCTTTTCTCTTGAGCATCAGATGCTCGTCCAGTACCATGTTGTATATCAGCCTCTCCACATCGATGACACCATAGGCCACCCCCGTGTAGTAGGAATCCCGGAGTAAGTAGTCCATACGATCTACATCGAGATCTCCTGATATTATCTGTCCCAGGGACCCTTCACCCCTGATCATCTGGGTTATCTCCTTTAAATCGAAGGCTTCCTGGAGGATGTCACCCAGCAGGGATTCTTTCACCAGTCGGCTGGTGAGTTCCTCATGAGAATAGGGTATAACCCTCTCTGAGACGTGGGAGAATGGTCCGTGCCCGGCATCATGGAGAACAGCACCGATACGTACCATCCTCTTTTGATGTTCATCCAGACCCAGATGATTAGCCAGTTTAGAAGCCAGATGCATGGCTCCAATGGAATGCTCGAAGCGGGTGTGGTTGGCACCGGGATAAACCAGGTAAGTAAATCCGAGCTGTTTTATACGTCGCAGTCTCTGTATCTGGGGCGTATCAATTAACCTAACCTCGAATTCATCCACTTTCAGGTTTCCATGTAAGCTGTCTCTTATAAATTTCAATTACTCAATCCCCCAGGTTGTTATACTCGTACATTACTATTGGAGTTCCCCATCTGTGATTCTTCGTTAAAGTCAAGTTCCCATTTAAAACTCTCCATATCCCTTCATTTAAAGCTATTGGGTCGGCCTTTTAAAATCTACATTTCTTTTTGAGATAGATGCTTGATCCGGTTTATACCATCTATCTCTTCAATTACAGCCACCACCTGGGATGGGAGTAATGATTTCCAGTCCCCATCTTCCAGCATCCTCCTCCTGACCTCTGTTCCAGAGTATACTTTCCGGTTGAACAGGGGTGGTGTGGACACTTTGTGCCCTGCTTCGATGAACAGCCTCTGCACCAGGGGATTTCCCGAGTAGATTATTTCAAAAGGAGGGGTTAGCATCTTAACCTGGGCCACCCACAAGGAATTTCGAGCCACATCCTGTATAGGGATGATGTAGTATCTGCTGGGATGTATCCCATTCTCGGATAGGGCTTTATTTATCATCATAGTCCTCTCCCCAGCGGTGAAGGGATCCTTGAGGGTGTGGCTGAGCTGGGCGCTCCCAATACCAATTATCACTTCGTCTACTTCCGCGAGTATCCGACTGATTACGTCCATATGGCCATCATGGATTGGCTGCAGCCTTCCCACCAGCAGTCCTCTTAATTTATCCACCATTTTCAAACACCATTAAAGATATATTCCTGTTTATTAATAAGCTAATTTGTTGTATTTATTAATAGCTGAAATAAACTAATGAGTATAATTTAATAGTAGGGATTTACATCAAAGGATTCATGGAGATTATTTTTTTTAAATCAATTTTCTAAGACTTTAAATGGTGAAAAGAATGATTAAAATCCAGAATTTATCCAAGACTTATAAAATGAAGGACGGAGCAGAAATAGAAGCTTTAAATAACGTTAATCTTAACATTGAAAAGGGGGAGATCGTGGGCATCATCGGGATCAGTGGCTCGGGAAAGAGCACCCTCCTTAGAATATTAAGGGGAGTGGAGTCCTTCGACAGTGGAGAAATAGAAATTGGAGATGTGAAGGTTACCGCCGACTCCGATCCATACGAGTTCCGGAAGTTGAAGGAAGCCACCGCCATACACCTCCAGAGATCCTTTGGGTTATGGGCGGAGACTGCCATGCAGAACGTGCTTCGCAAACTCTACGGAGCCAGGTATGGGGATGAAGCACTCACCGATTTCAACTTCGCCTATGACGAGTTTGGAGATGAGGCCATGGAACTCCTTAAACTGGTGGGCCTGGAACATAAAGCTGAGCACTTCGCACCAGTCCTAAGTGGAGGGGAGAAACAGAGACTTATAATGGCCCGGCAGCTTGCTAAAAAACCGGAAATATTACTATTGGATGAACCGGCCACCATGTCATGTCCCCGGTCGAAACAGGAAATCTTAGATGCTGTTAAAAGTATTAACCAGGAGTTGGGTGTAACTGTACTCCTGGTATCCCACCTTCCCGAGGTACACAACTACCTCTCCCACCGTCTGCTCTTGATGGAAGAGGGGAGGATAACCGATGAAGGCCAGCCTCGGGACATCATTAAAAAGTTCGTATCGGATATGGAACCTGCAGAACCACTCCGTGATCCAAGGGATATAGGTGAGACCCGGATTAATACCAAGGATTTAGAGAAGAGATTCACCCTGCTTAAAACAGGGAATGTGCTTAATATAAAGGATGTGAACGTGGAAATCAAGGATAAAGAAATCGTATCCCTCATCGGCCCCAGCGGGGCGGGTAAAACAGTCCTCCTCAGGATGATCGCCGGTCTGGATACACCAGATACCGGTGAGGTCTACTTTAAACTCAACGGAGAATGGGTGGATATGCACCGGCCAGGAATAGAGAGGATGAATATAAGGAGGAAGATGGGGTTCATGCACCAGGAATTTTCACTCATCCACCACGCCACAGTCAAGGACCAGATAGCCGCCAGGTTAGGGGTTAAAAATGAAAACGTGGTCTGGGAGGCCAAGCAGAAGGCCAGGGAACTGGAAATTTCAGATCAAATACTGGACATACTGTACCAGCTTACCGATCTACCAGAAAACGAGGCCAAAACTCGACTGGAACAGATTGGTCTTTCACCGGATATCCTCAACGTTCTCTTCCCCAGTTTTCCAGACACCAAGGTAAAAGAGTATGCCAAGCCCATATTTGAAGCACTGGATCTTCCCCTGGAAATACTGGACCGCATGTCCTATGAACTATCCGGTGGGCAGAAGGTAAGGGCCACCATGGCATTGGTACTGGCTTCACAACCGGAAATCCTGATACTGGACGAACCCTTCGGAGACCTGGACCCCATAACCCTCAGGATGGTTTCTAATTCACTTAAAAGGATTAATAAAACCTTCAACACCACCATCCTCATGGTCAGCCACCACATAGACTTCATAGAGGAAGTCACCACCCGGGCGGTGATGATGGAGGAGGGAAGGATCATCATGGAGGGTGATCCACACCATATGTGCCATGAGTTCATAACCCGGTGTAAAGCAGATTATCTTAAAGATTTAGATGCTTTAAGGGAGCAGATGAAAGGTTAATCCCTTATTTTATTTACTTTTAAATTTTTATTACATGAAAGACAAAGATGTACTAAACAATAATTTTTATTGCTGGTCTAATTTCAACTGATATGGTTTAATTTCCACGATATAGATTAATGGCCACTTTCAAAACTAATATAGGTGATAGATGTGTTTGAAACGATAATGGTTCCCACAGACGGTTCTAAATGTTCACTTAAAGCAGAAGATATTGCCATATCCATAGCCAAAAATTTTAAGGCTAAACTGGTGGTGGTTCATGTAATCGATGAAAAACTCATCTACCCCTTCGAGGTTCTGGAGGAGGAGGGAAACACCATATTAGATGAAGCCGCCCGTAAAGGTAAAGATGAGGGTGTAGATGTGGAGCAGGTGTTAATTGTCGGAAGTCCTGCCCATGACATGGAGAAGATAGTTGAAAAAACAGGGGCTGACCTGGTGGTAATCGGAACCCATGGAAAAACGGGTATTAGGAAGATCCTGATGGGCAGTGTAGCAGAAAGCACTGTAAAAACCGTTAAAGTACCTGTTTTACTGGTTAAGTAGATGTTTTAATATAATTTCTCTATTT
>WOYJ01000083.1 GCA_011620845.1 Methanobacteriaceae archaeon
ACACCCCCTTTTTTTTAAAATTCCTACTAATATTATATCCAAATAATGATATAAATTTAGCTGTAAATAGGTGCTATTAGATGAATTAAAAGAATTTTAAATTTAATGTTGCTTGACCAGTAGTAATGTTAACCTAATCTTTAAGCACAAATCCATATATAAAGAGGAGAATTGGTTAAAAGAAGGTGTTAAATATCTTATAAATACCAATAAAGCTAAAAATATCCAGGCATAAGTGAACTGGTTTAAATAACCCTCCCCTTTAATGCGCTTCCAACGAAAGAAAAATAGGAATTCTAGATGGAGGTAGATGAAATATGTCAATTTCAGATTCTATTCACGAAAATGTTTCTCGTAAATTTCCTCTAAAGAGGTATGGTTATGTTCCAGGTAACTTTCCACCATTTCATTAAAAAAAGCCCTTAAATTATCCGGTAAATCTGGATTATTAGCCACAGACAGATATAAAATCAGAACATCAATGATATCATAAGCACTTTGAAGACCACTTTCATCCAATTCTGTGCTTTTTATCCAGTTGAAATCTTTTTCATTCATCAAATCAGAATCCATTCAGTTTACTTAAAAATTTTATTGGTCTCTTTTAACAGATAAAGATGACGATGCATATTTAAAAAAGATCAAAAGAAGTTGTTGTATCACGCCATCTCCACACAGAATACATTTATTTTGATGAAATTTGTATATGCTCATTCTACAAATAAATACAAAACAAATTTTGAGGATGTGAAAATATGCCCGTGGTTCATGTGAATGTTTGGAAAGGATTTGAGCAAGAAAAAGTGGATTATATAATAAAAAACATAACCAAAGTTTTTACAGATTTAGGTGTGCCGGCACAAGCCGTGGAGATTTTAATACACGAAGTTCCTATGACCCATTGGGGAACAGGGGGGCTGTCATGTGCAGGAAAATTTAAGGACACTGATATTCCAGGATGGGATAAAAAGTAAATGATTTCCTGAGTTTTTTTTAAATTTTCTCCTTTTTTAAACTGAGATGTTATTTAAGTATAGTAAATTTTATCTATCACGGAAACTATACTACAATAACGTGCATTAAGTAGTTTTAGGGTGTTTAATGGAAGAAGTGGATTATGGTGTATGCTATTAAATCTGGTTCTATCTGTAAACAAAGACCCTAAAAATAGACAAGAAAAAAACAGGTGATAGGTATGTGGCATGGAAGAGAACATATGGGCGGAATGAGAATGATGATGAAAGAAAAGATGATGGAAGATATGAGCAAAGAAGACATGATGCAGATGGCCGCCCTTATGATGGATAAAAAAATAGCCATCCTAGAAGTTAAACTAGAATACGCCAAAAAAGTGCGCGACATGATGAAATCTAAAATGTAAAAGGGAACCGTACCAATAAAGGAATGGTTTCATTTCCTTCTTTTTTAATGGATAATATTTTTTGTCCAATTTCATACTAAAATGACAATTCCCTATTGTTTGATTATAACTCCTACAACTCCTCCCAGTGCTCCCAAAATCATGCAGACAAATACCGACAATTGGAATATAACATATCCAGCTAAAACAATATCAGCTAATTCGCCCAGTCCAGTAGATAGTAGAGCAATGACGTTACTTATTGCTCCCAGCCCCAAAGATAAACAGTAAACTTAAAATCAAACCCCCCTATAACACCAGAAAGCACACCGATTATAGCTCCATCTTTTCTATCCATGCCAGCATAATCCTCATAACTTTTACTCAGATAGGATGCTAAAAATCCCCCTATAATCGGGCCTAAAATCAATAGAGGGAAATAAACCAGAGACAAAACAAATGAAAGAACCGCACTTACCATACCAGATAAACAGATAATTTTCCAATCAGCCATTTTACTTACACCCCTAATTTGATTGTGGTGATAGCTATTTTTATATACTGTTTAATATAAACTAGATTTGTTTTTATATAAATCAGATACTTAACTGTGGTTTTTATGGATAAAAGAAGCCCGAACACCATATTATTCCTGCTCTTCATTGGTGTTTTTATGGGAGCCGTTGATATGGGGATTGTAGGACCCGCACTCCCTGCCATACAGTCATATTTCGGGATGAATGAAAGGATTTTATCCTGGATCTTCACCATATACATCCTGTTTTATATCATTGGCACGTCTTTAATGGCTAAATTATCCGATATTTATGGTAAAAAGTTTATTTATATATTGGACATCATATTATTTGGTGTAGGTTCATATATTACTGTAACATCTGCTTCATTTGAAATGCTGCTAATTGGAAGGGCAATCCAGGGAATGGGTGCGGGAGGCATATTTCCAGTGGCCAATGCCTATATCGGGGATATCTTCCCACCAGAAAAGAGGGGCGGAGCACTTGGAATATTAAGTTCAGTATGGGGTTTATCCTTTGTTCTAGGACCAATATTAGGTGCATTACTGCTTAACTATTCCTGGCAGTGGCTCTTTATAATCAACATCCCTATATCCATAGTCATTGCCCTGGCATGTTTGTATGTGTTCCCTAAAGGTGAAAAAAACCACGAGTTCAATTTCGACTGGCAGGGCCTGATTGTTCTGGGACTCCTGGTAACCCTACTATCATATGGTATCAACCAAATAGATGCCTACCATTTTCTGGCGAGTTTACTTTCCATAAACGTATTACCCTTCCTCATCGTCAGTTTACTGTTATTCCCCATACTCTGGAAGATAGAAATAGATGCTCCCGACCCATTAATTCCAATTGATCTCTTAAAAAGCAGGGAAGTTAAACTGGTAAACAGCATAATGTTCGGCACCGGTCTGGTGCAGGCTTCCACCGTATTTGTCCCTGCCTTTGTAATCACTGCCCTATCTTTCTCCACATCGCAGGCCAGCCTGATGTTGCTGCCCATAGTAGTGACCATGGCTATCGGCGGCCCGATTGTTGGGAAACTCCTGGATAAGTTTGGTTCCAGAAATATAATGTCCCTGGGAATTTCCACCATGGTAATAGGCCTATTTATCCTGGGATTCTCATCCCAAACACTCTTTATATTCATATTCAGCGGAGTACTGATTGGTGTGGGTATGAGTACAGCGATAGGATCTCCTCCCCGCTACATCATGCTCCTGGAAAGCCCTCCAGAGGAAAGGGCATCTGGCCAGGGGATCCTGAACATCATAACCAGCATAGGACAGTTAATAGGAGGAGCCCTAATTGGAGCATTCATAGGATCATATGCTGGAGAATTAACTGGCTACAAATTTGCGTTTATATTCATAGGAATTGCTGCTATGGCCATGACCATCTTGGCTGTTAACTTGAAGAGTAAAAGGGAGCAACTTAAAATTATTGGAAATGGAAGTGATTAAAATCCGTGATGTTGATCTTTTAGTCAATAATTCATTTTTCTTTATTTTAAAATTTTTTCTATAGAGTATATTTCGGAGTTAGACCCGTAACTCACTATTCTCATTCTCCAAATCAAGTTTTATTCTTTATCTTTGCAGTTCAGACCAATAAGACACTGCAAGTTCCCTCGATTGTCTATGATTTTACGTTTCCTTATTTTTATTTATTTAGTTTTTCAAAAGACCCCAGTGTGGTCTGTGTATCAAATTTTAATAGAGAAATAATCTCAGCTTCCACTCTATCTATGTAATGGCCCACTATTTTGAATTCTCTCCTTGGATCATCTGGTAAATCTGCAAGAACTTCTTTAACCACCTTACCAGCGATACATAAATTAGCTGATACCTCGTCATAAGTCTTCAGGAACTCTTCATAGGGAAATATGATCAAATCTTCTTCATCCTTGAATATGGTTATGTTAAAGAACTCTGCCTCGTGTTTACTGTTTTTTATTAAGCCTAACCTTATCTCCAATCAACATCTTATATTATCCTATCTGTAAAATCATCATCAGTACCTCGATGGCAAATACCCAAACACAAACAAAGTACATACCAACCAGCAGGGGCTTGTAATCTGTTTTCTTATGTCCGCATGCTAAACAATGTTCAACCACGTTTCACACCTCCCTTTCATATTTATACCAGTTTAAAAGCTTCTTTGTAGGGATTATGAGCAGTTCACTACTTCTGGGCTTTTTAATACCCGATTTTTTCTGTGGTTTTATACCTACCATACACGATCCCTCCAGGAGAGAAATTATGATGGTTAAAATAAGTGAGGGTTGGCCAAGAGCAGATGAGAAGTAAAATAGTAATATTAAAATCTGTAAAAATAGGATACGGCTTCGATGCTAATACATGCTAGGAAAAAATAGAGAATCTTAAAAAATTATTAATGAAAAAAAAAGAATTCACCCTAACCTACTAACCCCAATCAGGGACTCCACAGGCACTCCTTCCACCGAATCTATTCCCTTTTTATCTATCAGGACAACTACGGCAATAGGTTCCGCACCCAAGTCTTTAAAGGCTTTTATGGCTTCGGTTATGGTCCTTCCGCTGGTGATCACATCGTCCACGATTACTATCCGGCGGCCTTCCACGGTGGCGAAGTTGCTGCTTACTGTTCCCTTGGCTTCTTCTTCTTTACGGGTTTTTGTGGGGTGGAATATGGATATGTCGGCTTCTATTATGTCGGCCATCATGGTGGCGAAGGGTATTCCGCTTACTGCGATTCCCACGATTACTTCTGGTTCGCCGTGTTCCAGGGCCATATCTGCCAGGGCTGCGGAGACGAAGTTCATTCTCACCGAGCTTCCGCCCAAGCTCTTCCAGTTTATCGCTATGTCCAGGGGTGCTTTTTCCTGTTCTTTTCCTTTACTCTTTACACTTCCAAGGATCAGCCATCTTGCTGTGTCTTTGGATACGTTTAGTTCATCTGCAATTTCTCCAGTGGTGAAGCCTCTGCTTCTAAGTTCATGTGCCTCTTCTATGAGTTTTTCATTCATATTAACACATCCTTATTTTGAATCAAACTTCATTCATATTTATGGGGGTCTTGGATTTTGCGGATTTCATAGCGGCCAATACAACCTTCAGGGCATGTATTCCGTCTTCGCCTGTGATTTTAGGCTCTTCGTCTTTGACTATGCATGATAAAAATGAATTTAATTCTTCCTTTAGAGGTTCTTTATGGGCTACATTGACCTTTTGGGCGTTTTTCCCGTATACCTGCACCGTCTGATCGATGTAGTCTATAGATATTATACCATCCACACCAATTATCTCTAACTGTCTCTTCTTGTAGGGAGTGAGCCAGTTCGTCTCCAGTACACCGACTGTCCCGCTTTCAAATTTCATCATCAACTCGGCATGGTCTTCAAATTCACATTTCTCCAGTCTACTTCCCATATTAGCATAAACCCTGGATACTGGACTGTCAAAGAGATAGAACATGATGTCCACCTCGTGTATGGCCAGGTCGATGGTAACTCCCACATCCTTTATCCTCGGCGGGAAGGGTCCAACCCTCTTTGCAGAGGCAGATACAACCTCACCGATAACTCCATTATCTATAAGTCTTTTAGCCTCAAGTACCGCTGGATTGAATCTTTCAACGTGTCCAGTTGCCAGTTTAACCCCAGCATCCTCTGCAGCGTCCACCATTTCCTTGGCCTCGTCCAGGGTGAAGGCTATGGGTTTTTCCACCAGTACATGTTTCCCTTGTTCAATGGCACTCATCACCACCTCGTAATGGTAGGTAGTGGGTACACAGACGCTTACTGCTTCTATTTCGGGCATTTCCAGAACATTACCATAATCAACGTATCCTACCGTGTGATATTCCTTGGAAACCTCGGCCAGGGTTCCTTTCATTAAATCAGATATAGCCAGGAGGTTAGCATTTTTTATTTTGGAATAGACACGCACGTGATTCTGGCCCATGGCACCCACCCCAATAACGCCAACATTAACACTTCTCACTAGCTATCCTCCTTGATAATTTTAGCCGCTTTTTCACCCATCTTCTGGGCATCAGATAGTGGACCACTTAAATTAACTTCTGATATCACTTTACCATCCCTGGTGAGTAGGATGGTGTACAGATGAAGCTTATCTCCTTCTGCACGTGCATTCGCACCCAGAGGCCACTGACAACCCCCGCCTAATTCTTCTAAAACAGTTTTTTCAGCTTTAACTTCCTGGGCCGATGGTGTGTGATTTAATTTTTCGAGTATATCCTTAAATTCGTTATTTTCTCTAGCCACTATAGCCAGTGCTCCCTGGGCAGCTGCTGGAGTAAAATATTCTACAGGAAACACCTGTTTAATATGTTCTTCCAGTCCGAGTCTTTTGAGCCCGGCTTCAGCTAATATTATGCCCTGGTATTCCCCATTTATAACTTTGTTTATACGTGTTTCTACATTCCCTCGTATTGACTTTATTTTTACATTCTTTAGGTGGTAGTTAATAAAAGCTTCTCTTCTTAGACTGCTGGTGCCTAACATCGCTCCTTCGGGGATCTCGTCCCATGCATATGGTGAGATCAGCACTTCTCTGGGAGATTCTCTGAGGGGCACTGAAACCACCTCCAGACCTTCTACCAGTTCTGTGGGGAGGTCTTTGAGGCTGTGGACTGCAAAATCAACTTTTCCCTCTAAAACTGCTTTATCCAGTTCCTTGGTGAATATTCCCTTAACATCCATATTGTAAAGCTGGGAATCCTTGATCTTATCTCCGGTGGTCTTAATTATCTCCATTTTTACTTCTTCACTGGTGATTTCAGATAATTCTTTTATTATGTATTCAGTCTGCACCATTGCCAGTCTGCTTCCCCGGGTACCTGCTTTCAAGATGTCATCCTCCCATAGTTAGGGTAATTTCTTACTATGTAAATTTGAATCAAGTTATTATGTATCGTTAAACTCTTAAAAA
>WOYJ01000047.1:0-26660 GCA_011620845.1 Methanobacteriaceae archaeon
GATCTGTCCTAATAATATAATATATGAAGATCAACTATCCAAAAAAATAACTATATACTTTTAAATAAAATTTTAATCAAAACTAGTTATACAACAACAAATATATATAAACAGTAGTAAAACTAGAATTTTAAAGATGGAATCGAAACATTTATCCATCTTTATACCAGCTTCTATATTGGCTGAAACTAAGGATTTTAAGTTAAGGACTTATAAAGTAGGCCTTATAGGTCGATCGGCAGCTCTCTTCCGGGTTGACCGAATCGTGATTTACAGTGATAATTCTAGTAGGGAAGAGGTAAAGTTTATTAGTGATGTTCTCACTTATATGAATACACCTCAATACCTTAGAAAGAAGGTATTTCCTATAACAAAGGAGTTGCGGTATGCAGGGATACTCCCTCCGTTACGTACTCCTCATCACCCCACTGAAGAAATCAGTCAAGGTGATTACAGACAGGGACTAACAATAAAAAGAACAAAAAAGGGCACAATGGTCGACATTGGTGCCGACAGACTGGCGCTGTGTAAGGAAAAGCTCAGCGTAAATAAAGTGTTAAGCTTTCGGGTAACCAAGCTTGCCAAGGAAATAATTGTAGAACCTGATAAACCTGAAGTTTATTGGGGTTATAAGACTTTATCTACTTATAAGAATTTGTATGGTAGCATTGATATGCTTAAACCAAAACCAGATTTGGTTATTGGGACAAGCAGGTATGCTCCATCGATTATGTCTGTTTTAGATGAAGTTAAAGATAGTTTAAAGGGCTCCAAACGGGTAGCTATTTTGTTTGGCGGTCCATATTCAGGCTTACACGATCTAATCGATGAAAGGAACGTGGACCTCACGGTTAACACCGTTCCAAAACAGGGGACTAAGACCGTAAGAACTGAAGAGGCAGTAATATCAACCTTATCTGTATTTAACTTGCTCTTAAATACAGTATAACTCGGATAAAAATTTTGCAAGTGGAACTTGCACTATGTAAGGAGGAAATTTTATGACTAGACATCATCAACCAAGAAAAGGATCAGTTGCATATAGTCCAAGAAAGCGAGCGGCCAAGGAATCACCAAAAACAAGCTCCTGGCCAGAAGTCGAAGAAGTAGGGATTTTAGGATTTCCAGGATACAAAGTGGGAATGACCCACATAACCATGCTGGACAATCATAAAAACTCCCCCACAGAAGGTATGGAAATAAGCACCCCGGTAACTGTGCTGGAAACACCACCAGTAGTAGTTATGGGCATCAGAGCTTACCAGCAGGATACTCACGGCCTTAAAACCATGACCGATGTATTAGCCGATGGACTCAGTGAAGATCTAACCAGAACCATAACCCTTCCAGAAGAGGACAGTGCAGAAAATAAAATTGAAGAATTGAAGAAGAAATTAGATGAAATCGATGAAGTGAGGGTTATAATTCACACCAAACCAAGACTGGCCAGTGTACCTAAAAAGAAACCGGAAATACTGGAATGCGGACTGGGCGGAACAACCGTGGAGGAAAAACTGGACTATGCCATAAGTGTCCTGGGAAAGGAGATAAACCCGGCAGATGCCTTCGCAGATGGGGAGCATGTGGACACCATAGCCGTGACCAAGGGAAAAGGGTTCCAGGGACCGGTTAAACGATTCGGTGTGAGAATTCAGTACGGGAAAGCTGCAAGAAGCAGTAAAGCCCGTGTTGTAGGTTCTATTGGACCATGGTCACCATCAAGGACCATGTGGACCGTACCCATGGCTGGACAGATGGGCTACCATAAAAGGACCGAGTACAACAAGAAGATCCTGAAGATAGGTGAAGCATCTGAGGTAGATGACATAAACCCGGACGGCGGATTTGTAAAGTACGGACTGGTGAAGAACAACTACGTACTACTCAAGGGTTCAGTACCCGGACCATCCAAGCGACTGGTGATGCTCAGAAAAGCAGTAAGGCCCCACGGAAAACACAATGACCCGGCCCAGATATCATACATCAGTACCAAGTCTAAACAGGGAGTATAATAATCTTTATAATATTTACAACGATATATTGCAAAGAGTGATTAAAGATGACAAAAATCAAGGTTTATTCATTGGAAGGTGAAACAGTAGATGAAATCGAGCTTCCCACTATTTTCACAGAAGAATTCAGGCCTGATCTCATAAAAAGAGCGGTTATTTCTTCGCAAACAGCCAGGATCCAACCATGGGGAACTGACCCCATGGCCGGAAAACGGACCACTGCAAAGTCCTTCGGTGCCGGCCGTGGAGTGGCCATGGTCCCCAGGGTAAAGGGTTCCAGACACCCCGCAGGATCCAAGGGTGCATTCGTACCCCAGGCAGTAGGAGGTAGGAGAGCCCACCCACCAAGGGCAGCCCGGATCATCCACGAGAAGATCAACAAGAAGGAAAAGAGACTGGCCATAAGATCAGCAGTGGCCGCCACAGCCAACCAGGAACTGGTAGAGGCAAGGGGCCATCAGATAGAAAACGTACCCCAGATACCCCTGGTAGTGGATGATGAACTGTGCAAGGTGAAAAAGACCAGCGAAACCAGGGAGATCCTGAAAAACTTAGGAGTCTTTGAAGATGTGGTAAGGGCTAAATCCGGCCGTAAAATACGGGCTGGTAGAGGTAAAACCAGGGGAAGGAAATACAAGACCCCAAAGGGACCTTTACTGGTTGTTGGAGAAGATAAAGGGATAAGCCTGGGCGCCAGAAACCACCCTGGTGTGGATATAGTGGTGGTGGATAACCTTAACGCTGAATTACTCGCCCCGGGAACTCATCCTGGTAGACTTACCATTTACACCAAATCTGCTATAGAGAAGTTGGGAGAGTTATTCCAGAACAAATAAGGGGAATGTAGAAAATGGATTCTTATTCAATAATCGAGAAGCCGCATTTAACTGAAAAAAGTATGAATGCCATAGACAAGAACAACGAACTGACCTTCAAGGTCAGGAGGACGGCCAGTAAAGCCCAGATAAAAAATGCCTTCGAGGAGCTCTACGAAGTGAAGGTGGAGAGGGTCAACACCCAGATAACCTCCAAGGGAGAGAAAGTAGCCTATATAAAACTCGAGGCAGAACACAGTGCCGAGGACATCGCTGTGAAGATGGGTGTATTCTAACGTAGATAATATCCCTTAAGGGAGGAAAATAACATGGGAAAGAGACTGATAATCCAACGGAGAGGAAGGGGAACACCCACCTACAAGAGCGCATCCCACCGGTTCAAGGGGAGGATCGCCTACCGTTATTACGATGATATAGAAAAAGAAGGAAGCCTGCAGGGAAGAGTGGTGGACATCATCCACGACCCGGGACGGAGCGCCCCCCTGGCACAGGTACAATTTGAAAATGATGAAAAATTACTGATTTTAGCACCAGAAAGTATACAGATTGATGATGAAATTGCAGTGGGTGTTACCGCACCGATAAGTCCTGGTAATTCCCTACCACTGGCACAGATTCCGGAAGGAACACCACTATATAATATAGAAAAAAATCCAGGAGACGGCGGAAAATTCGTCCGTTCATCTGGTACTTACGCTTCTTTGATCACCCATGATGTTGGTAAAGCAATAATCGAGTTACCATCAGGGGAATTAAAGGCATTCCACCCACAGTGCAGAGCCACCATAGGAGTGGTCGCTGG
Organism: Methanobacteriaceae archaeon; assembly: GCA_011620845.1. Lineage (GTDB taxonomy): Archaea > Methanobacteriota > Methanobacteria > Methanobacteriales > Methanobacteriaceae > Methanobacterium_A. The sequence continues at coordinate 3,651 of WOYJ01000047.1, forward strand.
TGGAGGAAGAAGAGAGAAGCCATTTCTTAAAGCAGGGAACAGACACTACGCTACCAAAGCTAAGGGTAAAAAGAGCGTAGGTGTGAGAGGAGTGGCTATGAACGCAGTAGACCACCCACACGGTGGAGGAAACAGACAGCACCCTGGTAAGCCAACCACCATATCAAGACACGCCCCACCAGGAAGAAAAGTCGGTTCCATCGCTGCTAAACGAACAGGAAAACGAAGATAGACAATATCCAAGAAGATATGAAAACTGAATCAAAAGATAAGAAAAACAATAACCTAGATTAGATAAGATTACACGAGGAGGAGACTAATTGGCTAGAAAAGAATTTAGTTATCGCGGTTACACCCTGGAAGAACTACAGCAGATGCCACTGGACAACGTGATCCAGTTACTGCCTTCCAGGCAGAGAAGATCCCTACGTAAAGGCTTTCTTCCCAGACAGAAGAAGGTCCTGGAGAAGATAAGAAAACTCAAAAAAGAAGGAGACCAGGGCGGAAGGCCCCGGATCATAAAGACCCACTGTCGGGACATGATCGTCCTACCAGAAATGGTGGGCATGACCTTCGGAATATACGATGGTAAACAGTTCGTAGAAGTTACCATCCAGCCCGAGATGATCGGCTGCTATTTCGGAGAATTTGCAGTTACCAGACAGAGAGTACAGCACGGAGATCCAGGAATGGGTGCAACCAGATCATCCATGTTCGTGCCCCTCAAATAAGGAGTTAATAAGATGGCTAAGATTAAATACGCTTACAATGAGGATGCCGGGAAAGTGGCAAAGGCCGCCGGTCGATCCCTTAAGATATCCCCCAAACACTCCAGGGAAATATGTAACGCCATAAGGGGAATGGAAGTGGAAGAAGCCAAGGACTACCTGGAAGACGTCATAGCGATGAAACAGGCAGTACCCTTCAAACGATACAACAAAAAGGTAGGACACAAGAGAGGTCTCGATGGCTGGCCAACCGGCCGATACCCGGTTAAAGCAGCCAAACAGATACTTGATGTCCTGGTGAATGCCGAGGCTAACGCTGAATACCAGGGACTGGACACCGATAACCTGGAGATAGTTCACATATCCAGCCACCGTGGTTACGTTATAAGAGGATGGACTCCCCGAGCTTTTGGAAGAGCAAGCCCCTTTAATACACCGACCACCCACATACAAATCGTACTTGGGGAGATTTAATGATTGAAAAGGATTTTGTAACAGAAGGTCTTAAAAGGACCAGAATCGATGAATATTTAGAAAACGAACTGGAGCGAGCCGGATACGGTGGAATGGAAATCCAGGTAACACCACTGGGTACCATGGTAGTGGTCTACGCTGAACGTCCGGGTATGGTTATTGGAAGAGGTGGAAAAACCGTCCGTAATATAACCCAGCAGCTTAAGAACAACTACGACCTGGAAAACCCCCAGGTAGAAGTTAAAGAGGTGGATGTTCCAGAACTCAACCCTAAAATTATGGCACATAAAATAGCCGCCATGCTCCAGCGGGGAATGCACTTCAGGAGAGTGGCATACACCGCTCTGCGGAGGATAATGGGAGCTGGAGCACAGGGAGTGGAAGTCACCATCTCCGGTAAAATTAGGGGTTCCAGGTCCGCCTGCGCCAAGTTCATAGATGGATACATCAAAAAATGTGGAGAGCCAGCCACCCGGTTTGTAAGGGAAGGATTCGCCACCGTACAACTCAAACCTGGAGTACTGGGTATCTACGTCAGAATCATGCCCCCAGGCACTGTCCTACCAGATAAGGTGGATATCATCCAGCCCGCTGTAGAGGAAACCCCTGTGGAAACTGTGGTGGAAGAAGAAACATCTGCGTCTGTTGAGGAAGAAAAGGCGGAAGAATCAGGGGAAGAATCAATCTCCGACGTTTTAGAAGAAGAAACAGCAGAAGAGATCGAAGAGATCGAGGAGATCGAAGATGAAGCTGCCAGTGAAAAACCTGCTGAAGATGAAGCTGCTGAGAAAGAATCAGTGAAAGAATCTAAAGAGGAGCCAGCTGAAGAAAAACAAGCTAAACCTGAAAAAGAAGCTGCCGAGAAAAAACCAGCTGAGGAACCTGCAGAAGAACCAGCCAAAGAGGAGCCTAAGAAGGAAGAACCTAAAAGGGGAAGACCTAAGAAGAAAGAACCTAAAGCAGAGAAACCTGAAGAGGAACCTGAAGAGGAAAACCCCGAAAAGAGGGGAAGACCTAAAAAGGAACCTGCAGCAGAAGAACCCAAAAAGACCTTTAAGACAGCCGAGCTGGTCAAGCCTGCCGGGGATAAAAAATAATTTTGGGAGAATATTTGAAAATTAAAAGGTGTATAAAAAATGGCAATTTTAAGGACCAAAGAAATACGGGCAATGGAAGTTGAAGACATCCAGAAAAAACTGGAGGAACTCCGGGCAGAGCACTCAAAGATAGTCTCCAAAAGTGCTGCCGCGGGTATCTACGATAACCCGGGAGAGATTAAGGAACTTAAAAGGACTATTGCTCGAGTACTTACCATACTGAATGAAAAAAACCAAGGAGAACAAAAGTAGATGACAGTGTGTGATGTATGCGGTCTTCCCGAAGAACTCTGCGTATGTGAAGAGATCGCACGGGAGATTCAAAAAGTTAAAGTCTACACAGTAAGAAGAAGATTTGGAAAGCTCATGACCATTGTAGAAGGGATCGATGAGCATGACATCGACATAAGAGAACTGACCAAAGAACTTAAAAATAAATGCGCCTGCGGAGGAACTGCAAAAAAAGGCCAGATAGAACTTCAAGGGGACCATAAACGGAAAGTAAAGGAAGTTCTAGCAAATATGGGCTTTTCTTCAGACACCATCGAAATTAAAGACAGGGAAGAGAGATCAAAGCGTAGAAAGAGACGATAATATCCCTGTGCTTGTAATATTCAGTTATGATAACTCCACAAAACATATTCCGACACGAGTTCATTGGCCTCCCGGTTAAGGTGGCAGAGAGCTCCCATGAAGGATATAAAGGGATAAAGGGAAGGGTTGTTGACGAGACAAAAAATACCATCAAGATAGAAGATATGGAAGGCAACGAGAAGGTCATCCCTAAAAAGGTGGCCCTCTTCCAGTTCACCCTGTCCGACGGAGTTAAAGTGGAAGTAAATGGTAAAGTAATTGCCATACGCCCGGAAAACAGGATAAAAAAGAGATACAAAAAATACCTGTAAAAATCATAATTATTCTAAATATCAGGAAATAGACAGATAAATTTAATCAAAGGTGATTATATGATTGGTATCGACGTTACAGAACCAAAAAACAAATGCGATGACCCTAACTGCCCCTTTCATGGCAACCTGCCAGTAAGGGGACAGATACTAGAGGGAATCGTTACCAGTGACAAGGCAGAAAGAACCATCACTGTAGAGAGAAGCTATTACAAGTTTATCCGAAAATTCGAAAGATACGAGAAAAGGAAATCAAAGATAAACGTACACAAACCAGACTGCATAGACTTAAACGTTGGAGATGCGGTTAAGATTGCAGAATGCAGATCACTATCGAAGACCAAGCATTTCGTGGTAATAGAAGTCAAGGGAGATTGAAATGAAGGCCATTACATCCAATGTTTCTAAATCACTACCCATCGGCGCCAGATTACAGTGTGTGGATAACACCGGTGCCAGAGAAGTGGAAATAATATCGGTAAAGAGCTACAAAGGTGTAAGAAGAAGGTTAGCCAGTGCCGGTGTAGGTGATATGGTGGTGATCTCCGTTAAAAAAGGAACTGTGGAAATGAGAAGGGAAGTCACCACAGCCGTGGTGGTCAGACAGAAAAAGGAATACCGCAGGGCAGACGGATTAAGGGTAAAATTTGAAGACAACGCCGCGGTTATACTCTCCCCAGAAGGAGTGCTTAAAGGATCAGAAATAAGAGGACCAGTAGCTAAAGAAGCAGCTGACCGCTGGCCATCAATAGGAAGTGCAGCCAGCATAATTGTCTGATTAAGGATAAATAATCCGATTTAACGATAATCCATAATAATAAGAAAAATAATTTCACGGTGATATAAATGTCAAAACAGCCAAGAAAACAAAGGAAAGCCCGTTACAACGCACCATTACATGCGCGCCATAAACTGATGGCTGTCACACTATCTGAGGAACTCCGGGAACAATTAGAGACAAGGTCTCTCCCGGTAAGGAAGGGTGACACTGTAATGGTCATGCGGGGAGATTTCAAGGAAACAGAAGGAAAGGTAGAGAAAGTCGATTATAAAAATTACCGCTTATTCATCGAAGGTGTCTCAGTACAGAAACCAGACGGAAATCAAACTTACCACCCGGTCCACCCCTCCAATGTGATGCTGGTGGAACTGGAATTAGATGATGAAGAGCGAAACGAAGCAATAGAGAGGAAGGGATAACATGGCAAAGATGGGTTCAAGAAAACATTTAAAACGTTACAAAGCACCGGAAAACTGGCCAATACACCCTAAAGAAGATAAGTGGACAGTTAAAACCAGTCCCGGATCCCATGCCCTGGACAAGTCAATGCCCCTCCTTATAGTAGTCAGGGACATACTCAAGGTAGCAGACAACGCCAGGGAAGCGAAGATCATCATAAACAAGGGAGATATCCTGGTGGATGGTAGACCAATTAAGGATTACAAGTTCCCGGTAGGATTCATGGATGTAATCGAGCTACCCAAATCAGAGAAGATCTACAGGGTACTTCCCGATGAAAAAGGACGACTTATACTCCACCCCATAACCAAGAGAAACAAAGGATTCAAACTATGCCGTGTTGTAGATAAAACCACCCTTAAAGAAGGTAAAACACAGTTAAATTTACACGACGGCCGAAACATCCTGACCGAGGACCAGTACAAAACCGCAGATGTGGTGAAGCTGAAGGTCCCATCCCAGGAAATTAAGGATCATATCAAATTTGAAGACGGTACATTAGGCCTGGTCACTGGTGGAAAGCACATCGGTGAGAGGGGAACTATAAAGGATATAACCATAACCAAATCCTCCATGCCCAACACCGTGGTAATCGAATCAGCAAGTGGAGAAATCTTCCAGACACTGAAAGATTACGTGTTCGTATTAGGCAAAGAAAAACCGTTAATAACACTCCCCGGGGGTAAATAATCATGAATCCCATGCAGGAAGTGAAGATTGCCAAGGCCACCATCAACATCGGTGTGGGAGAGGGTGGTGAAAAACTCGCCCGTGCAGAAAAATTACTCACCACACTCACCGACCAGCAGCCAGTACGTACCTACTCCAAGGTAACCAACCCAGAGTTCGGTATAAGGAAAAACCAGCCCATAGCCTGTAAAGTCACCCTGCGTGATGAGAAGGCAGACGAGGCCATAAAGCTCATCCTTAACGGTATTGGTAACCGGTTAAGGTCCAGACAATTCGACAGGAACGGTAACCTGTCCTTCGGAATTGAGGAACACATCGATATACCAGGGATACGCTACGACCCGGACATCGGTATATTCGGTATGAACATCTCAGTAACCTTTGAAAAACCAGGTTACCGGATAAAGAAGAGGAAAATTCAAAGGAAAAAGGTACCACCCAAACACCAGGTCACTCCAGAGGAAACCCAGGAGTTTATGAAGGAAAAATTCAACATCGAGATAGGTGATTAATTTGCCAAGAAAATACGGAAAGGCATCAAGACAATGCAGAAGATGTGGGGATCACTCTGCCCTGGTTAGAAGATACGGGCTTATGTTATGCAGACAGTGCTTCAGAGAACTCGCATCAAAAATCGGATTTAAAAAATATAACTAGAGGTAATAAAAAAATGACACTCATGGATCCTCTGGCAGACGCTCTTACCAACATGCGAAACAATGAATTGCAGGGAAACAACACCTGCACTATAAAACCAGCATCCAAGATGATTGGGCATGTTCTAAGAACCATGCAGAAGGAAGAATACATAGGCGAATTCGAGTTCGTGGATGATGGAAAGGCGGGACAGTTCATCATCAAACTGGAAGGGAATATAAACAAGTGCGGTGTGATAAAGCCCAGACACGCCGTGAAGAAAGATGAATTTGAAAAATTTGAAAAAAGGTACCTGCCCAGCAAGAGCTTCGGGATAATGATCATGACCACACCCGAGGGAATAATGACCCACAAAGAGGCCAAGGAAAAGGAAATCGGTGGCAGGTTACTCGCTTACATTTACTAAGGGGTGATAATAATGGCTCAAGTAGCAATTCTCAGAGAGGAAATCCCAATACCAGAGGGAGTGGAGGTAACCATAAATGATGAAGTGGTGGTTACCGGATCCAAAGGCGAGCTTAAAAGAAAATTCAAGGCACGAAACATCAAGATCACCAAAGACGATGATAAAGTCATATTAGAATCTCCCTTCCCTAAAAAGAGGGATAAAGCCATGCTGGGAACAATAAAATCTCATATAACCAACATGATAACCGGATTAACTGATGGGTTCAGTTACAAGATGAAAATAGTATACGCTCACTTTCCCATGACCGTTAAAGTCACCGACAGTAAGGTGGCCATAGAAAACTTCCTGGGAGAAAGACACCCCCGAACCGCCAAGATACTGGGCGATACCAAAGTCCAGGTCAAGGGTGACGAGGTAACCGTGGAAGGTATAAACAAGGAAGATGCAGGACAGACCATGGCCAACATAGAACAGGCCACCAAAATCAAAGGGAGAGACCCCAGGGTGTTCCAGGACGGAATATACCTGGTAAGCAAGGAATAAAAATAGGGTGATCCACATGAAAAAACCACATTTTAAACGACAGGAATGGCACAGATACAAGAAACTCGGAGACAAATGGAGGAAAGCCCGGGGGAAAACCAGTAAAAGGAGAAGGTACGAGGCAAGAAAACCAGCCATGCCATCTATCGGATACGGATCTCCTAAAGAAACCAGGGGACTACACCCATCCGGATACCAGGATGTACTGGTCTCGAACCACGCGGAACTAGCAACCTTAGACCCTGAAACACAGGCCGGAAGGATCAGTTCCAAGGTAGGCGGAAGAAAAAAGGAACAAATCCTCGAAAAAGCAAAGGAACTGGGAATCAAAGTATTAAATGAATAAAAAAGTATTAAACGAGTAAATATTATGATTCCAGTTAAACGGGAACAATTTAAATAAAAATAATTAATCGCACATATTTTAATTCGGTATAATGGATTGATATGAAAAAATTAACTGCAGCCCAAAAAGGGGCTGTTTGGGAGGTTTCAAATTGAATCTTACTACTCAAAAAAGGATAGCTGCAGACATTCTAAAAGTCGGCGTGAATCGGGTTTGGATAGATCCCGAGAATACTGAGGAAGTATCACGGGCCATCACCAGGGAAGGTGTCAAGCAACTCATAGGAAATGGAGTTATAAAAGCCAAACCTAAAAAGGGGATCAGCAGTTACCGGTCTAAGAAGATCGCAGCACAGAAACAGAAAGGAAGAAGGAAAGGCCGTGGAAGTATAAAAGGGGCTAAAGGGGCAAGAAACCCCAAGAAAAAAGCCTGGATGACCACCATAAGGGCCTTAAGAACTGATTTAAAGGATATGAGAGATAACAGGGAGATAAATAAAACCACTTATCGTAAGCTTTACAAGATGGCTAAAGGTGGTGCATTCCGGAGCAAATCCTACATGAAGACCTACGCTCAGGATCATGACCTCTTAAGATAACTGGGGGAATAATTTATGGCACACAGTTCAAGATACAAACTAGCATTCAAAAGAAGAAATGAAGGAAAAACAGACTATAAAGCCAGATTAAAGCTCATGGGACAGAACAAATACAGGTTCGTGGTAAGACTTTCCAATAAGCATATCATAGCCCAGATAGTCACCACCAAAACAGAAGGAGACCAGACCATGATAGCAGTTAACTCCAAGGAACTTGAGAAGTTAGGCTGGAAAGCAGGTGGAAAGAACATCTCCGCAGCATACCTGACCGGCTTTTTAGCTGGTAAAAAAGCTTTAAAGGATGGAATAGAAGAGGCCACCATGGACATAGGTCTTAAAACATCACTTAAAGGTTCAAAATTATACGCAGTACTCAAGGGTGCGGTGGACTCTGGATTGCACATACCACACAACGAATCAGTCCTACCAACTGATGAGAGGATTAACGGGGAACACATAGCAAAATATGCCGAGGTCCTGAATGATAAAGAGATTGAAGAGAAGTTCTCCAAGTACAAGGAAAACGGAATCGAACCAGCGAAACTACCGGAACACTTCACCACCATTAAAGAAAAAATAGAAGAGGAATTATCATGAGCAATGATCGTAGAGATCGTAGAGATCGCAGGGATCGCAGGGATCGAAACGATCGAGAAGATTGGGAGCCAAAAACCAATCTGGGACGTATGGTTAAGGAAGGCACCATAACCGATATAGATGAGATATTTGACAGAGGCCTTCCCATCATGGAACTGGAAATAATAAACTCACTACTACCCGATCTGGAAGAAGAAGTCATGGACGTCAACCTGGTCCAGAGGATGCACAAATCAGGTAGGAAAGTGAACTTCCGGGTCATAGTGGCCGTGGGAAACAAGGACGGCTACGTGGGACTAGGACAGGGCAAAGCCAAAGAGGTAGGCCCGGCCATCAGAAAAGCAGTAGATGACGCTAAATACAACGTTATCAAAGTCCGCCGGGGATGCGGAGACTGGGGATGTGTCTGTGGAAAAGAACACACCGTACCCTTCAAAGTGGAAGGAAAAGCAGGAAGCGTACGGGTAACCCTCATACCCGCCCCGGGTGGAGTGGGACTGGCCATTGGAGATGTGGGTAAAACCATCCTGAAACTAGCAGGAATCGACGATGTATGGTCCGATACCAAGGGACAAACCCAGACCACAATAAACTTCGCAGCAGCGGTCTTTGAAGCTTTAAAACAGTTAAGTATGGTTAAGGCTAAAAAATCAGACCTTAAAAATCTGGGAGTAGAATGCGCGGAATAATCGCGAGATGAGTTACCATTAACCCATTACAAGAAATTCAAGGTGATACATAAATGATTGCAGCTATAAGAGTAAGGGGCACAACCGGTGTAAAAGGGGAGATAGCAGACACCATGAAGATGTTAAGGCTTAACAGAATAAATCATGCTGTCATTATCGACGACACCCCCAGTTATCAGGGAATGCTCCAGAAGGCAAAAGATTACATAACATGGGGTGAAATTACAGAAGGCACCCTGGAAGAGATCATCACTAAAAGGGGTAAAGTGCCTGGCGGAGAAAAGGTCACCGAGGAATACTTGAAGGAAAACACTTCCTACAAGACCATCAAAGCCCTGGCCAAAGCAGTGGCTAAGGGTGAAAAACTGGAAGAAGCAGGAATAAAACCCGTATTCAGACTACACCCTCCCCGAAAAGGATATGAGAATGTTAAAAAATCCTATAATGAAGACGGGACCTTAGGATACCGCGGGGAAAATATGGAAGATCTTATCCGCAAGATGTTATAAAGATAATCCAATTAATTTGAGTTGATCTATCATGATAAGAAGAACACGAAAAATACGAAAGCTACGTGGATCACGAACCATAGGCGGAGGCTCTTCTAAAAAGAGGAGGGGAGCAGGCCACCGTGGTGGGAGAGGTTTTGCCGGAGGCCACAAGCACATGTGGTCCTGGTTGGTTAAAAACGATCCAGATCATTACGGAAAACACGGCTTTAAACGGCCTCAGAAGACCATAACTAAATTTAACCCTGTCAACTTAGCTTTCCTGGATGAAAAACTCGATGAACTAGTATTAAAGGGTTTGGCCAAGGAAGAGAAGGGAAAGATAGTGGTGGACGTAACCGAGCTTGGCTACAACAAAGTCCTAGGGAAGGGCAGAATAACCAAAAAAGCAATAATTAAATCCCCCAAATTCTCAGAATCTGCAAAAAGCAAGATAGAAAAAGCAGGCGGAGAAGCAGTAACCCTTTAGGAAAATCTACACATAAACTAAAATAAAGAAAACATTAAAATTAAAATAGCGAAATACACAGTATTCATGGAAGGAGATTCATTTGATTGAAAAACTGCAGCCCATATTCTCTTTACTCCCCCAGGTAAAGTCACCTGATTACCGGGTTCCCTTTAAAGAAAAACTACAATGGACAGGGATAATCCTGATACTCTACTTCGTCATAGGTATGATACCACTCTTCGGTTTAAACCCAACGGCTGTAGACCAGTTCGCCCAATTAAGGGCAGTCCTGGCCGGTAATTTTGGATCAATAATCACCCTGGGTATCGGTCCCATAGTAACTGCATCCATTATACTGCAACTCATGGTGGGTGGAAAGATCATCAAACTGGATCTTTCCCAGCCCCGGGACAAAGCATTATTCCAGGGAACTCAGAAACTCCTTGCCATCATATTCACAATATTTGAAGCAGCAGTACTGGTTTTAACCGGCGCATTAGCTCCATCATCCTCAGCAGTCACCTGGATATTAATATTACAGATTGTAATCGGAGGAATACTCATAATATTCCTGGATGAAGTGGTATCCAAATGGGGATTCGGTAGTGGAGTAGGGCTGTTCATTGCAGCCGGAGTTGCTCAAACCATAATAGTAGGATCATTCAACTTCCTTTCGTCACCAACATCTCCAGGAGTGCCCTCTGGAGCAATACCCCATTTCATATATACACTGACCACCAGCCAACCTGATTTCTCCCTGCTCCTACCAGTACTAGCGGTTATAGCCGTGTTCCTGGTGGTAGTCTACGCAGAAAGTATGCGCGTGGAGATACCACTGTCCTATGGTGGTGTTAAGGGTGCCCGTGGAAAGTATCCGCTTAAATTTATATACGCCAGTAACATGCCGGTTATATTAACCAGCGCACTGCTCTTGAACGTGCAGTTATTTGCAACACTCTTCCAGAAACTGGGATTCCCCATCCTTGGGACAATATCCAATGGACAGCCCATAAGTGGACTGGCGTTATGGCTGAGCCAACCATCAATCGGTGCCCTGTTCACCAATCCATTACAGGTGCTGTTCTATGCCGTGGTATTCATTGGTTCCTGTGTATTATTTGCCTGGCTATGGGTGGAGATAAGTGGAATAGGTCCAAAACAGGTGGCTAAACAGTTATACCAGATGGGTATGCAGATCCCTGGTTTTAGAAGCAGCCGGGGACACTTCGAAAGGATACTCAAGAAGTACATACCCGCCATCACCATCATGGGCGGTGCCTTTGTAGGGTTACTAGCCTTCGGAGCGGACTTAACCGGAGCTCTCGGTGGAGGTACCGGTGTGCTTTTAACCGTGGGTATCGTGTACCGGTTATACGAAGAATTGGCCCAGGAACAGCTGATGGACATGCATCCAATGCTTAGAAGATTCCTAGGAGATTAAAGTTCATAAAGTTATAAAAAAGTAAAATGAAACAAATGGGGATTTAAAATGAAGGTGGTAGTAGTTGCTGGAATTCCAGGATCAGGAAGTACAACGGTTCTTAAAGGAGCCCTTGTAGACCTTGACTATGAACATGTAAATTATGGAGATGTTATGCTGGAGATCGCCCAGAAAAGGGACATAGTCCAGGATAGAGATTCCATGAGAAAACTTTCACCCGAAGTGCAGAAAGAAGTACAGAGGGAAGCTGCAAAAAGTATAAGAGAAAGGGCAAAGCAAAGTAATATAATCGTGGACACCCACTGCACCATAAAAACTCCCCTGGGTTTCTTACCCGGTTTACCTCCCTGGGTTTTAGAGGAACTGCAGCCAGACCAGTTCGTACTGGTGGAGGCTGATGGAGATGAGATTCTCATACGGAGGATATCTGACACCACCCGAACCCGGGACATGGAGAAACTCCAGGACATAAACTTACACCAGCAGATGAACCGTTCTGTGGCCATGGCCTACGCCGCACTAACCGGTGCCACGGTACAGATAATTCAAAATCATGACGACCAGCTGGATGAGACAGTTGAAAGGATGATTGAAACATTAAAATAACAAAAATTAACACAACACTTAAAAAAATTCACATTCACTTAAAAAAATTACATAATACTAAAAAATCAACAACATAAAGAGAGGATATAAAAAAATGGCAGGTTTTGATTTTCTAAATCCAATCTTAAATCCAATACTTAACCCGTTACTTACACTAGTAAACGATCCAAACAACCCCATGTTTGGAGCTATCATTGGGGTATTCATAATATCCACAATTATAGCCTTCCTTATAACACTGGCCAACAAGTTACTGGTGGATCAGGACCGACTGCAATTCCTGCAGCAGGAGATGAAGGAATACCAGCAGGAGATGATGGCCGCCCAGAAATCAGGCGACCCGAAAAAGTTGAAGGAGGTCCAGAAGAAGCAGGAGAAGTTCATGTCACTGCAGAAGGAGATGATGTTCAACTCCTTCAAACCCCTGATAGTGACCATGGTGCCCATACTCCTCGTGTTCTACTGGCTGGCTGGAAACCCCCTGGTTTCCCAGTTCTACGTGCAGTTACCCACCTTCGGCTACTACATATTTCTGGTACCGCTATTCCAATGGATAGCCACCATATTCTATCCAGTGGGAGCAGTAACACCCTTCGCCACCATCAGCTGGCTGGGATGGTACGTATTAGTATCTTTCGCCATGTCCATGGTGTTCAGGAAATTCCTGGGCCTTAAAGGGGGAGGAATGTAAAGTTTCTTGCCTTAATGGTGGAGAATGGAAAATATTAAATCAGAAACATCAAATTTACCCGTCCAAATTTAGATAAAAAAATGTATTAGGAGATAGTAAAATGCCACAGTTAAGATACAGATCAAGATCTTACAGGAGAACCTTTAAGAAAACCCCGGGAGGCAAAACAGTACTACACTACAAGAAGAAGAAACCCTCCAAGCACGTATGTGCCAGTTGCGGTAAACTACTTCACGGTGTCCCCCGAGGAAGACCTTACCAGATAAGAAAACTTTCAAAGACCAAGAAAAGGCCGACCAGACCATACGGTGGACAGCTCTGCTCAGAGTGTTCCCGACGAGTATTTAAAGAAGAGGCCCGATCCTGATGATCATAACCATCGGCGGACTAGCCGGAAGTGGTACAACCACCGCCAGCAAGATCCTCTCTGAGAATATGGGAATCCCCTACATTTCAGCTGGGGATATTTTCCGCCAGATGGCCAGAGAACATGAGATGGATATTCTGGAGTTCAGCAAATACGCTGAAGACAACATAGATGTAGACCGCCAGATCGACCAGAGACAGGCAGAAGTAGCCCGTGAATGTGAAGAACTCATAGTGGAGGGCAGACTCTCGGCATACTTCGTAGACGCCGACCTCAAGGTATGCTTCACAGCACCCCTGGATGTCCGTGCAGAACGTATAAGCCAGAGGGAGAACAAGCCCCTGGATATAGTTAAAAAGGAAATCATTAAAAGGGGACTAAGCGAGGCCAAAAGGTACCGGGAGATACACCATATAGAAATCGAAGATCTGGATGTGTATGATCTCATCATCAACACCAACAGCTTCACTCCAGAAAGCATAGCCCATATCATAGAGAAAGCAGCTGGAGAAATATAAAATACAGTAAGCAGCTCTACAGATATGAAATAAAAGCTTATAAATCAATAATTCAAGTTCATAAAAACCAAAAAAAAGTAGATTCTAGCAAATATCTAAAAATTAGAGGTGATTATAGATGCCAGCAATAGAAGTTGGAAGAATATGCGTAAAACTCGCTGGAAGAGAAGCGGGTGAAAAATGTGTTATCATGGAAGTTATCGATGATAAATTCGTAGAAGTAGTAGGCACCGCTGTTAAAAACAGAAGATGCAATGTTAAACACTTAGAACCATTAGAAGAAACAATGGAAGTTAAATCTGACGATATAGAAAAGATTAAAAAGGACTTTGAGGCTGCAGTAGCTTAAGAGCACCTGATAATCTAATATAAAATTCATAAAAAACTTAACATATCCAAAAGATGAAATAGGGTTACTGATGGTAGAACTGCTCCATAAGGCCGAAGGGGAAACTGATCCAGATTTTGGATGCCCACCCCACATGCGACCCATAGAGGAGTACCTCTCCAAGGGTGTTATAAACCTGGACAAGCCATCGGGACCTACCTCCCATGAAGTGGATTCCTGGGTAAAAAAAATCCTTAAAGTCACTAAAACAGGGCATGGAGGAACACTGGACCCCCGGGTTACCGGGGTACTGCCTGTGGGAATTGACCAGGCCACCAGAGTCATCCATCTCCTCCTAGAGGCTCCGAAGGAATATGTATGTCTTATGAGACTCCATGAGGAAGTGGAGGACTGCAGGATACTGGAGATACTCCGGGAATTCCAGGGAAAGATCTTTCAAACACCCCCTGTAAAATCAGCAGTAAAAAGAGAACTAAGGGTAAGGAACATATACTACGTGGACCTCCTGGAGATGGAAGGACAAAACATCCTATTCCGGATAGGCTGCGAAGCAGGTACCTACATCCGTAAATATTGTCACGATATAGGAGAAGCCCTTGGTTCAGGCGCACATATGGCCGAACTTAGAAGGACCATGGTAGGACCCTTCCTGGAGGATGAAACTCTTAAGAATTTACAGGATGTAACTGATGCCTACCAGGAATGGCTGGATGAGGGAGATGAATCCGGGTTGCGGGAGACTGTACTTCCCATGGAAACGGCGGCAAGCCACCTCCCCCTGATAATCATCAGGGATTCTGCCGTAGATGCCATCTGCCACGGTGCAGATCTGGCCGCCGGCGGGATACTCCGGTTATGTCCGGATATACAGAAAGGCTCCACTGTTGCCCTTTACACTTTGAAGGGTGAACTGGTAGCAGCAGGCGCCAGTCTCCACGACTCAAATGAAATATGCAAAATCAACAGGGGAATAGTGGCGGATATAAAAAAAGTTTTTATGGAACCTGGAACATATCCAAAGATGTGGAAGTGAAAAAAATCTGCTCTTTGTATATAACTTCCCAGACTTATAAACAAATAGAAAATGTATCGCCTAGGGGATTGAAATTTTTTAGGTTGCATATTTATATTTATGCCGGGATAGTCTAGCCAGGTAAGGCGCAAGACTGGAAATCTTGTGGAGCTTTGCTCCGCCTGGGTTCAAATCCCAGTCCCGGCGTTTAAAAACAAAACAATTGGACTCATAAAAATTAACCAGAAAATACAAAAAACAAATAGGATGAAATAAAAATAAGATAGAGAAGAAATCGCAAAAAAAATTGAAAACTAACAAAAAATATCCAAAAGTATAAAAGAGAGGAATAAATATGGAAGAAGACTTCAAACACATGGTCCGTATAGCCAGAAAGGACGTGGATGGTAACAAACCAGTAGTAAACGCACTTGCCGATATAAAAGGCGTGGGAATCGCGTTATCCAGGGCCATAGTTTCACGTATGGGTTTAGACTTAAACCAGAAAATAGGATACTTACCAGATGATACAATCAATGAAATAGAGGATGCTATTCGGGATCCACAGAAGCATGATATCCCAGAATGGATGCTTAACCGGAGAAACGATTATGAAACCGGTAAAACCGAGCATCTTATAGAATCAGACTTAATGATGCGTCTCAGAGACGATTTAAACCGGATGAAAAAGATCAGAAGCTATAAAGGAAGAAGGCATGAGGTGGGATTACCAGTCCGTGGACAAAGAACCAAATCCACCTTCCGGAAAGGATCATCTGTGGGAGTAAGCAGGAGAAGAAGAGGATAGTTATTTAGGAGTATGAAATTATGGGACATCCAAGAAAATCCAGGAAAAAATATGACACACCATCTCACCCATGGAACGCCGACAGGATAAAACTGGAGAATAAATTAGTTAAAAAGTACGGGCTTAAGACCAAAAAGGAAATATGGAAAGCCGAGACCATGGTTAAAAAGTACCGGCGTGATGCCAGGGAACTCTTGGGTCTATCCAGTGAACAGACCAAAACCGAGAGGGAACAGCTTCTAGGTCACCTGGTTAAACAAGGCTTTTTAGGTAAAGAAGCCAAACTGGAAGACGTTTTAAACCTGACCGTGGAAGACGTGCTCCGCAGGAGATTACAAACCCTAGTACACCAGAAGGGACTTGGCAACACAGCCAAACAATCCAGAATAATGGTAGTACACGGACACATAGCCCTGGATGGTAAGAAAATAGACTCACCCAGTTACCTGGTAAAAAGTGGTGATGAAGAGCTCATATGCTTCTACCAGGGAAGTGCCATGGAAAAATATCAAAAAGAACAGGCCTCCAAACAAACAGGAGAAGAATAAATTTTATAGGTGATAAATATGGCGGATAAAGAAAAATGGGGCGTAGCTAACATCTACAGTTCCTTCAACAACACCATAATCACCGTCACCGACCTTACCGGAGCAGAGACCATAACTCAGTGGTCCGGTGGTAAGGTGGTACGGGCAGATAGGCAGGAATCATCACCCTTTGCAGCCATGGAGGCTGCCACCAGGGCAGCAGATGATGTCAAGGAAAAGGGTTTAATCGGATTACACATACGTGTTCGAGCCCCGGGAGGAAACGGTCCCCGAACACCCGGACCAGGTGCACAGGCCACCATAAGGGCTTTAGCCCGGGCCGGTATCAAGATAGGTAAAATTGAAGATGTCACTCCGATACCTCACGATGGAACAGGAAGACCAGGAGGTAAAAGGGGGAGAAGGGTCTAAATGGATATAACCACCAAAAACAGGGATGAGGATAAGATCATCCTGATAATAGAAGGTGTTGACGTACCTTTCGTGAACGCGCTTCGCCGGATCTGCATGGTGGAAGTACCTACCATGGCCATAGAAGAAGTGGATATATACAAGAATGATTCACGCATATTCGATGAAGTTTTAGCCCACCGGTTAGGACTGGTACCTCTTAAAACTGATCTGGAATCCATCATCCCCCGTGATGAATGTGACTGTGAAGACCACTGCCCCCGCTGTAGCGTATCACTCCTTTTAAAGGAGAAAGGACCTAAAACAGTCTACTCAGGCGACCTCACATCACAGGACCCTAAGGTAGCACCAGTACACGACACCATACCCCTCCTGAAGTTAAGGGGAGAGGAAGAGGTGGAATTGGAGGCCATAGCACAGCTGGGAACTGGTTTAGAGCATGCTAAATGGCAGCCCACCACATCAAGCGCCTACAAGTACTATCCCCTAATTACCATAGACACAGAAAAATGTGAGGCATGTGCCAACTGTGCAACAGAATGCCCCCGAGGGGTTCTGGAATTCGATGAGAAGGAAAACAAGATCCTGGTAGTGGACCCGGAAAACTGCAACATGTGCAAGACCTGTGTCAAGGACTGTGAAATGGGTGCCATCACCGTGGAAGGCCAGGAAGATAAGTTCATATTTAAGATAGAAACCGATGGATCCCTGAAACCAGAGGAAGTAATAAGTACAGCCTGCGATATATTGGCGGGTAAATCTCAAAAAATCATAGAATTTACAGAAGGAGAAAGTTAAATGACCAAAACCAATCCCAAGATCACAGAACTCATAACCAGCCTTAAAGAGAAATCATACCAGGAAGAGGCGGCCATATGGAAGGATGTAGCCCGTAAACTGGAAAAATCCACCAGGAGACAGGCCGAGGTAAACCTCTCCAAGATAAACCGGTACACCCAGAAAGACGATGTGGTCCTGGTGCCGGGTAAAGTGTTAAGTAGCGGTGTACTGGACCATAAAGTCCAGATAGCAGCATTAGATTTTTCCCTGAAGGCAGCTCGAAAGATAGATAACGCTGGTGGAGAAATACTGGATATAAGCCAGCTGGTGGAGAAGAATCCGAAAGGCACCGGAGTGAAGATTATCCAATAAACTGGAGATTATCCAAAATTACCTAGAGGATGTTAAAATGATTATAGATGGAGAAGGACTCGTACTGGGGAGACTGGCCAGCAAAGTCAGTAAGAAATTACTCCAGGGCGAGGAGATAACGGTTTTAAACGCTGATAAAATACTGATATCAGGAACAAAGGAATGGGCCTACGCCAAATATAAACAGAGAATTGACCGGGCCAGTATTTCAAACCCCCGAGATATGGGACCTAAATACCCCCGAAGACCCGATGATATCTTCCGGAGAACTGTGAGGGGCATGTTACCCTACAAGAAACCCAGGGGAAGAGAGGCCTTTAAATCACTCAAAGTTTACGTAGGAGTTCCTCGCAAATTCGAAGACAAAGAAGCCCTGAAGCCACTAGAAGCACAGCCCAAACACGTGGTAAAAAGCATTGAACTGGGAAAAGTATCCCACCTGTTGGGCTCAAAATATTAAAAAGCTCAAAGGAAGCTCTCAAAAATATTAAGAAATTAGGATAAGTGTATATCATGAAGAAAGTTATTCATACCAGTGGAAAGAGAAAAACAGCCATTGCCCGGGGAAAATTCCGGGAAGGTAAGGGAAGGGTAAGGATAAACAAGTACCCAGCCGAACTCTACCAGCCTGAACTTGCCCGATTGAAGATAAGCGAACCAATCACCCTGGCTGGTAAACTGGCCGAAGATGTGGACATCGATGTTCATGTAGTCGGCGGCGGTATAATGGGTCAGGCAGAAGCCGCTCGAATGGTCATAGCCAAGGGACTGGTACAATGGACCAGCGACATGGACCTCAAAGAAAAGTACACACAATATGACCGTACCATGCTCGTAGGTGACCCACGACGTAGCGAACCTAAAAAGTACGGTGGAAGAGGCGCACGAGCCCGAAAACAGAAAAGTTACAGGTAAAACCCTCCCTTTACCGGAATATTATTTTTCCGTGTAGGAACGTTATTTTTCCTGTAATTAAAAACAGAACCCCCAATTCTATAAAAAGAACCTTAATAAAAACTTAATTTAAAAAAACTTATTCAAACGAATGATTATATGATTCCAGTTAGATGTTTAAGCTGTGGAAAAGTTGTATCTGCCTATTTTGAGGAATATAAAAAGAGAACTGATGAGGGTGAGAATCCTAAGGAAGTCCTCAATGACCTGGGAATAGACAAATACTGCTGCAGGAGAATGTTCATAGCCCATGTAGAAGTATGGTAGTACGGGGGCCGTAGGGTAGCTTGGTCCATCCTCTCAGCCATTGAAACAAGTATTCACTTAACTTAAGGAAAATAAAATTTTCCGTAGTGTAATATTTTTTCAACTGAAACGGGGATGCGGTCAACACCGGAACGCTGGAGACCCGAGTTCAAATCTCGGCGGCCCCATTTCCATTAATCTAATCAATGAAATTTACCATAAGGAGAGAGAAAATGGCCAGAAAAACTAGTACAAAAAAGGAAGAAACCCCTTTAAAACTTACCAGATTTGAAAAGGCACGACTCATAGGTGCCAGAGCTCTTCAACTTTCAATGGGAGCCAAACCACAAGTAGAAGTTTCTGGTTCCATTGACCCCATAGACATAGCCATATTAGAGCTTAAAGAAGATGTAATACCCCTCGAAGTGAAGAGGATATTGAAAAAGTAGAGACTTTCTAATAAAGGGAAGATCACTTTCATCATTAAAAAAATAGTTAATCCAAAAATAAGGCCTGAAATAACCACTATTTTTTTCCAGAGGTGTTTATTGTGGATAGTATTATAGAAGACATACGGGTAAGAAAAATCTTAGATAGTAGAGGAAACCCCACCCTAGAGGTGGATGTAATAACCTGGAACGGTTTTGGAAGGGCGGCAGCTCCCAGCGGAGCCAGCACCGGAGCACGTGAAGTGGTAGCATTCCCAGCCGGGGGAGTGGACAAGATAATAGGTGAAGTGGAGGATATCATATCCTCGGAACTTATAGGGATGGATGCCGAAGACCTGAACGAGATCGACCTGGTTTTGAAGGAGATAGACGGCACAGAGAACCTGTCCTCCATAGGCGGGAACACCACTGTGGCCGTGTCCATGGCCACAGCCAAGGCCGCAGCAGCATCCTACAACATGCCCCTGTACCTCTTTTTAGGGGGAAACATGTCCAATGAAATACCCTATCCCCTGGGAAACATGATAAACGGTGGAGCACACGCCGGTAAGAACGCCCCGGATATACAGGAATTCCTGGTAATACCCATAGGAGCAGAGAACATCACCGAAGCAGTCTTTACCAATGTTAACGTCCACAAGAAGATCAGGGAATTAATACAGGCCAAAGACACATCCTTTACTGGTGGTAAGGGAGATGAAGGAGGATGGGCACCCAACCTCACCAGCCAAGAAGCTCTGGAGATACAGTTCACGGCCTGCCAGTCCGTCACTGATGAAACGGGTGTGGAGGTAAAACCTTCCCTGGACATGGCCGCCAGTGAGATGTGGGACCCTGATAATGAAGTATACGTATACAAGCGTGAAGGTGTAAACCGGACCACCGGCGAACAGATAGATTATGTAGAGGAAATCATAGACACCTACGGTTTTTACTTCGTGGAAGACCCCATTCGGGAGGGTGATTTCGATGGATTTGCCGAGCTCACCAGTAAAGTGAAGGGCCGGTGCCTGATCTGTGGTGACGACATATTCGTGACCAACAAGGAAATTCTCCAGGAGGGAATAAACAAGAAGGCCGCCGATTCCATCATCATAAAACCCAATCAAATCGGTACCCTCACCGACACCTACCAAACAGTAGAACTAGCACGGAACAACAAATACGTACCCGTAGTATCTCACCGCTCAGGAGAAACCACCGATGAAACCATAGCCCACCTGGCAGTGGCCTGGGGATGTCCCATAATCAAAACCGGTGCAACCGGCGGGGAAAGGATAGCCAAACTCAACGAACTCATCAGGATAGAAGAGGAAATTACCGATCCATCCATGGGTAAGATCGAGAAATACCGGTAAAATCACGTTTTTTATATTATAAAATAATCAGGACATTCCAATATGAAAAAGGTCTACAAAACAAAGGAGAAATAGAAATATGGCTAAGATAACAATAGATTACAAAAAATGCGAAGGCGCAGACTGTGCAGAATGTGTTGATGTCTGCCCAATGGAAAACTTCGAAATCGAAGGAGACAAGATCATAATTTGCAACCAAGAAGAATGCAGCTTATGTGAGGTATGCATAGACGTATGCCCCAATGAAGCAGTAAAGGTAGAAGAAGATTAATAAATGAATTTTTCACGATAATAAAAAGGGAATGCAAATTAAAATCGCATTTTTTCTTAATTTATTATAATAACATCCATTTAACCTCTATTTCAAACCCGTAAAAAAACTATTATTTACAATTACAAGGAAAAAAATACAAGTTAAAACGTTTAAAAAAATGTTTATTTGAGGTGATAAGTTGTCAGAACTTTTAATTCCACTGGACAGATATTTAGCAGCCGGATTGCACATAGGCACTCAACAGAAAACCAAGGACATGGAAAGGTACATCTACCGGGTAAGGGCAGATGGACTCTACGTATTAGATGTCAAAAAAACGAACGACAGAATATTATCAGCGGCCAAATTTCTGGCCAAATACGATCCAGATGAGATACTGGTAGTGTCAACCAGACAGTACGGACAGGCACCAGTTAAAAGATTCGGAGAGATTGTAGGGGCAAAGACCATACCTGGAAGATTCATACCAGGAACGTTGACCAACCCCAAGTATGCCAAGTTCATAGAACCCAAGGCACTGGTGGTAACCGACCCCAGATCAGACTCCCAGGCCATAATAGAAGCCAAACAGATGGGCCTGCCTGTGGTAGCACTCTGTGATACAGAGAACCTCCTGGGAAATGTGGACATAGTCGTACCAGTAAACAACAAGGGAAGAAAGGCAATCGCACTGGTCTACTGGTTACTCGCCAGACAGATCCTCCGGGAGAAAGGAATCATAGCCGAAGACGCCGATCTGGACGTGGAACCAACGGATTTCGAATTGAAGATATAAACTGGTTTAATCTATAAAAAAAAATCATGATCTTAAAATTTTAAGGGATTATATTAAGGATTCAATAGGAAATAGTAGGATTAAGTTAGAAATTGAGGATATAAGTTAGAAATTGAGGATATAATTAAAAAAAATTAAAGAGGCAGTGATTTAAATGATAAGAAACCCTGCTGTAGCAGGTACTTTCTACGAAGCGGATCCTGATTCTTTAACTAAACAGATAGAAGGTTGTTTTAAACACCAGCTTGGCCCGGGAAGACTACCAGAAAGCATGGGAAAAACGCGCGAGATAAAAAGTATCATCGCACCACATGCCGGGTACATGTACTCCGGACCAGTGGCCGCCCACTCCTACCTGCACCTTGCAGAAGACGGACTGCCAGAAACATTCCTCATACTATGCCCCAACCACACTGGAATGGGATCCGGTGTCTCCACAGTAACCGAAGGAGAGTGGAAAACCCCACTTGGCCTCGTTGATATCGACGGCGAATTTGCAGAAAGGTTGATGGAAAACGCACCCATCATAGACTCAGAACCACTGGCCCACATCCAGGAACACAGCTGCGAAGTCCAGGTACCCTTCATACAGTACCTGGCAGAGAAAGCTGGTAAAACATTACGGATTGTGCCCATCTGTATGTGGATGCAGGATCTACAAACTGCAACGGAGATAGGAGCTGCCATAGCAAAGACCAGCCAGGAACTTGAAAGAGACGTGGTTATAGTGGCCAGCACAGACTTCACCCACTACAAACCCCATGATATAGCCTACCACAACGACCACCAGGTCCTAGATGCAATAGAAGCCCTAGATGAAAAGGCGGTTATGAGTCGGGTGGAGGAACTTAACGTTACCATGTGCGGCTTCGGACCGGTTAACGCATCCCTGGTCTATTCCAAGCTTAGGGGTGCAGAAAAGGTAGAAGTACTTAAGTATGCGACCAGCGGTGATATCACTGGAGATAGAAGCGCAGTGGTCGGTTATGCAGCGGTAGTTATCAGGTAAGAAAGTTTCCAAAGGTTTCACAAAATTAGAAAGATTCTAAACTGAATAACTTGCTTAATTAAAGAAATATTTAATTAAAGAAATCTTACTCAAAAGAAATCTTACTCAA